>JAHCLD010000025.1 GCA_026125585.1 Burkholderiales bacterium
CATAATTATTTGATTTTATTGATAAAATTGATATAACTGGGCATAATTTGAGTTCTTATAAGCATTCAAAAAATTGTGCCATGAGCGTTTATAAACTATCATCCATATTCATTTTGAATGCTTATAAACGATCATGAACACTCGAGATCTTTACCTGACCCAGCTCGATCAGGCGCTTGCGCCGTGGCGGGCGCTTGCCGAACCGCCGCCCGCGGAGGGCTGGCTGCGGACCATTCGCAGCGCGCTGGGCATCAGCACGCGCCAGGCCGCGCAGCGTGCCGGCGTGTCGCAGTCCACCTGGGTTGCCGCCGAGCGGCGCGAGGCCGCGGGCACGATTTCGCTCGGCCAGTTGCGCCGTCTCGGCGCCGCGCTCGATTGCCGGCTCACGCATGCGCTGGTGCCTGACCAGCCGCTGCGCGACAGGGTCGAAGCGCGCGCGCGGCAATTGGCCGAAGCCGAGGTCAGCACGGTCGCGCATTCGATGGCGCTGGAGCAGCAGCGCGCCGACGACGCCTACACGCGCCTGCAGGTGGAGCAGCGCAAGCAGGATTTGCTGCGCGGCCGGCGTTCGCGGCTGTGGGAATGATGCTTCGCTGAACGCGCGATGATTGGCGACGCGCATGCGCCGGGCGCAACGCCGCTCGATCCCGACGAGGCGCGCGGCCTGATTCCCCGCCATATCCGCACGCAGGCGGAACTGAACCAGTGGGAGCAGGCGAACGTGCTGGAAGGCAGTGCATGGGCGATGCGCGCGCGTGAGCGTGATGTGCTCAGCGAACGTTTCGTGCGCGAGCTGCACCGGCGCCTGTTCGGCAACACCTGGCGCTGGGCGGGTACTTTTCGCGCCACCGGCAAGAACATCGGCGTGGATGCCGCACAGGTGGCCGTGCAGTTGCGCGAATTATTGGAGAACACGCGCTACTGGATCGAGCACCGGATTTTTGTGCTGGACGAGACCGCGGTGCGTTTCCATCACCGGTTGGTGGCGATCCATCCCTTTCCCAACGGCAACGGCCGTCATGCGCGGCTGATGACGGATGTGCTGTTGCGGAGGAACGGCGCTGCGCCTTTCAGTTGGGGTGGCGCCAGTCTGGAGGCGATCGGTGATGCCCGGGATCGGTACCTCGCTGCATTGCGCGCGGCGGATGCCGGCCATTACCCGCCGTTGCTCGATTTCGCGCGCAGCTAGCTGCCGCGGCAACCATTTCATACCACCGTCATTCCGGCGCAAGCCGGAATCCAGGGTCTGTGACGCGCTTGCGAAATCTTCCTTCATCCCCACCCCTCTGCTGCGCTTCCAGCGTTCCCTTGTCCCGAGAAGAGAGGGGTTTAAAGCCCTTCTCCCTCCGGGAGAAGGGTGGGGATGAGGGAAGATTTTCGCAAGTTCATTACTGTTGTTGATTCACAATGAATGTCCAAGTGCATGACAGGCTGTTGCCGCGGCAACCATTTCACACCCCCGTCATTCCGGCGCAAGCCGGAATCCAGGTTTTTCCACGAGATTCCGGCCGCGCGCGGCACAAGCGCAACCGCGCAGCCTGTGCTTGATGATATGTGGAAGCGGAGTCCGACATCCGGTCACTCATTCGGGCAGTGAGCCGGAGTACTCGGCCGGTTGTTTTTCCCTGTTTAATCATCGGTGAGATCGGCGCGCTCCAGACAGCGAGCGTCGCAACCTATTTGGTTGAACCGATATCCGTCAATCAAGTTTGACCTCGCCTGGATATTCCGTCAGCATTTGATCAAACAAGAAGAAAAACAACCGCAGCGCCCAGATACCCTGGTTTCAACAAAAGAACGGGGGATTCATGCAGCAGGTTTCGAGGAAACTGCAGCAAAGGCCGGGAGGGCGCATTCCTGCGCAGAGCCGCGGGTTCGTGTTGGGGCGGGGCTTTCGTTTTCTCCGATCGCTCTCCAGGCGATTTCAAACCTTCTCTTCTTTTACGTGCAGGCGCCGGCCTGTCAACGTCATGTCAGGTCAATCGGGTTGCGGTCGCCTCTTGGGCGCGCGATTTTCAGGTTCGGACAAAAACCATTGTTTCAACGTCTGGTTGGAGGGGGAGTAAGAATGAAATCGACTTTGGCGACTTTGACGATGACCAGAAACCTGCGCTTTGCCATCGCTGTTTTCTTGTTGCTTGCAGCATCTCAAGCCATCGCTGCCGAAACCACTGCATGCAACCTGTTGGACAAAGCGACCGCAAGCGAAATTTTCGGTCGTGCCGCAGCCCGGGGGCCAACACCCTTCACGTCGCAGAATCAGGGCCGCGCCCTTTCAAATTGCGACTTTGCCGTAGACCAGCCGCTAATCGTTCTGTCATTGAGGATTGCCGAGCATGAATCGCCGGCTTCCGCAAAGGCGGTCGTGACCAAGGCGGCTTCCTCGAAGGTACAGGGAGTCTCCACTTCGACCGAATGGTTCCTCGGGGATTCAGCGGTATGGACAGCAAGCGGCCATACGGCCGCCTATGTTGTCAGCAAGGGTGCCTACGTTCTCATGCTGACGGTCCGGGGAGCCTCGACTGGATCGGATCGATTTGTCGTCAAGCCGGAAATACGCCGCCCCATGAAACAGGCTATTTCACGGGCATTGGCCAAGTTGTAGCAAGTGAATCGTGCGGGGATATGGGCGCGAGTCTCTTTGCGGTGATGCGGTCGAATCAAGGGATGGTTGTCGGCATAACGGTGGGCTGGGGGCAGGCGGGGTTGAATTTTTGAGAGAGACGCATGAAAACGAAATCGACTTCGGTAATTTTGATCTATTGTGCTTTCAATCCTGTTAATTCCTGACTGGGTTGGTCATGCGCTTCTATTACCCGAGCATCTTCAGCCTGATTTTCATCGCGGTTCTCTACGCCATTGTTCTGGGCGTGTTCTGGTTCATCTGGGTCAAGCTCTACAAGCGCAAGTTCAGCGGACCGGCTGTATGGCCAGTAGTGACGCTGGTACTGGTGTTGCCGTGGCTGGAGGAATTCTGGATTGCGTGGAATTTCGGGCAGCTTTGCCGAAAGGACGCAGGAATCGTAATTAACAGGACGGTGGAAGTGGAAGGGTACTTCAACGATACGGGACGTACCATCACAAGAATTGTCGGTGGACCATCTTACAAATTCATCGAATCCAGGGAAGAGCGTAAATTTCGCGAAGGGCGTAAATTTCGCAGGGTGGAAAAGGCATCCGATGAAGAAAAAGAGCACGCAATTGCATGGTTCATTGAAACGTATCCGGGAAAGGAACTGAAGAAAAACAGAAATGAATGGATCATGCATCCTGTAGATGAACAGGTGCAGATCAATGTGGAAGTTGACACCGGGTATGCCTGGCGCGTCACCAAACTCGATCGGCCCACGGCGAGGTATCACTACAAGGTGTTGAACAGACATACCCCGGTGGCACACCAGATCACGCGATTCGAGAACGTGGTTGAAGATGTCCAGACAGGCGAAATTCTTGGGAAATTCGTGAATTACTACCGCGGGGCTTATTGGTTTTTCATTCACTTGAGCAGACCAACGATCCCATGCGTAGAAACTGAATCTGACGTGCGTAAATACGGCACATTGTCGATTTATGCTTTGACCTTGAAACCCATTAAATAAAATTAAGGGTTCGCATGCCAAATCCAACTATTGCCGATTATTACAAATATTCTGTTCTTGCCACGGCAGCTTATGTTAGAGCGGGCAGTTTATCGCCAGACTCTGGCACATATGTTTCTGACTTTCTGGATTTGGCTGAAACACAATCTAATGGCCGTCTCCCGCCGATACTTGGCAATAGGTTATTTAATCCAGTCGATGCTGTGCCAGGAGTTGAGCAGTGGGTCATCGAAAACTACTACGGCGGTGACATTCCCGCATATGCGGATGACAAAAGTGGCTTTGCTGCGACACTGTTCAAGCAAGGAGGCGAGCGTGTGTTGGCGATCCGTGGCACGGAGCCGACTGAAGATCTTGCCGTAGACCTTCTCGGTGCGGACATTGGCGGTATTGGTTTGCTGGGGTCCGCTATTACCCAGGTCGTTTCAATGACTAACCTGCTACTGCGGCTGCGGGCGGAGCGTGGTACATCGGTAGAGCAGATCAAAGTCAGCGCTACCACGGTGCAGCCGGTGGGAAACGACAACTATGTGACGTTGAGCGGTGCCTTGGGTGGACCAATACCGGTGCCGATGCCGGTTTATCTGGAATTCACGACATTCACGGGTACTGCGACAGGCGTTGGCGAGAGTGGTACTGCGCTGACTGAGAAAATCAAGGTTACTGGCCATAGCTTGGGCGGTCACCTTGCCGTGCTTGCGGCCCGCTTGTTTCCGGATTGGATAGATTCGGAAGTTTATGTTTTTAACAGTGCCGGCATTGATCCTGTTGCCGTGAACGTGGCGGACGTATTGCCAGCGTTGCCTGGTGTGCTCGCTGACGCCGTCCTGGGACTCGCCCGGGCGAGTCTGGCTACCACGTTGGGTTCGGATGTGTTGTTTATCGACAACAGTGCGCAGCGCGCCACGGAACAATTCATTCCCATATTGAATGGGTTGACCAATACGACCGCATTGCCGGCGTACTCGGATATCACTATCCGCAACATGGAAAGCGAAGATAGTGCTCCGGGCGATGATCTCAGTGTTATTTCATCAGTATTGACTGGCGCGAGTGGCTTGGGTACAGAAACCTTTGTCCCCGTCGAGATCAACTCACATTCGATCGAGCAGATTGTTGATGCACTGGCACTGCACAATTTTCTTGCCAAATTAAAACCTACGCTGGATTTCCCGGAAATTGCCACGTTAATGGCAGTTACTTCGCATGATCCGGGGCAATCAGAAGAAGTATTGATCCAGGCCCTGCATCGCCTGCTGAAAACATCGGATATTGCCGCGCTTAATTCTTTTACGTCAGATGCCAGTAGTGGGTTTGACATGTGGACCGGCAAAGGCGAAATCGATGCGCGCAATGATCAGCATCAAGCAATTTTTAAGCTGGAAGACCTGATCAAAGATAAGGGTTATGTATTTGATTCGTTGGCCAGTTCAGCAGCCACGGGTATTGCCGATTTGGCAAAAGGTTCCACAGCCGTCGCCTATCGCTATGCACTCAAAGAGCTTAATCCTTTCGCGATTATTGGCGACACTTTATATGAAGATCGCAATCGCAAAGGAGAGCTCAATCTCTACGATGCAAATAACGGTGGGTTGACGCAGCAATGGATAGAAGAGCGGGCGAAACTGCTTCACACTATCATGCTGCGCAATACGCAAGACAATCCCGACGTCGCCGTATTTCCCGACAATGGTGCTCAGGAGTTTGAGTACCGTTACTACGAAAATGGACGGGAGCGTGTGTTTTTTGCGCAGCCGGCAAACTGGACGCCAAACACATTGCCGACGGAAGTCATCCAGTTTGCGGATGATTCAGGCCGTTATCTGCAAGGCAGTGACTACCTGACCGGCGACAAGCTCTTCGGTGGAAACGGTGCGGATATTCTGGAGGGACGTAGTGGCCAGGATTATCTGGAAGGCGGTCGCGGGATGGATCTGTACGTCTACAACACGACGATCCGCAACGGTTTTTTGGGCGAGACCATCAATGGCGATGGCGCGGATACCGTGCTCGATGCCGACGGCAAAGGTATTCTGCGCATCGTTAAAACCAGTTTCAGTCCGCTTGGGCGCGTGACGGATGTCCAGGCGACCGTCGCCATCGATGCCTCCACGAAACTGAACGATACGACGTGGCGCAGCGCCGATGAAAAATTCAACTACATCAAGGTCGGCGATGATCTGGTTGTGGTCATCAACGGCGAGGGTGGCGGCACCATAACGCTGAAGGACTGGAGCGAGGGCGATTTCGGCATCCACCTGTTTGACGCGCAACGGGCTGCACCGGAAACCACCCTGGACATTTTCGGCGACAAGGAATACGAAGTATTCACCGGCCAGCGCACGCAACTGAAGGGCCCCGGCGGTGCGCCGCTGACCTACGGCGAACCGAATTTCAGCGGCCCCAATCTGTTCAGGGTGTATGAAAGGCTCGCGCTGAGCGAGGCGATTCCCGAAGAATGGCAGAACGCCACCCTGATCAGCGATTACGTGCTGCATCACACCACGGTCGACGGTTCCATCACCACCGAGTTCTATGCGCTGCCGGTCACGCTGGATTATGCGTATAACGAAGCGGACGATCTGGGCAACATCCTCGATACCGGCGAGGACGACCCCGATCTTGTAGACCAACTCTACGACAGTGCCGGCAACGATCACATCATCGCCGGGGGCGGCAACGACCACATCGATGCGCACCGCGGCGGAGCGGACATCATCGAGGCCGGTGCCGGCCGCGATGTGGTGAACGCGGGCGCTGGCAACGATGTGGTCGAGGGCGGCGCGGACGGCACTGTGGTTCTGGGAGTTTCCCCGGTGGCTGGCGGCGACATGATCGCCGGCGGTGCAGGTGATGACGAACTCTACGGCAACGTCAAAATCGCATTGCCGCTTGCCATCCAGAACGGCGAGACCGATGAGGCCATTGATGCGATCGGCGATTTTCTCTCCGGCGGGGCGGGCAACGACTGGATCGTTGGCAGCGCGGCCAACGATGTGTTGCTGGGTGGCGACGGGAATGACATTCTTGTTGGCGGTGCCGGTGACGACAATATTGTCGGTGACCGCAACGATACCGCTCCCGATGCGGGCTGGAACGTGACCCGGCAGATTCTGGGGGATGTGTTCTCGGGATTTACCTATCGACTGATCTATAGCGGTCTTACCTCGGTGGCCGATGGCGTGGGCGGGCGCGATGTGATTTACGGCGGCGCAGGCGACGACTGGGTGTTTGCCGGCGTGGGCGACGATTTCATCGACGGGGGCAGTGGTGCGGATGTGCTGTTCGGTGACGGCGGTGACGATGTCATCATCGGTGGTGCCGGCAATGATGTGCTTGTGGGCGACAGCGGGCCAGATACGGACGTGGGTTTGCAGGGATCGGATTATCTCGACGGCGGCGACGGCGATGACGTGCTGCAGGGTGACGGTGGTGACGATGTCCTGATCGGCGGCAACGGCGACGACATTCTGAGGGGCGGCGACGGGAACGACATCCTGATTGGGGGGAAGGGGGTTGACCAGTTATTCGGCGGTGCCGGCAAGGACACTTATGTATTTAACCGGGGAGACGGCATAGAAATAATTGTGGATTCGGCTGCTGGAGATGCCAACGACCCGGAAGCGAGCGTCCTGATCCTGGGTGATGGGATATCCAGAAGTGACGTCAAATTCAGGCCGGGAAGTTTATTGATCGACCTGGGGTTCGCCGACACGGAGGATCCTTTGGGAAGCGCCGATCAAATCCATTTTATCGACTTCAACAATGATTTTCCCGAGCGCTCGGTGGCATTCGGGGCGATTCATTTCGCCGACGGCACGTCGATGAACCATGCCGACATCCTCGCGCAGGGCTTCGACATCGACGGCACGGCGCTGGACGACGCGGGCGGCTCGGCACTGATCGGCACTTCCGTGACCGACCGCATCCGCGGTTTCGCCGGCAGCGACGAATTGGAGGGCCGCGACGGCGACGACGTGCTGATCGGCGACGGCGGCGCGGACCGGCTGGACGGCGGCAACGGCAACGACGTGCTGGATGGCGGATCGGGCAACGATCTGCTCGCCGGCGGCATGGGCAGCGACGATTACCTTTTCGTCAGCGGCGACGGCCTGGATACCCTGATCGAGGGTTCGCTGTTCGTGCGCGGGCTGTCCGATCCGGACAGCACTGACCGGATCGTGTTCGGCGAGGGCATTGCGCGGGAAGACGTTTCCCTGCTGCGCACGGGGGACGGCAACCTGATCGTGCGTTATGGCGCCGGCGACGAAATCCTGGTCGAGGGCCAGTACAGCGTGGCCGGCGCCGACATTGAGCGCATCGTGTTCGACGACGGCCAGGCCATCGAGAAAGCGGAACTGGATGCGCTGGAAATCGGCGTGCTGGAGGGCACGGCCGGCGCCGACGAGCTGTACGGCACCGCCGGCAACGACGTGCTGCGCGGGGGCGACGGCGACGATTTTCTGGACGGCGGCCCGATACCGGAGCGCCGGAGGCCGGGCATGCAACTGGTGACCGGCGACGACGTGCTGGAAGGCGGCGCCGGCAGCGATACCTATGCCCTGTACTGGGGCATGGGGTCCGACCGCATCATCGACACTGTCGACGGGCAGACCAACACGCTGGCGCTGCTGGAAGGCGCGACGCTGGAGAGCGTCAAGACCTCGCGCGACGGCGACGACTTGCTGGTCAGGATGCGCGGTTCCGCGGACGGCGCCCGGATCGAGGGCTTTTTCACGGACGGCGGCGCGGCGTCCTGGCAGATCGCCAGCGCGGCGGACGGCAGCCAGTCGCTGCTCGATGTTTATGACGCGCAGAGCGGCGCGGAAAGCGCCTATGCCCTGGAGGCGATGGCGGATTACAAGCAGCAGCTTCTGGGCGAGTGGCGCGCGCGCGGGCAGTCGAATTTCGAGCTGCCGACGCATGTCTATGTCAGTGCGACGTGGTCGCAGACGATATCCGAGTGGACGCGGCTGGTGCCGGCGCTGCCGGAACCCATCGTGCAGACGCAGACCGTCATCAACGATCCGGTGTCTTTTTTCTCGATTGACGGTTACGCGGTGCGGGAGGGCATCAGGTTTGTACCGCTGCCGATATCCGGCAATTCGGTGATCCAGCGCCATGTGGCGCCGGTCGTGTCGGTTCAGGAATCGGATGACGGCTATATCGAGGCGCAGCAATCCGCCAGCGCTTCCTCGAATGTCCAGTCCTATACCTTTTTTGCCGGGATCGAAGGGCCGTTCGACAACTCGCGCACCTATTCCTACAACAACGGCTTCATGGTGAACACGGTGACCGAGTCCAGCTATGCGGCCTGGATGCCCCTGTTCCTGCGTGAGGACGAACTCGGCAATTTCAGCCTGAATTACCAGCAGTTGACCGAGCATCCGGTGATCGAGGAGATCACGGCGGGCGCCAGCGACAACACCATCGTGGGCATGCTGGACAGCACGGGCGACCGGGCGGCGCTGATCGATGCCGGCGCGGGGAACGACGTCGTCGAGGCCGGACAGTACGATTTCGTGTTCGGCAACGAGGGCGACGACGAGATCACCGGCGGGGCCTATGCGTTCGGCGGCGCCGGCAATGACACCTTGCACGGCGGCCGGGTCATGTCCGGCGGCGCAGGCGACGATTTCCTGAGCGGCGGCGAAGGCGAAACGACTTTCCATTTTCATTCGAGCGACGCAGGCTGGGACTGGGTCCAGGATCAGAACGGCATTTCTCTGGAAGAGTTCGCGGTAAAGGCCGGCATTGCAGATTCCTATTCCAACCTGTTTTACGGCGGGAAATATCGGCTGATCGGTGAGGTGAATATACCGTTCTGGAATGCAATGAGAGACCGGTTGGGCGAGGCGTTGCATTCGAGTTTTACCTGGGCTGAGTTGGACTTGGGGGAGGAGGGGACCAAAAGTTATGCGGTTCTGACGGATGCAGCCGGTTTTCCGCGCGGCGTTCCGGACCGGATTTTCAGGGGACCGTTCAGTGGTGACGGATACGACACCTGGGTGTACCACTCCATTGAAGACATGATGCGGGATTTCGCCGATCTCGGAATGCATTTCAATCCGGCGGACGTCCAGTTCATTCCCGGTGTGTCCGATCTGGCCGATTTCACCGCGGACAATCATCAGGCGCTTCGCCCCTTTTTCGAGTCCGGCGTGCTGGAAAAGGACGTGGTGGAGCTTGCGGATTTCAATTTTGGCGTCGATGAACTGTTGGTGGGTTTTACGCCGTCATCGGGTTTGTGGTCGGATCGCCGCGCGTTGCGTCTGGTGTGGGGCGACGACAAGGCCATCGACATCGAACTGCCGTCGGCGGACGATCTGATCGGGCACGGCATCGAAGAGATCCGGGTCGGCGGAACGGTGTCTTATTACATCGGTGATCTGATCGGGTGGGCTGAAGAGGACGGCATTCTCGGAACGCCATTCGATGACGGCATTTCCGGCACGGACGGCGATGACATCATTCGGGGGCTGGGCGGATGGGATTTCATCGAGGGCGGCCTGGGCAACGATATCCTCAGCGGAGGGGCTGGAGGGGACGAGTTCTGGTTCAATCTCGGCGACGGATCGGACACGATCGTGGACCCGGATTCCGAGGATCTGATCACGCTTGGCAACGACATCGAGCCGGAGCAGATCGTTCTCGGCCTTGGCGAGAATTCGCTGCGGATCGGTTATGGAACCGAGGGGGACGAGATCTTTCTGGCCGGTTTCGATCCGGACGACGTTTACGGCACCGAACTGTTTTCGGCCATCCAGTTCTGGACTTATGAGGATGACGAATGGACTTTCCGGGATGAGTTGACGTACGGGGATGTGCTGAGCCGGGGATTCGACATCAACGGCACTTCCGGCGCGGACATCCTGACCGGCACGAACATCCACGACCGGTTTGAAGGCGGGGCGGGCAACGACTCCCTTGCCGGCGGCGCGGGCAGCGACACCTATTTCTTCAATGCCGGCGACGGCGTCGACACGGTGACGGACCAGACGGAATCCGGTGAAACCAATCGCGTCGTCCTGCGGGATTATCTCGAATCGGACGTCACCGGATTCAGGAACGGGCAGTACGTCGTGCTGCAGGCCGGTGCCGGCGATGAAGTGCGGATCCTTTGGGACGACACGAGCGGCGCGGGCGTGGATTACGTGGAGTTTTCCGACGGCTCGACCTGGGACCGGGCATTCCTGAGCCAGCTCGAGTCCGGCGGGAATGCATCGCCCGTCGTCGCGAACCCGATCGCTCCGGTTTCGGCCGCCGAAGACGCCGCGTTCAGTTTCGTGGTGCCGGGGGACACGTTCGCGGATCCCGATGCGGGAGACGAACTGAGCTTCACGGCGACGCTGGACGACGGGAGCGACCTGCCGTCCTGGCTGTCTTTCGACGGCGCGACCCGCACGTTCTCCGGCACGCCGCTGCAGGCCGATGTCGGCGCTGTGTCGGTCAGGGTGACGGCGACCGACGGCGGCGGGCTCTCGGCGAGCGAAACGTTCACGCTGACCGTCACCAATGTCAACGATATGCCCGTCGTGTCGGCGCAGGATGCCTTCGTTCTGCTCGGCGATACGGTCGCGGCATCGTCGCTGTTCACGGTGTTCGACGAGGACGGCACCGCGCCGCTGTCCTACGAGTTCTGGGATTCGACCGCGGGCAACGGGCATTTCTCGGTGGGCGGCGTGGTCGCGGGCGTCAACGCGGCGATTCCGGTCGCGGCGGCGCAATTGGCGGACACGGTGTTCGTCGCCGGGACGGAGGCCGGCTCGGACGAGGTCTGGGTGCGTGCTTACGACGGCGAGAGCTGGAGCGCCTGGAAAAACTGGACGATGCATTCCTGGCCGCATCTGACCAACGCCGCGCCGGCGATCGCGGCTTCGGCGGGGGAGGTGCTGCGGGATCAGGCGGTCGCAGCCTCTTCGCTGTTCGCCGTGACGGATGCCGATGGCGACGCGGTGGTTCAATACGAGTTCTGGGACGATGTCGCGGGCGGCGGTTATTTTTCGCTGGACGGCGTGGCCCAGGACAACAATCCGGTCGTGATCTCGGCCGCGCAGCTTGCGGATCTGGAATATGTCGGCGGGTCCGCGCCCGGCGTCGAACAGGTCTGGGTGCGCGCGAACGACGGCATGGCGTGGGGCGAGTGGAAATCCTGGAACATGACCACCGCCCTTCACATTCCCAACGCCGCGCCGGAAGTTTCGGTGGCCGCGTCGCAGACGGTCCTGCTCGATCAGGCGGTGAATGCCGGTTCCCTGTTTGCCGTGACGGACGCGGACGGCGATCCGGTCATGCAGTACGAGTTCTTCGACGAGACGGCCGGGAACGGGTATTTCTCGGTCAACGGGATTGCCGCCGGCGCCAACGTGGCGATTCCTGTCGCGGTGGCGGACCTGGGCGACGTGCAGTTTCACGGCTCGGAAACGACCGGTTCGGACCGGGTCTGGGTGCGCGCCAGCGACGGCCAGACCTGGAGCGACTGGAAGAGCCTGACGGTCAACAGCTGGCTGCATCCGACGAATGCCGCGCCGGTGGCGACGGCGGCCGATGCGTCGCTGTTGACGGGGCAATCCGCGGGCGTGGAATCGTTGTTCTCCGTGACGGATGCCGACAGCGATGCCGTGGTGCAATACGAGTTCTGGGACGAAGTCTCCGGCGGCGGCTATTTCCGCGTCAACGGCGTGCAGCAGGCCGCGGGGCAGTCCATCGTCGTGGCGGCGGCCGATCTGCCCGATACCGATTACGTTGCCGGTGCGAATCCCGGCGTCGAGCAGGTCTGGGTGCGCGCGAGCGACGGCATGACGTGGGGCGAGTGGACGTCGTGGGAGATGACGTCGGCGCTGCACATTCCCAATGCCGCGCCGGAAGTCTCGGTGGCCGCGTCGCAGACGGTCCTGCTCGATCAGGCGGTGAGCGCCGGTTCCCTGTTCACCGTGTCGGACGCGGACGACGATCCGGTCGTGCAGTACGAGTTCTTCGACGAGACGGCGGGGAACGGCTATTTCTCCGTCAACGGGGTCGCCGCCGGCACCGGCGTGGCGATTCCCGTCGCGGCGGCCGATCTGGGCGACGTGCAGTTTCACGGATCGGAGACGGCCGGTTCGGACCGGATCTGGGTGCGCGCCAGCGACGGCCAGACCTGGAGCGACTGGAAGGATCTGACGGTCAACAGTTGGCCGCATCTGACGAACGCGGCGCCGGTGATCGCGGCGCAGGCGGGCGGCATTCTCAAGAACGATTCCGTTGCCGCGGACATGCTGTTCAGCGTTTCCGACGGCGATGGCGATTCGATGGTCCGTTATGAATTCTGGGACGACGTGAACGGCGGCGGCCACTGGGCGGTCGGCGGCGTCCAGCAGGCGGCGGGCCAGTCCATCGTCGTCGATGCCGGCGATCTGGGCGACATCGCCTACGTCGGCGGCGCGAATCCCGGCACCGAGCAGGTCTGGGTGCGGGCGTGGGACGGCATGACCTGGAGCAACTGGAAAAACTGGCTGATGTCCACCGAGGGCGGGATGATCCGCGGCGGCGCGGGGCCGGATGTGCTGAACGGCGAGGCGGGCCCGACGATCCTGGAGGGGGGCGACGGCGACGATACGCTGGTCGACACGGACGGCAACAACGCCCTGATCGGCGGCGCGGGCAACGACACCATGACCGGCGGCGACGGCAACGATCTTTTCATCGGCGGCTCGGGCGACGACACGATCCACACCGGGGACGGCAGCAACATCATCGCGTTCAATGCCGGGGGCGGCGTCGATACCGTGTACGCGGGCGCCGGCGCGGAAAACACGCTTTCCCTCGGGGGCGGGCTCCGGTATTCCGACCTGTCGCTTTCCCGCGAGAACGACGATCTGGTCCTGAACGCGGGCGCCGACGACAAGGTGATCCTCAAGGACTGGTATGTCGGCGGCAGCAGCCTGCTGAACCTGCAGGTGATTCTCGACGCCACCGACGAGTTCGACGGCGAGTCGGCCGATCCGCTGTTCAACCGGCGCGTCCAGAACTTCGATTTTCTCGGGCTTGCCGCCGCGTTCGACGCAGCCCGCGCGGGCGATCCGGGGATCACCCGCTGGGATTTGAGCAACGCGCTGCTGACGCATCACCTTTCCGGGTCCGACGACGCGGCCCTGGGCGGCGATCTGTCTTACTGGTACGCGCGCAACGACGGCCTGACCGGCATGAGCCTCTCGGCGGCGCAGGGCGTGATGGCCGGCAATGGCTTCGGTTCGGATGCGCAGTCGCTGCATGCGTTCACCGGCCTGCAGGAAGGCCTGGTGCGTTTGAGCTGATGCGGCGATGCTGAAATCCGGAGCGGGCGTGGAGCCGCGGGATTTCGCCGCGCCGCTGCTGCGCGTCCAGGCGACCCCGCCGCCGCCGTTCGCGGGCTGGCTGCTGAAGGGGCTGCTGGTGTTCTTCGGCGGCCTGCTGGCGTGGGCCGCCCTTGGCCGGCTCGACATCGTCGCCGTGGCTTCCGGCAAGCTGGTGCCGCAGAACTACCTGCGCATCGTGCAGCCGCTGGAGCAGGGGATCGTCAAGGAAATCCTCGTTCGCGAGGGCGAGGAAGTCAGGCAGGGCCAGGTGCTGATGCGCATGGACCCGGCGCTGACCGAGGCGGACCGCCGCGTGGTCGGCAATGAACTCCGGCTGAAGCGCCTGCAGTTGCGCCGCATCGACGCGGAGATGGCCGGCGCGGCGATCGCGAAACTGCCCGGCGACGACGAATCCCTGCTGTCGCAGGTGGAGGCGCAGCACCGCACCCGCAGGCAGGCTTATCAGGATGCCGTGGACGTGGAAAAGGCGACACTGCTCAAGGCACGGCAGGATCTCAAGGCGGCGCAGGAGGTGGAGGCGAAGCTGCAAAAAACCGTGCCCATGTACAAGGACATCGCCGACGGGTGGGCGAAGCTCGCGCAGGAAGGTTTCGCGGGAAAGCTGCTGGCGCAGGAGCGCGCGCGCCTGTATGTCGAAAGCGCGCAGGACCTGAAGGCGCAGAACGAGAATGTCGAGAGCCTGCGCGCGACGATTGCGCAGGCCGAGAAGAAACTGGCCCAGATCACGTCGAATTACAGGCAGCAGTTGCAGAACGACCGCATCGAGACGGCAGCGCAGGCGCAGCGCCTGGAGGAGGAACTGGCCAAGCACGATTACCGGACGGAGCAGATGGAGCTGAAGGCGCCGCAGGCGGGCATCGTGAAGGATCTCGCGACCCACACGGCGGGCACGGTGGCGGCGCCGGGAACGATATTGATGACGATCGTGCCCAGGGGCGAGCCGCTGGTGGCCGAGGTCTGGGTCAGCAACGACGACGTCGGGTTCATCCGCCGGGGCCAGCCGGTCAAGGTGAAGCTCTCGACCTTCCAGTTCCAGAAATACGGCATGGTCGAAGGCAGCGTCCGCCAGGTCAGCGCCGATGCGAGCGAGAACCAGAACAGCGGCGGGGCGGCGCTCGAGACGGGCCGCAACAGGACGTCCCTGCCGCTGACCTACAAGACGATCGTCGAAATGAAGACGCAGGATCTGCTGGCGCAGGGCGTGCAATACGCGCTGGTGCCGGGCATGCAGGTCGCGGCGGAAATCCATCTGGGAACGCGCACGGTGCTGGAGTATCTGCTGTCCCCCGTTTCGAAGGCGTTCCACGAGGCGGGGCGGGAACGCTAGGGCTTGTTATGAATTTTTTCCCTCCACCCCTGTCCTCTGCTGCGCTCCAAGTGTTTCTTTGTCCCGGGGGAGAAAGGTTTTCCCCCTCTCCCTCCGGGAGAGGGCCGGGGTGAGGGAAGCATTTCAAGAATGCCGCAAACCCGCAACAGACCCCAAAGGGTGTGCCTGTGGTCTTATCAAAACCGTTTCCCTCATCCCAACCCTTCTCCCAGAGGGAGAAGGGCTTTAAACCACTCTTCCCCCGGGACAAAGAAACACTTGGAGCGCAGCAGAAGGGTGGGGTGAGGAGCCGAACGTGCCACCCGGTCAGATGTAGTGCCGCACTTTCATCGAGTGGATAAAAAAATAATAAAAACAAATACTTATATAATATTCCCGGCGACCGGCACCATATTTCGGTGCCGGCCCCTTGCCCGGCAAGGCGCCGGATCAGGCGATCAACTGCTTCACCGTCTGCTCAACGAAACGCAGGGTCACTTCCTTCATTTCCTCCGGCTTCAGGTTGCTGATCGGGTGCGGCAGTTCGATATAGGGATGTCCCTCCATGCCCTTGCCCTTGAACTGGAACACGGCGGCGTTGCGGAAGGCCTGGGTGATGACGACCGTCGCCGGGATGCCGCGTTTTTCAAATTCGATGGTGTCGTGCACACTGCACAACGTGCAGGACCCTCATCCGCCGACGGCGGCAATCGCCACCTGCACCTCTTTCGCCATGTCGTCGATCAGCGCGTCGGTCGCCGGCTTGGAGTAATGCTCCTTGCTGCGCAGGACCACGCGCGCGACGCCGTAGCGCTCGCGCAGTGCGGCGCCGAGGGTTTCGAGGATCAGCGTGCCCTGCTCCTTGGTGTTGTCGAGCAGGCCGACGACCTTGCCGGCGAGATCCATCGGGCGCGGCGCGAGCGCGATCCGGCTCTTGCCGCCGCCGGCGGTGGGGTCGATGAATCCGAGTGCGTCGTTCATGGTGTTTCTCCTGTGTTATTGCGGGTTCGGAGGGTTCAGACGGCGTAGCTGCCGTGCACGGCGCGGCTGCCGCCGCTCCAGCCGTGGCAGACGGCGGTGCAGGGGCCCCAGCCGCCGGCGACGATCAGTTGCAGATCCTTCGGGTCCTTGATCGCCGGGATGAAAAAATCGTCGTCGTCCGGGTCGACCCTGATCGGGAAACCCAGCGCGCGCTCGCGGCGCCAGTTGCCGCCGTTCTTCAGGTCACGCACGCGGCGGCCGGCCAGTTCGCAGAGTTTCGCGTGGACCTCGGCGCGGCGCATGCCGGCGTTCGCGCAGATCGTCGCGTGCTGCGGGCCCATGGCCACCACCATGTCGGACTGCGCGTGCATGTTCCACGAGCCCATGGCCACCATCGAGTCGGCGATGCCGTTGAGCAGGCGCTGCGGCTCCTGGCTGACGTCGTCGAAGCACAGGCGCGGGCTTTCGACCATCGCGCAGGTGATCACGTTGTCGGTGGCGGCGTATCCCTTGGCGCAGGCCAGCGTTTCCCAGGGGCTGCGCTCGGTGTTCTCGGTGATGCAGGCGGTGTAGCGCAACGGCGTGGCGAAGATGGTCGCCGAGGCGATGCCGGCGATGCCGCCGCCGAGGTTCAGCATCATCAGCCGGATCGCGCGGCCGATGGTGGCGTTGGCGCGGAAGCTCGGCCCGAAGCAGCCGTTGCCGCCGTGCAAACCGATCTTCTGCGCGTAAGGGCCGTTGACGATCATCAGCGGCGCGACGCCGTGCATCGTGCCCTGCACGCCGTTCATGTTGAACTCCTCGCGCAGCATCAGCGTGATGCCGCCGAGCACGACCGGCAGATATTCCGGCTTGCAGCCGGCCATGACCGCGTGGATGGCGACCGTGCGTACGGTGGCCGGTTCCATCGCCGGCGGGATGTTGCCGATCAATTCTTCGGGATCGCGGCTGGTGGCGGTGAGCATCTGCTGCACGCGGGCCTCGGTGGGCGTGACCACCGGCAGGCCGTCGGACCACTGCTTTTCCAGGAAGAACTCGAATTCGTCGACAGGGGCATTCATGCTGGTTTTCCGTGTTGCCGGGAAATTGCGGGGAGAGATCCGTTCAGGCCTCGTAGACGCCGTGCACGGCGCGGCTGCCGCCGCCCCAGCCGTGGCAGATGGCGGTCAGCGGACCCCAGCCGCCGGCGACGACGAGGTGCAGATCGCGTTCGTCCTTGATCACCGGCACGAAGCAGTCGTCGTCATCGGGATTCACGTTGATTTTCAGCGCGCGTTCGCGGCGCCAGTTGCCGCCGTTCTTCAGGTCGCGCACGCGGCGGCCGGCCAGTTCGCGCAGGCGGCGGTGCACGTCGGCATGGCTCATGCCGGCACGGGCGCAGACGGTCGCCTGCTCGGGACCCATCGCGACGACCATGTCGGAGCGCACGTGCATGTTCCACGAGCTCATCGCGGCCATCGAGTCGGCGATGCCGGTCAGCAGCCGTTCCGGCTCCTGGCTGACGTCGTCGTAGCACAGCCGCGGGCTTTCGACCATTGCGCAGGTGATCACGTTGTCCGAGGGCGCGTATCCGCGCGACTCGGCGATCGTGCCCCAGGGGCTGCGCTCGGTGTTCTCGGTCAGGCAGGCGGTGTAGCGCAGCGGCGTCGAGAACACCGTGGCCGAGCCGACGCCCGGAATGCCGCCGCCGAGATTGGTCAGCATCAGCCGGATCGCGCGGCCGATGGTGGCGTTGGCGCGGAAGCCCGGGCCGAAGCAGCCGTTGCCGCCGTGCAGGCCGATCTTTTGCGCGTAAGGGCCGTTGACGATCATCAGCGGCGCGACGCCGTGCATCGTGCCCTGCACGCCGTTCAGGTTGAATGCCTCGCGCAGCATCAGCGTGATGCCGCCCAGCACGACCGGCAGATATTCCGGCTTGCAGCCGGCCATGACCGCGTGGATGGCGACGGTGCGCACGGTGGCGGGCTCCATCGCCGGCGGGATGTTGCCGACCGGCTCGTCCGGGTCGCGGCGGGTGCCGGTCAGCATCCATTGCACGCGGGCCTCGGTGGGGGTGACCACCGGCAGCCCGTCGGACCACTGCTTTTCCAGGAAGAACTCGAATTCGTCGACGGGAGCGTTCATGCGATGCAGCAAGGTGTCTTTGCGGTGTTTTTGCGCTCAGTTTGCGCTCAGTCGGCCCTGATGCCGGCTTCCTTGATCACCCTGGCGTACTTGACCTGTTCCGACTTGATGAACGCCGCGAATTCCTCGGACGAGGTCGATACCGGCTGGGTGCCGAGTTTGACGAACATCGCGGCGATCTTGGGATTGGCAATCGCGCGGACCATTTCCTTGTTCAGGCGGTCGACGATGTCCTTCGGCGTGCCGGCGGGTACGAGGATGCCGTACCACTGGGTGACTTCGTAACCCGGCAGCAGTTCGGCGACGGTCGGCAGTTCGGGGTTCGTGCGTTTCTTGCCGGTGGTCGCGATCGCGCGCAGCTTGCCGGCGTTGATGTGCGGCACCACCGAGGGGCCGCTGCCGAACATCATCGGGCTCTCGCCGGTCAGCAGCGCGACCGCGGCCGGGCCGTTGCCCTTGTACGGCACGTGCAGGATCTTGACGCCGCCCATCAGGTTGATCAGCTCGCCGGCGAGGTGCGGCCCGCCGAGGTTGCCGCTGGATGCGTAGGTCAGGGCATTGGGCTTCGCCTTGGCCAGCGCCAGCAGGTCTTTCGGCGTGCGCGCCGGCAGGGAGGGATGCACGGTCAGCACGTAGTCGGACAGCGCCATCAGGCTGATCGGGGTGAAGCTGTTCGCGGCGTCGTAGGGCAGCTTGAGGCCGGAACCCGGCAGGATCGCCAGCGGCGCGACGTTGCCCAGCACCAGCGTGTAGCCGTCGGCCGGCGATTTGGCCGCGAGCTCGGTGCCGATCTGGCCGCTGGCGCCGCCGCGGCTGTCGACGATGACCTGCTGGCCCATCTGGTCGCCGAGCGCCTGGGCGATGATGCGCGCCGTCGCGTCGGTGCCGCCGCCCGGCGGGTAGGGCGAGATCAGGCGCACGGTTTTTGCGGGATAGGATTGGGCGACGGCGGTGGCGGCGATGAAACAGAGCGCCGCGGCGCCGGTCAGCAGTCGGATGATGGTCATGCAGGTCTCCTCGTCAGGTGTCGGGCCGCGCCGTCCAGCGGATGCACAGCGGGATCGGGTGCCGCCGGTCTTGTGCCGCGCCGGTGCTTCAGGCCGCCGATCCCGCAATTCTAAATACGGGGAAACCTGCCGACATAAGAACTTTTTTTCCGTGCACCGAACTTTTGGTTATGACCGGTTATGCCCCCCCGATCATGAATGCCCGCGCACCTCCCGCAGATTCTTGCGCAGCGCGTTGCGGACCAGTGCGGGCGGCCATTTCCTGGAGAACATTTCGATGAAATCGAACATGTAGCGCGTCAGGTATTTGCCCGACCGCAGCATGATGTGCGTCGTGGAGGGGGCGATCAGATGGTCCACCGGCAGGGCGCAGATGCCCGAATCCGCCTTCGGGTCATAGGCCATGCTCTGCAGGATGGCGACGCCCAGCCCCGAGGCCACGTAGGCCTTGATGACGTCGGCGTCGGTGGCGCTGAGGACGACGTTCGGGGTCAGCCGCTGTTTTTCGAAGGCCTGCGACACCGTCCAGCCGGAACTGAAGTTCGCGTCGTAGACGATCAGCGGGTATTTGGCGATGGCCGCGAGCGTGAGGCGGCGGGATTTCAGCAGCGGGTGCCCCGGCGGCGCGATCAGGCAGCGGTGTATCTGGTAGGCGGGCAGCATGACCAGCGTCGGGTCGGCGTCGGTGGGGCCGGTGGTGATGCCGATGTCGGCGCGCCCGCTGCCGACGTGGCTGGCGATTTCCGCGGGCGGGCCCTGCAGCAGGCCGAGGCGGACCTTCGGGTATTTGCGCGAAAACGCGCTGATCACGGGAATCAGCGGGTAGCGGGCGTGCAGATGGGTCGTCGCCACGCGCAGGCTGCCGCTGTCGGCGGCCGAATGGCTGGTCGCGATCCTGTGCAGCTCCTGCGAGTCGATCAGCAGGCGCTGTGCGGCAAGCACCAGTTCGCGGCCGGGTTCGGTCAGGCCGGTGATGCGGTTGCCCTGGCGGACGAGGATGTCCACGCCGAGCTCGCGTTCGAGCTGGCGGATCTGCTTGCTGATGCCGGGCTGGGAGGTGAACAGCGCCTGCGAGGCGGCCGTCACGTTGAAGCCGTGATCGACGACCGCGCAGAGGTAGCGGAGCTGCTGGAGCTTCATGCCCGGACGCTTCATGTGTTCCCTGGCGGACTTCATGCCGGGACCATAACCACAAGTTTGGTTTCAAGCAAATAAAAGTCTTTTACAGCATGGCGGCCGGTTTTTTATGATCCGCCCCGGACCGAGCTTGCCTTCCCCCGAACCGGACAAGGAGACTGGATGATGAATGCCGTGGTCACTGAAGAACTGCGTGTTGTGCCCCTGGATGCGCCGATCGGCGCCGAAATCCGGGGAGTGGATCTGTCGCGGGATCCGGATCCGGGCGTGATGCGCCGGATCGAGGCGGCCTATGACCGTTACTCGGTGCTGGTGTTCCGGGACCAGCAGCTGACCCCGGCGCAGCAGATCCGCTTTTCCCGCTTTTTCGGGCCGCTGGAGATCCACGTGCTG
>JAHCLD010000250.1 GCA_026125585.1 Burkholderiales bacterium
GCGGTCCTCCTGCAGGGTGACTGCCGGCGGACGGTGCGCCGGGTGCAGCGGCATCGTGAAATAACCGAGGCGCATGGCAGGCCTTGCTCCTGAGCGGCTTCGAAGGACGGTGATTCAATGTAACATCGGTTTGTCGACAACCGCAACGAAAGACACCGATGGACCTTGATGCGATGAAACCGGGCCTGAAGGGCTCCACGGAAATCATGGTCGGCACGCGCGATACCGCGCCGCATGTCGGCAGCGGCAAGATCAAGGTGCTGGCAACGCCGGTGCTGGTGATGCTGCTTGAGGAGGCGGCGCTGAATGCCGTGGAAGGCTTGCTGCCCGCCGGACACCAGACTGTCGGCACGCGGCTGGATGTCAGCCATACCGCCGCGACGCCGGTGGGCATGCGGGTGTATGCGCATGCCGAAGTGAGCAAGGTCGAGGGTCGCAAGCTGGTCTTCCGCGTCTGGGCCGAGGATGCGGTGGAGAAGATTGGCGAGGGAATTCACGAGCGCATCATCGTCAACGTCGAGCGCTTCGATCAGCGCACTCAACACAAGGTTGCTCTGACTTTCAAAAAATAATCAATATAATCAAGTACTTGTAATTATAGGGCCCTTGCGATGCCCGATCCCTCGCTGACCCGTTATGCCTGGCTGTCGATCGCCGCGGCGGTCGCCACCATCCTGCTGAAGGGGGCTGCCTGGTGGATGACCGGTTCGGTCGGGCTGCTGTCCGATGCGGTCGAGTCCTTCGTCAACCTCGCCGCGGCGCTGATGACGCTGTGGATGCTGGCGCTGGCAATGACGCCGGCCGACGAAGGCCATGCTTATGGCCACGGCAAGGCCGAATATTTCGCCAGCGCCTTTGAAGGCGCCCTGATTGTCGTTGCCGCGCTGAGCATCGCCTGGGCCGCGGTCGACCGCCTGCGGCATCCGCAGCCGCTGGAATCCGTAGGCATCGGGCTGCTGGTTTCAGTGGCGGCGTCCATGATCAATCTTGCCGTGGCGCGCGTGCTGATGAAAGTCGGGCGCGGGCACCATTCGATCGCGCTCGAAGCCGACGCGCATCACTTGATGACCGATGTCTGGACGTCCGCGGGTGTCGTTGCCGGCGTCGGCCTGGTGGCGTGGACCGGCTGGCTGTGGCTGGATCCGGTGATTGCGCTGCTGGTCGCGGTCAACATCCTGGGAACCGGCTGGAAGCTGATGCGGCGTTCCGCCGACGGCCTGATGGACGCTTCATTGCCGCAGGAGCGTCTGGATGCGATCAATGCGGTGCTGGCCGGATACCGCGGGCAGGGGCTGGATTTTCATGCCTTGCGCACGCGCCAGGCCGGCCGCCGCGCATTCGTTTCGGTGCACGTGCTGGTGCCGGCCGGCTGGACCGTCAGGAAGGGGCATGACTGGGCCGAACGCATCGAGCGCGACATCCGCGATGCCGTGCCGAACGCCCACGTGCTGACCCATCTGGAGCCGCTCGGGGATCCGGCCTCGCTGCTGGATCAGTCCCTCGACCGGTCCTGCTGAGACGTGCCCGGATCTTCCGCGCGGCTGTGGTCGGGCAGTGAAGCTTCGATCACCCGGTATTCGCCCTCGACGACACCGTCGTCCGGCATCGGCACCTGCGCCAGCTTACGCTTGAGCCACCACCAGCGCACCAGCAGCACGCAGGCGATGATCGCGCCGGCGATCAGCGCGATGCCGACAAAAAAGAACGCGGCTACCAGGATGACCAGGCCCAGCGCGAAATATGCGATGCGCCCGAGGATGCCGGTCTGCGGCCCGACGAGGATGCGGATGCGGGGTTGCTGCGGTTCTGCCATTGGATTGCGGTGTTTTTTCTGCCGGGATGCGGGTGTGGGACCGTGCGGCGCGGATTTTGTTCAGTCGTTGTTCAGTAGTCGGGATTGTAGCTGCGGATGATCACGCCGCCCGATTTCTCGTCCGGTTCGAGCTCGAGCAGCTTGCGCGCATGCGCTTCGTCGAGCAGCTTGCCGAAGGAGCGGAATCCGTAATAACTCTCGTTGAAGCCCGGCTGGCGGCGTTTCAGCGCCTGCTTGACCATCGATCCCCAGATTTTCTCCTCGGCACCGCGTTCGGCGAACAGGGCTTCGATGGTTTCCATCACCAGATCGAGCGCTTCGGCCTTTTTGTCGCCGCTTTCCCTGTCCGCGGCGTCGGCGCCTGCTTTCGCCGGGGCGGCGGACGAGGCCGAGGAGCGTTTCTTGCGGCTTTGCTGCTTCTTGGCCTTTTCGCGCGCCAGGTCGTCGTAATAGATGAACTCGTCGCAGTTGTCGCGCAGCAATTCCGAAG
>JAHCLD010000251.1 GCA_026125585.1 Burkholderiales bacterium
CCTGGAAGGCAAATTCCCGCGGAACCAATGCCCCCGCGCCGAATCCTAAAGCTGCACACAGGAGGAAAGGCATTGAAAAAAACCGCAACCGACCCTCGGGAAATCCGCCGCAAACGCGGCCTCAACCAGCAGGAATTCTGGCCGCAGATCGGCGTCACCCAGAGCGGGGGCTCCCGCTATGAAACGGGACGCCGGATGCCGCTGCCGGTGCGCGAGTTGCTGCGCATCGTGCATGTCGAAGGCGTGCCGCTGGACCAGGTCCGCGGCGACGACCATCTGCTGATTCAGCACCTGAAAAAATCAAGGCCCAGGCTGTACCGCGAGCTGAAGGCCGCCGCGCTGCGGGAACAGAAAAACGGCAAGTAAACGGCAAGTAAGGCCGCAGAGCCGTCAGGGCGCCTTGTTATAATCGGCGCCCCATGCGC
The DNA here is from genome assembly GCA_026125585.1 of Burkholderiales bacterium. GTDB lineage: Bacteria > Pseudomonadota > Gammaproteobacteria > Burkholderiales > SG8-41. The sequence continues at coordinate 426 of JAHCLD010000251.1, forward strand.
ATTACCCGCAGGCTGGAATTCGACGCCGGCCATCGCATCCCCAACCACACCAGCCAGTGCCGCCACCTGCACGGCCACCGTTATGCCATCGAGATCACGCTGAGCGGCCCGTTGATCGCCACTCCCGGCGCCGCCGACGAAGGCATGGTCATGGATTTTTCAGCAGTGAAGGCCATTGCGCAGCAGCATGTCATCGAGCCTTGGGACCATGCCTTCCTGGCCTGGCGTCAGGACAAGGCCGTCATCGCCTTTCTCGACGGCATCCCGGAACACAAAACCGTGCTGTTCGACGCGCCGCCGACGGCCGAGCACCTGGCGCAGACCGCATTTGCTCTGCTGGACCGCGCCTATGCGGAACGATACGGCGACAGCCTGCGTCTGGAGCGGGTGCGTCTGTACGAGACGCCCAACTGCTGGGCCGATGCATTGCGCGGCGAAACCGCCTGACGCAAGCGGCGCTGCTCGCACTCCCGGTCAGGGCGACGGGCGCCCTTCGGGGAAAACATCCCTGAAATCGATGAAATTGCCCGGATCGTCGAGGCTGTAACCGGGCACCGGCTCGGTCATTCTCCGGAACTCCGCTCCCTTGAGCAGGGTGATCAATTCCTGCACGGGAGCCTGCTGCAGCGATTCGTTGCGGCAAAGGAGCATGTAACGCTCCTTTGCAATGGGCAGGAAATCCAGCTTGAACTGCCGCGCGGCGGGTTCGACGCCGAATGCGGCATCGACCATGCCGCTCGAGACAAATGCCGCGACCGCGGCATGCGTGAATTCACCGCTGTCGTAGCCCTCTATCCGTGCCGTGTCGATCGATTCCGCGCGCAACAGGCTGTCGAGCAGCACCCGCGTGCCCGAGCCGCGCTGGCGGTTGACGAAACGCACGCCGGGGCGCGCGAGATCGCCGAGCGTGCGGATGTTTTTCGGATTGCCCGCGGCGACGATCAGGCCCTGGGTCCGGATCACCAGGCGGATGATTTTTTCATGCCGGGGTTTCAGCCACCGCGCGTAATGCTCCAGCAGGTTGTGCCCGACTTCACCGAGCGGCACGTGGAATCCGGCCAGCTCGCAGTTCTGCCGGCACAGCGAGGCGAGCGCATCGACGCTGCTCATGTACTGCAGATCCACCGCGGCATGACCGTGGTCCGACATCAGCTGCGGCAGTTTTTCGACGGCATAGCCGTGGCTGGCATGGATGCGAATGACCGCCTGCGCCTCGCGCCGCGCCTTGCCGATCTCGAGGTTCAGTTCGGAAGCGACGTTGTCGAGCTGGGGAAACAGGCTGGAATCACTGCGCTGCTCCGCCCACAGCAATTTCTCCCCGAGCGTCGTCAGCCGCGCTCCCTTGCCGCGCTCCATGCTGACCAGCGGGCTTCCGAAAAAGGCCGCGGCATGTTTCAGCAGATCCCAGGCATGGCGATAGGACATGCCCGTGGTGATGACCGCCTGCTTCAGCACCCCGGCCTCGCGTACCGCGCGCAGCAGATCAAACAGCCGGGGGTCCACGGCCCTGCCGGACTCGTCTTCGAAGCGCCAGGACGGGCGAATGATGATTTTAGTCATATGTGAAATCATGCATATGGAAGCTGGATGTTCATGCTGATATTCTGCTCGGCAAAGGGCAAACGGCCTGCGTCATATGCGAAGTTATGCATATGATATATCAAACTCAAGGTTGTCGCAAAAACCTTGCTGCAGCGCTGACCCGGCAGCAACCGAACGGAGGAGCACCATGACCCAGACACAAGCCGACGCCGTGTCGAAGGCACTCGAATCCGAAGGCAGCCGGCCCGGCGCATTGCTGCCCGTGCTGCATGCGATCCAGGATCGCATCGGCTACATCCCGCCGGATGCCATGCCGGTCGTGGCCAAGGCCCT
>JAHCLD010000252.1 GCA_026125585.1 Burkholderiales bacterium
GACTTGAAATCGGGCGCCGTCGACAGCGCCGCCGGCGGTTCCGCATCGAGCAGGTCCACCGCCACCACCGGCTGCATGGCCTTGCCGCAGACCACGAAATCGATGCTGTGCTGCGCCAGCTGGCGCCGGCGCAGCTCCCGTTCCGCTTCGCCGCTGCCGGCCGGTGGATCGAGCAGATCGGCGAGCGCCACCCTGGCCAGGATCTCGTGATCGGGCATCCCCTGCTTCAGCAGCAGGTAGACCAGCGTCTGCCCGGCATCGAGCAGGCGTTCGCGCCGCCGGTATTCCGGCATGCCCACGGGAACGGCGGGTGCGGGGGCCGCGCCCCCGCCCTGCGCAGTGCCCGCCAGCTGTTCCCAGCGCATGCCCGACAGTTCCTCCCTCTGCGCCAGCTTGCGGCGATAGTTCCACCACAGCACGGGAATCGCGATGAAGGGCGCGAGGATCAGCAGGTACCAGAAAGCAACCATGGCAGCCTCTCAGGCGGGAAAAACGGAAGCCGGCAGCCGCCGGCCGTTCACGGTCAGTCCTGCAAAGGCCGGCGCTGGCGCAGGCGCCGCCGGTCCAGCCACCAGGCGAACACCGGCAGCATCAGGAAACCGCCGGGCATCACCACCAGTACCAAGTACGGGCTCAGCCGCGACAGGCGCCCGAAATGACCGCGCAGCTCGGCGCGCTCCTCCGGGGTCCAGCGCTGGCCGTTGCGCGGCTTCATCAGGATCGGCATCAGGCCGCGGGCCTGCTGCAGCTCGCCGATCAGGAAATCCTTCTCGCGCTGGGTCAGGCTGCGGACCGAATGATAGGTGCGACGTACCCGGTAGGTGATGATCTGGAGCGGCGGCATCGCACTGCGCGGACGGCAAAATTCACTGGATTCAGGAGACCGCCCGATAATAAAGGTTTTGCGGATGATTTGCCTGCGCAAAAAAGAACCATCTTTCCGCCACCAGACCGCCGAACTGCAGCAGCACCGCCAGCCACAGCAGCAACGGCGAGGCCAGCGCCAGGCCGCCGGCCAGCAGCAGCGCCGGCAGCACGAAGCCGGCCAGCATGAACAGCCACTTCACCGCCCGCAGCGTGCCCGGCCCCCGGCCGTGGAAAAACTCCCGGGTATTGAAGGAACCGCCCATGAAGCCCTGGGCTTTCTGCACGATGCGCGGATGCTTGACCCCGATCGCGGTCTGCAGGCTGGAACGCGGCTTCAGCCGCGCATTGCGCCACAGCGAGGCCGCGCGCCCGACGAGGGCGGCCACGGTCAGCGCCACCGCCCAGGCGCCGACGGTTTCCGCCGGCGGCTCGCCCAGCGCGCCGGCCAGTGCCGTCAGCAGCGCGACGCCCGAGGCGCTGCCGATCAGCGTGAAATTCACCAGCGTCAGCGGCGTCGCCCACTCCTGCAGGAAACGGATGCAGGCATAGATCATGGCGGTACAGAGGAACAGCGCGAGGCACAGCGCCGCCGCCGCCCCGCCGATCCACAGGCTGCCGGGCAAGCCCTGCCAGTGCGCCCAGCCGTAAGCCGCGACCGCCGCCATGAAGGCCGGCAGCACGATCACTTCGCGCGACAGCCAGGACGTGCGCCACATCGCCGCCGCACGCCAGGCACGCTCGGGGTGCCCGAGATGGAAAAACGACGCCAGCAGCCCCGCCGCCAGCAACAGGAACGCCAGCGCGCAGCCCGCGACATACAGCGTCGCCGAAGGCGCGGCGAGCAGCCCCGCCTTCGTGCGCGCCTCGACCACGAACAGGCCCAGCACCAGGCCCTGGCCCAAACCGATCAGCGTGGTCAGGAAAACCACGGAAAAAGCAGGATTCATGATCGGTTCAGTGCAAAGTGAAAAGTGCAGAATGCAAAACGAAAAAACAAGGGGATCTGTCCCTTGTGCCCTCTTGCGCCCTCTGCTCCACCGATTGTGTTTTCGTTATGCATTTTTCATTTTGCGTTTTGCACGGCCCTTTTGCACGGCCTGTTTCACCACGAGGTCACGTCGTCCAGCGACGGATCGCGCACGCCCGGTTTCGGCAGGCGGCCGTCGATTTTCAGCGGATTGTCGGCGCGTTCCAGTTCGTCCTCGTGGATGCGCATTTCCGTTTTCCGCCGCGGCAGGTAGTGATTGGCCGGCCGGGTGCCCCACTCCGGCATCAGCGTGTAACCCGCGGC
>JAHCLD010000253.1 GCA_026125585.1 Burkholderiales bacterium
CAACCGGTCAGTCGCCAGGCTGGATGAAATTCCTGGCCATTTGTGTGCAAAGACGGCCCTCGACATCGCCCTCCATGACCTGAAAGGCAAGGCCTTGGGAACGCCCGTATGCTCGCTGCTGGGCGGCGCGTTCAGGCAGGAAATCCCCGTTGCCCAGACGGTTGGCATCGATTCGCTGGAGCGCGCAACAGAGAAGGCGCTGGCTGCTGCCCAGGAAGGCTTTCCGTCCCTCAAATTGAAAGGCGGCAGGAATCTCGAGCATGACATACGTTTTTTGCGCAAAGTACGCGCGGCTCTGGGAGATGAAGGCCCCTGGCTGAGGCTCGATTTCAATCAGGGATGCCGGAACGCCGGCGAATTCTGGAGACATCTCCCACAACTCCACGAACTGAAAATCGATTTGCTGGAAGAACCTTTTCCCGCGCGGCGCTGGCATGCCTATCATGAACTGGCCAGGCGCTCGTCAATCCCGGTATGCCTCGACGAATCACTGATTCTCGACACTGATGCGGCAGCGCTGGCGCAAAATTCCAGCGGCCTTGTCGCAAACATCAAGATCCAGAAAAACGGCGGCCTGCACAAATCCATCCGCCTTGCGCACACCATGTCCTCACTGGGTATTCCCGTCGTGATCGGCGCGCATCGTGACGCATGGATCAGCAACACCGCGGGAATCCACCTCGCGGCATCCATCGAAAATCTCGACTACGCCTGCGACGTCCGCTATGCGTGGAGCCTGCCCGAATGCAAGGCCGTGTCTGGTGGACCCGCGCTGTCGAAGGGAATGGTCACGGTGCCGGATACACCCGGACTCGGCCTCGAAATTTCCTGGGAAGATCTGACTCGCCCCCATTCGGACAGGTCATTCTTTGTCCGGCGTTGACGGAAAGCGGCGCCCCCGCCCTTCCCGCTCCCTCCCGGACTACTGCGCCGTCCACCCGCCGTCGATCGACTGCAGCGTCCCGGTGATGGTCGCCGCATCGTCGCTGGCGAGGAAACAGGCCAGCGCCGCCACCTGCTCCACCGTCACGAACTGCTTGGTCGGCTGCGCCGCGAGCAGCACGTCGCGCACCACCTGCTCCTCCGTGATGCCGCGCGCTTTCGCGGTGTCCGGAATCTGCTTCTCGACCAGCGGCGTCAGCACATAGCCCGGACAGATCGCGTTGCAGGTGATGCCGGAGGTCGCGGTTTCCAGCGCGACCGTCCTGGTCAGCCCGGCAACGCCGTGCTTGGCGGCGACGTAGGCCGACTTGAACGGCGAGGCGACCAGCGCATGCGCCGAAGCGATGTTGATGATGCGCCCCCACTGGCGCCGCTTCATGCCGGGCACCGCGTGGCGGATGGTGTGGAACAGCGCGACCAGGTTGATGGCGATGATGGCCTCCCACTTCTCCGGCGGAAACTCCTCGACCGGCGCCACGAACTGGATGCCGGCGTTGTTGACCAGGATGTCGACCCCACCGAAAACCTGTTCCGCGCTGCGCATCATCGCGGCGATTTCTTCCGGACGGCTCATGTCGGCGCCGTGGTACTCGACGCGCACCCCGTGGTCTTTCGCGAGCTTCCCGCGCAACGCCCCGACCTGCGCCGGATCGCCGAAACCGTTGAGCATGAGGTTCACGCCGCGGGTAGCCAGCGCGGTGGCGACGGCAAGGCCGATGCCGCTGGTCGAACCGGTGACGAGGGCACTTTTTCCTTTGAGCATGACATGTACTCCAGCGGATGATGACGGCGATCATGACGCAAAATGCGGGCCAGCCGGAAGTCCTCGCGCGCAAAAAAGCCGGCAGTCATCCCGCGCGGGGACGGCCTGCCGGCCCGGTCGCTGCCAGCCCGCCTCAGAGCTTGCGCAACTCGGCGAGCATCTCCTCGCTGGTCGGAATCGTGCCCTGCGGATAGACCTTGGCATAGCGGATGATGCCCTGGGCGTCGACGACGTAGGCGGCGCGTTTGTCGATGCCGCGCTCCTCGTTGAAGATGCCGTAGGCCTTGCCCACCGCGCCATGCGGCCAGAAATCCGACATCAGCGGGAATGCCCCCCGCCAAGGACGTCGGCCCATCCCTTGAGGCTCGGTATCAGATCGATGCTCAACTGCAGGATTTCGCAGTTCAGCTTCCTGAATGCTTCGTAATTCTCACGGAACCCACG
>JAHCLD010000254.1 GCA_026125585.1 Burkholderiales bacterium
CCCGGCACGCGCCGCGTTGCCGCTGTCGCCGCCGGCGTTGCCGGCCGGCAGCGGCGCGGTGGCCAGCCTCGAAGGCCAGGCCCTGCTGCAGTCCTTCGGTGTGGCCACCGCCGCCGCGAAACTGGCGACCTCGGCCGACGAAGCGGTCGCCGCGGCCGCGGCGCTGGGTTACCCGGTGGCGCTGAAGATCGAATCGCCCGACATTCTGCACAAGACCGAGGCCCGGGGCGTCGCGCTGAACCTGAAGGACGCCGCCGCGGTGCGCGCGGCCCATGAAAAATTGCTGGCCAATGCCAGGGCATACAAGGCCGATGCCCGCATCGCCGGCGTGCTGGTGCAGGCGATGGCGCAGGGCGAGGTGGAACTGGTGATCGGTCTGAAGCGCGACCCGACTTTCGGCCCGGTGGTGATGGTCGGGCTGGGCGGGGTGCTGATCGAAGTGTTCAAGGACGTCGTGTTCCGCGCGGCGCCGGTGACGGAAACCGGGGCGCTGCGCATGCTCGATGAACTGAAGAGCCGGATGGTGCTCGACGGCGTGCGCGGGAAGCCGCCCGTGGACAAGCAGGCGCTGGCGCGGATGATCAGCGCGGTGTCGCGTTTCGGCGCTGCCGCGGGAACGCGGCTGGCGGAACTGGACCTCAACCCGGTGCTCGCCGGGCCGCAGGGCGTCACCGCCGTCGACTGGCTGATGCTGCTGGATTGAAGCGATGAGTGAGGTCTCGCGGGTTTCGGCGCTGGCGCCATTCAGGATCCGCAGCTTCCGCTTCCAGTGGCCGGCCGACCTGGCCGCGTCCTGGGCCTTCGAAATGGAAATGCTGATCCTCGGCTGGTACGTGCTGGTCGAGACGAAATCGGTGTTGATGCTGACCATCTTCGCCTCGCTGCAGTACATCGGCACGCTGCTGTCGCCGATGTTCGGTGTGATGGGCGACCGCATCGGCCACCGCAACGTGCTGTGCGCGATGCGCGCGTTTTATGCGGTGCTGGCTTCGCTGCTGATGGCGCTGGCCTTCATGGATGCGGTGACGCCGCCGGTGGTCCTGGTGATCGCCGCGCTGCTCGGACTGGTGCGTCCTTCGGACATCGGCATGCGCACGGCCCTGGTCGGCGAAAGCATGCCGCCGGCGCAGTTGATGGGAGCGATGAGCATCCAGCGCACGACCCAGGATTCGGCGCGGATTGCCGGCGCGCTGACCGGCGCCGGGCTGGTGGCGATGCTGGGCATGGCGCTGGCCTATACCGCGGTCGTTGCATTCTATGTCCTCAGCTTCGTGCTGACCTGGCAGGCCGGCAGCGGGCGTGTCCCGCAGAAACGGGAGCAGAAGCCGGAGCAGAAGCGGGAAACGGCGGCGGCGAAGGTCACGCCGTGGCGGGAACTGCGCGAAGGCGCGGCATACGTCTGGCATGCCCCGCAACTGCGCGCAACGATGCTGCTCGCCTTTCTGCTGAACCTGACGGCGTTTCCGCTGTTCAACGGGCTGATGCCTTACGTGGCAAAGGCGGTTTACGGCGCAGACCAGACCACGCTGGGCACGATGGTTGCCGCCGCGGCAACCGGGGCATTGACCGGATCGATCATCATGACGCGTTACGGCGGACTGTTCCGGCCGGCCCGGGCCATGCTCGGATTCGGCGCGGCATGGCTGGCGGTGCTGCTGATCTTCGCGCAGACCACGCATCCGACAGCCGGCATCCCGGTGCTGGTGCTCGGCGGCATGATGCAGACCATGGGGCTGATTCCCATCAATGCGCTGCTGCTGCGCACCTCGGATCAGCGCTACCGGGGGCGGATCATGGGCATCCGGATGATGGCCATCTACGGCAATCTGCCGGGGTTGCTGCTCGCCGGTCCGCTGATCGCGGCTTGGGGGTATGCCGCGATGGCGAGCCTGTACTGCCTGTTCGGCATCGCGGTGATTGCCCTGATCGGCTGGTGTTGGCGCGAACATCTGTGGCTGGGCGGGGCAGAGGCCAACCGGCGCTGACTTGCAGCGCCTGCGGAGGTATCATGCCGGCCATAACGAAATCATCCGGGAGGGGGATCATGAACGCCAAATGGTGCATGGCAGTCATGCCGCTGGCGATGGCTGCGGCGCAAACGGTTCACGCGCAGAGCGCAAGGTATCCGGATCGGCCGATCCG
>JAHCLD010000255.1 GCA_026125585.1 Burkholderiales bacterium
CATGTCCTCGGTCCGGAAAAAATGCTGCGCGCCGATCGATGCGTAAAGCCCGGTTTTTTCCATGATGCCGAGCACCTGCCGTTTCAGTCCGCTGAACACCATGGTCACGCCGTTGTCCTGCAGACGCTGCGCGAGGTGCCGGATCATCTCCTCGCCGGAGGCATCCAGCTCGTTGATCGCGTCGCCCACGATCAGGATGTAGCGCGCCTGCGGATGCTTCGCGGCCTGGTCGAGGATGACATCCTCGAAATAGGGCACATTGGCGAAAAACAGCGAGCCGTCGAAGCGGATGGCGATCAGGCGCTCGCTGGTGGGCAGCCCGAACAGCTGCGCGTCGCGCAGCGTGCCGTCGGGGTGGCGGCCGAGCACGGCCACGCGCGGACGCATGGTGCGGTAGAGGTAGAGCACGACCGCCAGCGCCGCGCCGATCAGGATGCCGGTGTCGAGGTGCGGCGCGAAGCTGAGGGTGGCGAGAAAGGTCACCACGGCGGCGATGCCGTCGTGACGATGGGCCTTCCAGGCGTGCAGCAGCGCGGGGACGTTCACCAGATTGAACACGGCAAGCATGATGATCGCCGCGAGGGCCGCCTGCGGCAGATGGTAGAGCAGCGGCGTGAACAGCAGCAGGGTGACCAGCACGATGGCGCCGGCGACCACCGACGACATGCCGCTGGCCGCGCCGGCGGCAAGATTGACCGCGGATCGCGAGAACGAGCCGCTGACCGGAAAGGCCTGGAACAGGCTGCCGACGATGTTGGCCAGCCCCTGGCCGACCAGTTCCTGGTTGGGATCGATGCGCTGCTTGGTGCGCGTGGCCATCGACTTGGCGATGGAGATCGCCTCCATGAAGCCCACCAGCGCGATGATCAGTGCCGTCGGCAGCAGCTTGATCAGGGTGTCCCAGTCGAACTGCGGCAGCGCCGGGTCGGGAATGCCGGCGGGCACGCTGCCGACCACCTCGCCGCCGCCCTTCATGCTGACGCTGGAGCTCTCAAGCGCGGAAATGGTCCAGCGGCGGCCGTCGGTGGGCACGTCCGGAGGCGCGGTGCCGGAAAGGTAATAGGCGGCCGCGCCCGAGGCGTCCGTCGTGCGGCTGAACCGCAGCCGTCGCAGTTCGGCGAAGCGGACCCGCTGTTCGGCTTCGACCGCGCGCAGTTCCAGCCTGAGGAATTCGAGATCGGCATTGAGCATGATCAGGCGCGGATGGGCGGGCCCGCTGCTGGCGAACAGGTCGTCGATTTCGCCGGTCTTGAGCGCCGCTTCCTGGCGCAGCACGCCGCTGCGGGCGGAGAGCGCCACCATCGAGTCGATCACGTTGCGCACCTGGGGGTCGCGGAAATCGGCCGGGCCCGCCCTGGCGTTGCGCTCGAAGCCGACGGCCCAGCTCAGGGCCGTGGTGAGCGCCACCGCGATCAGCACGCCGGGCCATGACGGCCGGTAGCGGCGGACCAGCAGCATCACCGCCAGCGCGAGCAGGCCCATCGCCAGCGTCGGCAGGTGGGTGTCGCCGATGCGCAGCAGCACGTCCCACACGTCGGCGAGGAAGCGGTCGGAGCGCGCGCTGTGCACGCCCAGCAGCTTGTTGAACTGGGACAGTGCAATGATGATCGCCGCGGCGTTGGTGAAGCCGATGATGACCGGGTGAGACAGGAAATTGACGATGGCGCCCAGCCGGAACAGGCCCATGGCCAGTTCCATCACGCCGACCATCAGCGCCAGCAGGATGGCCAGCGCGATGAACTGGTCTGTTCCCGGCGCCGCGAACTGCGCCAGCGCCGAGCCGGTCAGCAGGGAAACCATCGCCACCGGTCCGGTGGCGAGCTGGTGGGACGAGCCCCACATCGCGCCGATGATGACCGGCAGGAATGCCGCGTAGAGGCCGTAGTAGGCCGGCAGTCCGGCAAGCTGGGCATAGGCCATGGATTGCGGGATCAGCACCATGGCCACCGTCGCGCCGGCCACGGCGTCGGCGCGCAGCGTGCTGCCGCGCAGCGGAAGCCAGCGCAGAAACGGGAAAATCCGTGCGCGCATCTTCATGCCGGGGCCGCCGCAGGGAGCGGCGCGGCGTCGTTGCGCGGCGAGCCGTCCGGCAACCGGTCCCGGCATTCGCGGAATATGCGCAGCCTGCAGCCGC
>JAHCLD010000256.1 GCA_026125585.1 Burkholderiales bacterium
GGCGATTTGATTGCGGCTTCGTGCGCGACCAGCAGCACGACCGGCTCGAAGCGCCGGGCGAACTCGGCGGCCGCGATGGTTTCGCCGGTGTTGCTCTGCGCCCGGAAATACAGCAGCCGGTCGGCATCGGCCCTGACCACCAGGGCGAGGTCGGCGGCCGGCGTTTCCTCCGGCGCGGCTTCGGAAGCCCCCGCCGCGCTGCCGGCACTGGCTTCCGGAGCCGCCTCCGGAGCGTCACCGGTTGCCGGCGCCGGGTCCGTATCCGGGCCGCGCAGCCGCGCGACGAGCGGAAAGACCAGATCGGACGGTTCGCGCCCGGTGGTGTCGCAGTGCCCGACCTTGAATCCGAGCGCGGTCGCCGCTTCGATGAACGTGATGCCGGAATGCGGCGGGGGATACTGCCGGGCAACCAGCGCCGGATCGAAGGGAATCCGGTTGATGTGGCACAAGCTCCCGAGCATCCAGACCAGATCCTTTGCCAGCCATTGCCGCTCCACGCGCGTCCCCTCCCCCGTTTCGAATCCCCTCCATCCACGGCCGACGGCCGCATGGGATGGATGGCCTGTTTATCGTTGTCGTTCGAGCCCCCCGAAATCCATTATAGGGCGGCCGGCAATTCCGGGAAGCAGCGTGGGCCATCGCGGATGCAACCGGCCTGGCGCACCACTTGGCCGGCGACGACAAGCGCGTCAGTGGCATCTACCGGCACAGCGTGATGCCGGCCGGCGGCCGCCTTGCGATGTTGGATGACGGCATGGGGATGGAATGAAAGCGTCTGGCCTCCCGGGCCGAAGCGGTGTATTCTTACAAAACCGTGATCGATGCCATGAGGGTACGACAATGACCGCTACCGCCACTCTGTCCAGCAAGTACCAGATATCCATTCCCAAGGCCGTGCGCGAGGAGCAACGCTGGGAAGCCGGGCAGGAATTCGTGTTCATTCCCAAGGGCAAGGGCGTGCTGGTGATGCCGGTGCCCGAGCTGGAGCAACTGGCCGGCATCGCCAGGGGCGCCCGCACCGACGGCTACCGCGACCGCAAGGACCGCTACTGATGGCGGCACTGCCGCGCGTGGTCGATACCTCGGCCTGGATCGAATGGCTCACCGGCAGCGCGCTCGGGAAGAAGCTGGGCAGGCAGTTTCCGGACAAACCCCAGTGCATCGTGCCGACCATCGTGCAGCTCGAACTGTCGAAATGGCTGGTGCGTGAACTCGGCGAGGAACAGGCCGACCAGGTGATCGCCTACACGCAGAAGTGCATCGTCGTGCCTTTGGACACCACCATCGCCCTGCTCGCGGCGGACCTGCACCGCGAGCACAAGCTGGCCACCGCCGATGCCATCGTTTACGCGACGGCGCGGCACCAAGGCGCTGAGCTGCTGACCTGCGATGCCCATTTCGAGGGTCTGCCGGACGTGGCGCTGTTCGTCAGGACCACCTGAGAAACAGCGTCGAATTCGTCTACCCGCCGGCACCGGGACGGCGATTCGGATCGGCCGCGCACCCAGCGAGCCGGTGAAGGAAAATGGCGCGGTTCACGCGGTCATGGATATTCCAGCGGCGATCAAAGAATCAGGCCGCTTTCCCGGTCGTCATGCCGGCACGCCCCGAAGGAAGTCCCCTTGGGGGAGACGACAGCATCCAGTGAACAGTGTCTGTTGTTGCCGGCAAAACCCGGATTCCGGCTTGCGCCGGAATGACGGTGTGCAACGTGAGGCGGAATGTGCAGTGGGCTTCAGCAGTTTGTCCTCACCTTCCTTGACCGGCACCTGCATTCCCTGTCCGTCATGCCGGCGGAAGCCGGCATCCAGCAGACGACGCGCGCGATTTCCGGGGAAAGCGATGTCGCCGGAAAAGAAACCACCGCCGCTTTTCATTGCCCGTTTTTTATCACCCGCTTTTTATCGCCGATAACCGGTATCGATGGTCGTCCGCGATCCGGTACGGCGGGACTGATTTGTTTTTTTAGCCACTCGCACCAATTATAAAAATATCAATAAAATCAAATACTTATATTACGCCTTCAACGGCTTGAACCGCAGCCGCTTCGGCTTCGCGCCCTCTTCGCCGAGCCGCTTCTTCTTGTCAGCCTCGTATT
>JAHCLD010000257.1 GCA_026125585.1 Burkholderiales bacterium
ACGTCCGCGGCGACCACCTGTTACTGGCGCGGCATGGGTTCCAATTATCCCGAGCACCGCGTCAATATCATCGATACTCCGGGACACGTCGATTTCACGATCGAGGTCGAACGTTCGATGCGCGTGCTCGACGGCGCATGCATGGTGTACTGTGCGGTGGGTGGCGTGCAGCCCCAGTCCGAGACAGTGTGGCGCCAGGCGAACAAGTATCGCGTTCCCCGGCTGGCATTCGTCAACAAGATGGACCGCACGGGCGCGAATTTCTTCCGGGTGCATGACCAGATGCGGTCGCGCCTCAAGGCCAATCCGATCCCGATCCAGGTCCCCATCGGCGGCGAAGAGAATTTCCGTGGTGTCGTCGACCTGGTCAAGATGAAGGCCGTGATCTGGGACGAGGCTTCGCAGGGCATCAAGTTCGAGTACGCCGATGTGCCGGCGGAGCTTGCCGAAGTGGCTGCCGAATGGCGCGGGAAGATGCTCGAGGCCGCGGCGGAGGCCAGCGAAGATCTGATGAACAAGTATCTCGAGGCGGGCGATCTGTCAGAAGAGGAGTTGAAGCAGGGTCTCCGCCAGCGTACGATTGCCGGCGAAATCGTGCCGATGCTGTGCGGCTCCGCGTTCAAGAACAAGGGCGTTCAGGCGATGCTGGACGCCGTCATCGACTACCTGCCGTCGCCGGTCGACATCCCGCCGGTGAAGGGCATTCTGGAGAACGAGCAGGAAGGCTCGCGCAAGGCCGAGGACAGCGAACCGTTTTCGGCGCTGGCCTTCAAGATCATGACCGATCCGTTTGTCGGCCAGCTGACCTTCATGCGCGTTTATTCCGGCACCCTGAATTCGGGTGATACCGTCTATAACGCGGTCAAGCAGCGCAAGGAGCGCATCGGCCGCATTCTGCTGATGCATGCCAATCAGCGCGAAGAGATCAAGGAAATCTGCGCGGGGGACATCGTCGCGGCCGTGGGGCTCAAGGATGTGGTCACCGGCGACACGCTTTGCGACCCGTCCAAGATCATCACGCTGGAGCGGATGGTGTTTCCGGAGCCGGTGATTCACGTCGCCGTGGAGCCGAAAACCAAGGCCGACCAGGAGAAAATGGGCATCGCGCTCAACCGTCTGGCGCAGGAAGACCCCTCGTTCCGTGTGCGCACCGACGAGGAATCGGGCCAGACCATCATTTCCGGCATGGGAGAACTCCATCTCGAGATCATCGTCGACCGCATGAAGCGCGAATTCAGCGTGGAAGCCAACGTCGGTGCTCCGCAGGTGGCTTACCGCGAGACGATCCGCAAACCCTGCGACAAGGTCGAAGGCAAGTTCGTCAAGCAGTCGGGCGGTCGCGGCCAGTACGGTCACGTGTGGCTGAAGGTGGAACCGAACGAAACCGGCAAGGGCTACGAATTCGTCGATGCCATCAAGGGCGGCTCGGTGCCGCGGGAGTACATCCCCGCAGTGCAGAAGGGCATCCTGGAGGCGATTCCTTCCGGCGTGCTTGCGGGCTTTCCGGTCGTCGACGTCAAGGTCACGCTGTTCGACGGTTCGTACCACGAAGTCGATTCGAACGAAAACGCGTTCAAGATGGCCGGTCTGATGGCCTTCAAGGAAGGCCTGCGCCGCGCCAATCCGGCCTTGCTCGAGCCGATCATGGCGGTCGAGGTGGAAACCCCGGAGGACTTCACCGGCAACGTCATGGGCGATCTGAGCTCCCGTCGCGGCGTCATCCAGGGCATGGACGACATGCCCGGCGGCGGCAAGACGCTGAAGGCCGAAGTGCCGCTGAAGGAAATGTTCGGTTATTCGACGTCCCTGCGGTCGCTAACCCAGGGGCGCGCGACCTACACGATGGAATTCAAGCATTATTCGGAAGCGCCTCGCAACGTCGCCGACGAAATCATCAACAAGCAATCCGGCAAAGACGAAAAGAAATAAGGGAACATCATCATGGCCAAGGGTAAATTTGAGCGCACGAAGCCGCACGTGAACGTGGGT
>JAHCLD010000258.1 GCA_026125585.1 Burkholderiales bacterium
GCCACACGGTGCAGCGCGCGTGGCGCCCCCCGCGGCCCCTGGATCTCGAGCTGGCGTACACGCGTTCGATGATGGCCTGCCTGCTGTTTCGCGAGGACCCGCGGGACGTGCTGATGGTCGGCCTGGGCGGCGGTTCGGTCGCCAAGTATGTCCGCCATCACCTGCCGCAGGCGCGGGTGCGGGTCCTCGAACTGGATCCGCAGGTCGTGGCGGTTGCGCGGCAGTGTTTCCTGGTGCCGCCGGACGACGACCGTTTCGAGGTCATCGTCGGCGACGGCGCGGAATACATGGCAAGGGAAGACATCGGTGCCGACCTGATCATGGTCGACGGTTACGATGCGGAGTCCCATGTCGAGGCGCTGGCCACGCGCGAGTTCTACAACCACTGCCGGGAACGGCTGGTGCCGGGCGGCATGATGGTGGTCAACCTTTGGGGCGGTGACCGCCGGTTCAACGAAGTGCTCAAGCGCATCGAAGCCGCGTTCCCGGCGGGCAACCTGTGCCTGCCCGCGCGCAAGCCGGGAAACATCATCGCCTTCGGTTTCCGCGATCCGCCGGGGTCATTGCGCTGGGCCGACCTGCGGCAGCGGGCGTCCGCCATCGAGGCCCGCTACGGGCTGGAATTCCCGCTGTTCGTCGACGGCCTGCGCACGATGAACCGCAGCGACGCGGACTTTCTGTACCCCTGAATTCCCGCCGGTTCGCGGGCTTTCAATGCCCCGGGATTTGTGAAAAAATCAATCTCATATGATCAATCAATCCGGGGATGACCATGATCGACCGAGATGGCTATCGCCCCAATGTCGGAATCGTTCTGTGCAATTCGAAAAACGAGGTGTTCTGGGGTAAGCGGGTGCGCGAGCACTCGTGGCAGTTTCCGCAGGGCGGCATCAAGGGCGGCGAACGTCCGGAAGCGGCGATGTACCGGGAATTGCACGAGGAGGTCGGACTGAAACCGGAGCACGTGCAGGTTCTGGGACGCACCCGGGACTGGCTGCGTTACGAAGTGCCGGAACGCTGGCTGCGGCGCGAATGGCGCGGCAATTACCGGGGACAGAAGCAGATCTGGTTCCTGCTGCGCCTCGTCGGTCGCGACTGCGATGTCTGCCTGCGCGCGACAGAGAAACCCGAATTCGACGCCTGGCGCTGGCACGAATACTGGGCGCCGACGCAGGATGTCATCGAATTCAAGCGCGCGGTTTACGAGCAGGCGCTGAACGAGCTTTCCCGTTACCTCGCGCGTCGTCCCGCACAGCGCAAGGGTTTGCGTTCGCCGCTGGTCGGCGTTTAGCGCAACGCTGGCGGGCGTGCATGCCCCGGGCGGTGCCGGGCTTGATTCAATATTCGAAAGGCAGGCGGACATGACGCGCGATTACACGGCCATCAAACCCATTGCGCTCGGAGAGGGCAGCGGCTACGCGCAGCCCACGCAGGCGGTTCTCGAGCGCGCGCGGATCGACAGTCCCGCGGTCGACGTGATGACCGATCTGACCCGGGTGACCGCGGTGATCATCCTGCCCGGCGATGCGGTCGACGAGGCGCATCGCCGGATGATCCAGCGCGGCGTCAGGCTGCTGCTGGTCGTCGACCAGGACCGGCGGGTGCACGGCATCGTCACGGCGAACGACGTGCTCGGCGAGAAGCCGGTCAAGGCGGCCGTGCAGCGCGGCGTTCCGCGCAGCGAGATCCAGGTGCGCGACATCATGACGCCGCGCGACAGGCTGGAGGTCCTCGACCTGCGCGATGTGCAGGCCGCAACCGTCGGGCGCATCGTGGCCACGCTGAAGGCCGCCGGACGCCAGCACACCCTGGTGGTGGATCTCGATGCGAAGGGGCGGCAGCGCGTGTGCGGCGTGTTCTCCGCGACGCAGATCGCCCGCCAACTGGGCATCGCCATCACCACGGAAGCGGTGGCGCGCACGTTCGCCGACATCGAGGCGAGTCTCGGGCGCTGAGGCTGTTTTTCCCCTGTTGACCGTCGT
>JAHCLD010000259.1 GCA_026125585.1 Burkholderiales bacterium
CGGTTTCCATGCGCGCGTGGTGCAGCACGAGTGCGACCACCTCGACGGCGTGCTCTATCCGATGCGCATCCGCGACCTGCGCAATTTCGGATTTTCGGAAGTGCTGTTTCCCGGGCAACCCCTGCAGGACGACTGATCCCGGCGCTTTTCCGTTACCTGATGCGCAGCTGCTCGAGCAGTTCGCTTTCGAAACGGACCGTGGTCTTCGGGTTGTTCAGCGCCGCGCCGCTGACGACGAAGGTGTCTTCCGCGCGCGCGCCCAGCGTGTTGATTTTCGCCGCATGCAGGTTGACGTCGAACGCGGTCAACGTGCGGGAGATGCGGGACAGCAGTCCCGGCCGGTCGCCCGCGACGATCGACAGCATGCGGTAATGGCCGCGTTCGTCGGTCTGGATGTTCACTTCCGGCGTGATCGGGAAATGGCGCAACTGGCGGCTTACCCGGGGTTTTATCAAAGGGGGGAGCGGTTCCCCGCGGGACAGCCGTTCCGTCAGCTCATACTCGATGTAGCTGATCAGATCACGGTATTCCGGCTGGCGGTTCGAGGTGTCCTGGATGTGGAAGGTGTCCAGCGCGTAGCCGTGGCGCGTGGTGTGAATCTTGGCTTCGAAGATGTCGAAGCTGATGCCTTCGAAAAAACTGCAGATCCGCGAGAACAGTTCCTTCTGGTCGGCAACGTACACCATCACCTGCAGCCCTTCGCCGATGGGCGACAGGCGCGCCCTGACCACCGGCACCGGCGAGCGGACGCGGCGGTGCAGGTGGCGGGTATGCCAGGCGATTTCCTGCGCTTCGTGCCGCAGGAAATAGGCGGTGTCGAGCTGCTGCCAGAATTCCCGGTAATCGGCCTCCGGTATGGCATAGAGCCGCAGGCGCGCCATGGCATCTTCCTGGCGCGCGCGCTGTCCGTCCTGGCGGTCGCTGCGCTCGCCGGTGAGCAGGCGCCGGGTGGCGTGGAACAGGTCCTCCAGCAGCTTGCCCTTCCAGGCGTTCCAGACCTTGGGGCTGGTGCCGCGGATGTCGGCGACGGTCAGCAGGTACAGCGCGACCAGCCGGCGTTCGTTGCCGACGCGCTGCGCGAAGGCGCGCACCGTTTCGGGATCCGAGAGGTCCTGTTTCTGCGCGGTGGCGGACATCACCAGATGCTGTTCGACGAGCCAGGCGACAAGTTCCGCGTCGTCGGGCTGCAGGCCGTGCGCCCTGCAGAAACGCAGGGCATCCACCTTGCCGAGTTCCGAATGATCGCCGCCGCGGCCCTTGGCGATGTCATGGAACAGGCCGGCGAGGTAGAGCAATTCCGGCTTGTCGAACTCGCTCATCAACCGGCTGCACAGCGGGAACTCGTGGGCGAGTTCGGGGACCGCGAAGCGGCGTACGTTGCGCACCACCTTGAGGATGTGTTCGTCGACGGTGTAGACGTGATACAGGTCGTGCTGCATCTGTCCCGTGACGCGGCCGAAGGCGGGGATGTAGCGGCCAAGGATGTCGAACTGGTGCATGCGCCGCAGTTCGCGGATCATCCGCGTCGGGCTGCGCAGGATGTCCAGGAACAGGGCGCGCATCCGCGGATCCCGCCGTGCCTCCGGGTTGATGCGGCGGCGGGCGCGCCACAATGCGCGCAGGGTGACCGCGCCGATGCCCTTGATTTCATGGTGCTGCTGGAGCAGCGCAAAGGCCTCGAGAATGGTGCAGGGATCGCGCTCGAAAATGGTTTCGTCCGGCGCGGACAGCAGTTCTCCGCGCACGACGAATCGCGGGTTGAGCGGCTTGACCATCGAGCGGTTGGCCGGAGGCGCGATCCGCAGCGCGAGATTCTGCAGCAGGATGGTGTAGAGCTGCGATACCGATTTTGCGGTCTGGTAATAACGCTGCA
>JAHCLD010000026.1 GCA_026125585.1 Burkholderiales bacterium
GGTTTTCGACCAGCGGGTCTGGTTGCTGACCTTCATCGACGGCGACAATTTGTGCTCGATCTTCGCCAAGAACGAATCGGAGGTCACGTCGTCGAAATCCGAAAACAGGCCGTAGTAGTTGCTGCGGGACGCGGTGCTGGCCCTGGCATCGAAGCGGAACATGCCGCCGATCATCTGCGCGGGCACGCCCCAGTCCGGACGGTCATCCTGCCTGATGTGCTGATAGGAAAACACGAGGCTGGTCGGCGTCCCCAGACCGAAGGCCAGCGACGGCGCAAACCCCCGGGTGCCCTGCTCAGCATGCTGGCGCCCGGCGATGCCGCTGTCTTCGAGCAGCAGATTCAGGCGGAACGCCGCGCCTTCCAGATCGAGCTTCCTGTTGATGTCGACGCTGGCGCGCTTGCGGGCACCGGAATCATGGCGATCCCAGCCGTAGCTGACGCTGCCGGCGACGAAATTCTCCTGCTTCGGGCTTTTGGTCACGAGGTTGATGTAGCCCCCCGCGCCGCCGCGTCCATTGTCGGCCGCGGGCCCCTTGATGACCTCGACCTGCTCAAGGTTGAACACGTCGCGCCGGTAATTGCCCGAATCGCGGACACCGTCGATGAAAATGTTGGCGCTGCTGTCGAAGCCGCGCAGGCTGAAATTGTTCGTGCTGGTCGCGAAGCCGTTCTCGCCGCCGTTGAAACTGATGCCCGGCGTGTTCCGCAGCACTTCGGTCAGGCTGTTGGCCCCCTGCGCCCGGAACACCTCCTGCGGAATGACGTTGACGGTCTGCGGCGTGTCCAGCAGCGGCGCGGTGGCCTTCGGCGACGAAGACTGGTTGACGACCGGCGATGCCTGCACCTTGACGCTGGGCAGGGTAACCTCGCTGCCCGCGGCCGGCTGCTGCGCATGAACCGGCAGAATCAGGCTGCCGCAGCCTGCGCAAAGCATGGCTGCCGCAATCGGTTTGATCTGGAAAAAACGCTTGTTCGGTTGAACAGACATCGCCACTACCCCCCTATAAATCCATTAATTAACAATGGTTTATCGTGTGGCTTGCGGCGACGACAAACAACTTTTTCTTACAAAATTTTCACAAAAAACTTACAAAAATCTTACGAATGATATCGATTATCATTATTCTTTTCAAATACATTTTGTTACATTTCCCCGCAGCCGGGGTTTAATCCGCCCATGATCGTCGACATTCCCGACCTGCTGACGCAGGAACAACTGCAGCAATGCCGGCAGGCCCTGATGCAGGCCGAATGGGTGGACGGGCGCCAGACGGCGGGCCACGCCGCCGCCAGGGCAAAACACAACCAGCAGCTCCCCCCTGCCAGTCCGCTGGCCGTCCAGCTCGGCGAGTTCATCCTGAAAACGCTGGGCAACCATCCGCTGTTCATGTCGGCGGCGCTGCCCCTGAAAGTGCTGCCGCCGCAATTCAACCGCTATCAGGACGGCGGGGATTACGGAAATCACGTGGACAGCGCCGTGTTCTCCGTTCCGGACAGCCCGCACCGGATACGCAGCGACCTGTCGGCCACCGTGTTTTTCAGCGAGCCCGGCGAATACGACGGCGGTGAACTGGTCATCGAGGACACCTACGGGCCGCGCAGCGTGAAACTGCCGGCCGGGCACATGGTGCTCTATCCGGGCAGCAGCCTGCATCGCGTCACCCCGGTCACGCGCGGCGCGCGGCTCGCCTCATTTTTCTGGATACAGAGCCTGGTGCGCGAGGACAGCCGGCGCAGCCTGCTGTTCGAACTCGACCAATCCATCCAGCAGCTTGCGCAAACCGATCCGGAACATCCGTCGCGGGTCCGGCTGATGGGGGTCTATCACAACCTGCTGCGGCAGTGGTCCGACACCTGATCCGGACACCGGCATGACCGAACCCCTTCCCAAACTGGCGAAGATCCCGCCGTCCATCGTCGCGACGACCGACTACGAAGCCTTCGCGCGGGAACGGATGAGCGCGCAGGCTTGGGCCTATCTGTGCGGCGGCGCCACGGATGAGCTGACCCTGCGGGACAATTGCGACGCATTCCAGAGGCTGCGCCTGCAGGGCCGCGTGCTGTCGGATCTGGCCGACGGCAACACGAAAGTCACGCTCTGCGGCAGCACCTTCGATTACCCCATCCTGCTGGCCCCCGTGGCCTACCAGAAACTCGCGCACCCGGACGGCGAACTGGCAACCGTGCTCGGCGCTTCGGCCATGAAGGCCGGGATGGTCGTCAGCACGCAATCCAGCGTGGCGCTGGAAGACATCGCCCGGGCCGCGCAGACGCCGCTGTGGTTTCAGCTCTACATGCAGCCCGACCGCGATTTCACGCGCGGGCTGGTGCGCCGCGCCGAGGCCGCCGGATACCGCGCGCTGGTCGTGACCGTCGATGCCCCCGTCAGCGGCATCCGCAACCGCGAGCAGCGCGCCGGCTTCTCCCTGCCGCCGGACGTGGAGGCCGTCAACCTGCGCGGCATGCGCAGCCCGCCGCCCCACACGGCCCGCGCCGGCGAAAGCGCATTGTTCGGGGGCCGGCTGCTTGCCGATGCACCGACCTGGAAGGATCTCGGCTGGCTGATCTCGCTGACCCGGCTGCCCGTGCTGGTGAAAGGCATCATGGCACCACAGGATGCCCTCCGCGCCGCCGAGCTGGGCGCCGCCGGCGTCATTGTCTCCAACCACGGCGGCCGCACCCTGGACACCCAGCCGGCCACCATCGACGCGCTGCCTCCGATCGCGCGGGCACTCGACAACCGGATTCCCCTGCTGCTGGACGGCGGCGTGCGCCGCGGCACCGACGTGCTCAAGGCACTGGCGCTGGGCGCCGCCGCCGTACTCGTCGGCCGCCCCTGCATCCACGGCCTTGCCACCGCCGGCGCGGTGGGCGTGGCGCACGTGATGCACATCCTGCGCTCGGAACTGGAAGTCGCGATGGTCCTGACGGGCTGCCGGACCCTGGCATCCATCGACCACTCGGTCATCTGGCCGCCCGCCGCCCGCACCTAAACCAACTGCGCCGATCACTGCGCGGAATGCCGCTCAGGCGTGGCCCGCGCCGCCGCCATCGCGTCCGCAGTGTTCGGCGGCAGCCAGCGCAGTGGCCGCCAGTTCCGACGCTAGTTGCCTCCCCACCGCATACGGCGCATGCAGCATCGCCGTCCGCGCCGCCAGCGCCATGGCCAGCGCCTGCATCACATCGCCGTTCGCCGTGTTGCCCAGCACCCGCAGTTCGCGATCCACTGTGGCCAGCACCGCCGCCAGCAATTGCGAAACACGCATCGCCGACTGCGTCTGTTCATGCAACGGGAATTCGAAGGCAAGTTTTTCGCCGGTGGCTGTGGTGACATCGTAGGGAAGCTGCCGGGCCATGATGGAATCCTTTGCGGTGCGGACAGGGCCATCTTAGCAGTGCCGCAAGATCGCATGCCGGCAGCAGATGAAGGCAGACAAAAAAACGGCCCCCTGCGGGGCCGTTTTCATGCCTAGCGGAGAGGGTGGCAATCCACTTAACGCTCATAAGCGTTTGTAAAATCTCATAAACATCTGATTTATTTGGTTATCGGCAATTTCATTGCCTCCCAAGGAATCGAAAAATATCATGCGATCTCGATTCGATGGATGGGAAGGATGATATGGGAAAAATCAAAGCGCCGGTATCGCAACGAACTGCGCTCAATCTCGCCCGCACCGCCGGGATGCATGCAATAGGTGGGATTCCGGGGCTTTATCTTTGCGTCAGAGAAGGCGGTTCGTCTTGGATATACCGATTTTCACTCGACGGTCGCCGCCGCGATATCGGGTTAGGCAGCTTTGGCGATCTAACGATGCTTGAAGCCCGAGAACGCGCCCGCGAACATCGGAAGCTAGTCTTGCAAGGCATCGACCCTGTTTCTGCCAAACACGAAGAGCGCAATGCCCGTAAAGCAGCAATTGCTCGGCGCAAGACCTTTATGGAATGCGTTGAAGGCTACATCGACGCACACGGTGACGGCTGGCGCAACGCAAAGCACCGCGCACAATGGACTGGCTCCATGAAGATCCATTCGACCTTAATCAACGATTTGGATGTGGCCGCGATAGATACTGCACTAGTTCTGAAAGTACTAGAACCAATCTGGAAAACAAAGAACGAAACAGCATCGCGGCTGCGGGGCAGAATTGAAACTGCTTTGTCGTGGGCAACGGTGCGCGGATATCGGCAAGGCGAGAATCCTGCCCGCTGGCGAGGGCATCTCGATCAATTACTGGCGAAACGCTCTAAGGTCGTAAGGAACGGCCACCACGCTGCCCTACCCTTTAAAGAAATCGGGACTTTCATGAAGGAATTACGAACCCGAGAAGGTATTGGTCCGCGAGCACTTGAATTCACCATTCTCACCGCTGCCCGTACCATTGAAACGCTAGGGGCGACTTGGCAGGAGGTTGATCTGAAGCAGCGAATTTGGACAGTGCCAGCATCGCGCATGAAGGCGGGAAAGGAGCACGTCGTGCCGCTGTCTGATGCGGCACTCGCGGTCATCAAGCAGATGAAAAAACAAACGCTCGACGATTCAGCCGAAGGATTAATATTCCCCGGCGCAAGAGAAGGACGGCCAATGAGCAATATGGCGATGCCTACCGCGCTGCGTCGCATGAATCGCGGCGACATCACGGTGCATGGATTTCGCTCGACATTCCGCGACTGGTGCGCTGAGCTGACCGCCTACCCCTCTGAGCTTGCAGAAATGGCGCTTGCGCATACAATCAAAAATAAAGTTGAAGCCGCTTACCGGCGTGGCGATCTGCTCGAAAAACGGGCGCTGCTCATGGCTGACTGGGCGCGGTATTGTGACAAACCGATTCAGAGCGAAGCTAAGGTGCTTCCACTCAGGGGAAAACGGAAGTGAGCAAGAAGCAGCGACTGGAGAATATGCCTGCAGAGCTTGAAGATTTTTTTAACATATTTGTTGAGATGCTAGTGACTGACTTCGATAAACGACGTACGGAATTTCGGGATTACCTGCGGACGACACGCAAAGCAATTGATGATTTTCGATTCACGGATAATGCCGCCGTCAATCACGAAGTCAGGCTTAGAGTGAAGAAGATAAAGCAGTTACTTTATCAACTTGAAAATAGCTTTTACTCAGCGTCAGAAACCCAATCCGACCAAATAGAGTTGCGGAAGGAAATTCAGCGCTGGAAAAGCGATACTGAAAAGCTATTAGGCGTATACCCAATCGCGAAGCGCGATCAAGAATCGCGTGAAAAGCAACGTGCTCGCGCAAAAAAAGACAGAAAAGAAAAACCGAGCAGAACCACCCTACTCAAGCATCGAGATGAATTCGAGCGCATAAATGCTACGCAGTGGGGCTGGAAAGCAGATGCCGTCAGAGTGTTCAAAATCGACCGCAGCACCTTAGACAAGATAATTGCTGATTAGCCGCGCTAATCCTGACATCGTGAGATTTCTCAGAATCTCGTAGATATTCTTAGGGCCGTATTCCTTTTTTGGAGCGGCACTATGAAAAATTTAAGCGGCACCTCTTCGACGGTTACCGACACCGTCAAAAACTTCGATGCATTACCCGGTAGCGCTTTCGTGCGCCTACCGACGGTATGCACCCTCCTCGGCATTTCTCGCCCTACCGCCTGGCGCTGGGTCAAATCCGGTCGCCTCCCCACTCCTCGCCGCTTAGGCCCACGTGTCTGCGCCTTCAATGTCGCAGAGCTTCGCAGCGTGATGAATGGGCCACAAGCTGGTGACGTTAAGTGAAGAAAAACGCTCTGGCCTATTCGCTGAAATACGCAAAAACGGGATTCAGAGTATTTCCAGCCCACAGCATTCGAGATGGTCGATGCACTTGCGGCAAAGACAATTGCGGTTCACCCGGAAAGCATCCGCGCACGAAAAATGGCGTGCATGATGCGACTACAGTGGAAACGGAAATTCGTGCGTGGTTTAAACGGTGGCCGGATTCTAATATCGGAATCGCGCTTGATGATCATGCCGTAGTTGATGAAGACCCTCGCAACGGCGGGAATGTCGACGACCTACCGCATAAACTGCCAGATACTTGTTGCGCCAAAACTGGCGGCGGCGGAAGGCACTTCCTTTACAAAGCAAAGAACAATGCTCGTTATCTAAAATCTATCGCGCCCGGCATTGATCTGAAGTTTGGCCCCGGTCAATACATTATTGTCGAACCGAGCACCCACGCGTCAGGCCAATCATATTACTGGCTGGATGATTCCGAACCCTGGAACCGGCCGCCCGCTGAAGCTCCTGAGTGGCTTGCCTCATCGAAACCCCAAAAGAAGCAAGCAGTAGCCTCAAGAGGCGATCTCATAAAAGGCGAACGTAACAATGAACTCGCCAAAATTGCAGGCGCAATGCAGCGGCGTGGCGTTAGTGAAACCACCATCGAGAGCGCACTCCTCGCAGAAAATATTGCACGATGCAAACCACCTCTACCGGATGCTGAGGTAATCAGCATTGCCAAAAGTATTGCCCGGTACGAACCAGATGCCGGAAATAAAGGGACTGGAGGTCTCGATTTTTTTAACCCTGTTCCGACCGCTCAAAACATTATTCTTGCTAAATACACCGACGCAAATGATTTGTTGGGCCTAAGGTATTGGCAAGGCGAATTTCGCATCTGGACTGGCACCCATTGGGCTGTAATTCCTAACGACGACATTCGCGAGATGCTGTACCGTCAGGCTACTTTATCGAAGAACGATCCGCCGGTACGTAAACGCCAAATTGATGACGTGGCTGATGCCATGCGGGCTTTCGCAAATCTGAGTGATGCAATATCACCACCATCTTGGGTTCCGAAAGAAGCGGGAGACCTAGACCCGAAATCGCTGATCTCGATGGAGAATGGATTCTTCAGCATCGAGAAGCAAAAACTCATCGCCCCGTCATCACGACTCTTCGTCACGAATTACCTGCCGTTCGCTTACAACCCCAATGCAGCAGAACCGAAACAATGGCTGACATTCCTGTCACAGATTTGGCCTGACGACCCTGAGAGTATTCAACTGCTGCAGCAATGGTTCG
Source organism: Burkholderiales bacterium (assembly GCA_026125585.1). Lineage (GTDB taxonomy): Bacteria > Pseudomonadota > Gammaproteobacteria > Burkholderiales > SG8-41. Next base: position 7,035 of record JAHCLD010000026.1, read on the forward strand.
GCTACTGTCTGACGCAGCGCACTGAACAGCAAAAGGCGCTGCTGTTCATCAGTCCGAAACGTGGGGGTAAAGGTACTATCGCCCGCGTGCTGACGATACTGTTGGGAAAAGATAACGTCTGCTCACCGTCCCTTGCGAGTTTTGGAACCACGTTTGGCCTGCAGCAGCTCATCGGAAAAACTCTTGCATTAATTTCGGATGCGCGACTCGGCGGGCATTCCGATCTGCACGTTATTACAGAAAACATTCTTCGCATCACTGGCGAAGACCAAATCTCCATTCCGAGAAAATATCTCACTGACTACACCGCGACACTTCACAGCCGAATCATGGTACTCACCAATGAGCCGCCACGATTTGCGGACGGCAGCGGCGCTCTTCCTTCTCGGTTCGTGGTCTTGAATTCGGAAGTCAGCTTCTTCGGAAAAGAAGACTTGGGACTGACCGCAAAACTCCTCACCGAATTGCCGGGAATATTCAACTGGGCACTGGAAGGTTTGCACAGCCTGCTTGCACAAGGTCATTTTAATCAGCCAAAGCAGGCAAAAGAACTTATCGATCAAATTGAACTGCTGGCTGCACCAGTCAGGGCTTTCATAAACGACAAGTGCGAAACAGGTAATCGAGCATTTGAGATTACTGCAAGTGATCTATTCCGGGCATGGCAGCACTGGTGTTATGCAAACGGCCGCGAACATCCCGGTACGCAGCAGACTTTCGGACGCGATCTGAGAGCCGCGTTACCAGCCCTCCAGATGACCCAACATCGAGTCAACGGCGCCCCCATTCGCCATTACTCCGGTATTCGCCTATTGGAGGTGAAGCGCAATGAAGCCCAATGAAGCGCGCTTTTCCTATATATCGCGATAGGCAAAGGAAGCATAGGAGGCAGAAATATATATATGCAGCAGCAATGCATATCCACGCGCTTCATCGCGCTTCGGGCTTCCACCCCTGCCGCTCGATCAGTCAGGTTCAGCAGCAGATTCCCCCAGCCACCAGCGCCCGACGCAATCTGCGTCCATCTGACCACGCCTGCGCCCCCCTCTGCATGGGGGGCATGGATCGGTTGTCAGGTCGCCGCTTGGAAAATCGAGCACGCCCGTTTCGGGCGCTACCGTCCAACGCTATTAAGCGATTCTGACCGAAGGAGAGAATCATGCCTAGAAAATCAGCAGCAGCCTTAAGCATCTCAGCAGCACCTCCGCTTACCGCCCCCTTGCGCCCTCCGCGGGGCATGTCGGCGCGGTCGGCGGCGATATTTCGTGAACTTGTTTCGTCGGTCGAGCCGGGCCATTTCGAAGCCAGCGACTCGCCACTCCTGCGACAGTACTGCGTCGCGGTGGAAATCGCTGAGCGTGCAGAACAAGCACTGCTGAAGGACGGCCCGATCACCGCCGGACGCACGTCGCCCTGGGTAATAACGCAAGAAAAAAGCTTGCGGTCGATCGTAGCTCTCAGTCAGCGGCTGCGTCTCTCGCCCCAAGCGCGCCATGCAGCAAACCGACGCCGCCTGCCATCACTGGGAGATTATTAAATGAGAACAAAACAAATCTTCGCGATCCTCGGGCTTGGGGCAGGAATTAATCGAATGTCGAATGACGACCTCCGTGCACTGTGGCAGCGGCATGGTAAAGCCGTAACCGAGTTCTGGCTGAAGCAACACGGCACCCTGCCCTTTGTCGCCGAGATAGCGAAACGCGAAGGTTGGAATGAGCGCCCGAAACCCAAAACTTGACCACGCGGCACTACAGCGCGTTTTACATGGGAAGTATCCCGCTGCGCTAAGCCGAGAAGGGCGGGTAGCGTTATTAATCGAAGTCGCGGAAGCGCTTCTCGAAAAACGCGAACCCGATCCAGAAGCTGCGCTGTTTGTCGGCAACGCCATTAAGCGTTGGCTGCAGGATGGCGGCGATCTCGCGAAAGATTTCTTCTGCGTGGTTAAAGCGCACTCCCACCATACCCCCTCTTACATCTACCGCGAATACTTCAGCAAGACTTGTCCTCACCCTGATGAGCGCCTTGATGGCGGAAATTCTGAAAAATGAATTGCGCCACTTCATTTATCCATCAGGAGAACGATATGAAAACTGTTACATCTCGCCCCACCAACCACCTGCTCGGACTTCCGTCTACTCGCTATCTCTTGGCAATGGCTCTTGCCAAAGGAAACGTCATGGACGCGATCACCATTACCCAAACTCAGAACTGGCACGATACCCCCGAAGTGCTTGCCGCATTAAAAGCTGCCGTTGGTGCGATGGACACCGAAGACGCTGCGGCTCTACTGCGGCCTATCGGCTACGACTACGCTGAGTTTTTGCGTCCGCAAACCATCGTCGGAAGGTTAGTCGGTCTTCGTCGCGTGCCTTTTCTTACCCGTGTCCTTGCGCAGTCCGTGGCCACTGCCTCCTACTGGACCGGAGAGTCTCGCCCCAAACCGGTAACCCGGTCGGAGTTCACTGGAGAAACGCTGGGCTATGCAAAAACCGCATCAATTACGGTGGTCAGTGAAGAACTGGTTAAAACCACATCCCCTGCGGCTGTAGTTACGTTATCGCGGGATTTGGGGCGTGCCGGCGCGCAAGCCATTGATGAAGCATTCATCGACCCCCTGAATGCCGGAAACGCAAGCAAACCCGCCTCGGTCACGCATGGCGCTCCGCAGTTCCCTAGCACCGGCGCTACCGTCAGCAACATTGATGATGATCTTTCGTTGCTCATCAACTCCCTGAGCGACGCAGGTAGCGATCTCTCTTTTGCAACATGGGTAATGCGCCCACGCACCGCGATCTCTTTGTCACGACTGCGCAGCAGCAGTGATGACGCCCTTGCATACCCCGGCATTACAGCACGGGGTGGGCTGCTTTTCGGTTTGCCCGTGATTACCTCGGCATCCATGCGCACATCTGACGAGACGGGGCATCCCACCAGCATCACCTTGCTCGACGCCTCCCAAATCGATTTTGCCGACGATGGAGACAGCAACCTGAGCGTATCGACGAACGCGAGCATCCAGATGGAATCCGATCCACAAACAGGCGCAGCGGAACAGGTCAGCCTGTGGCAACGCAACTTAATCGGCCTCCGAGCAGAGCGTGCGGTGAACTGGAAGCGCCGCCACCCTGGGGTAGCCGCGACCCTAACCGGCGTTACCTACTAACGGAGGCCACCTTGAAACCGCATCTCATCACGTTAGCTGAAGAAACCTCCGCGAAAGTTCTTCGGTCTGTTCAGGAACATGTCATGCGACCGCTGACCGAAAAATTAAAAGCGGTATCGGTAAAACAAGAAAGCACCGATCAGCTTGTCGCTGATCTTGATCGACGCATCACCGAACTGGAACGGAGTCGCTCAGCCTCCTGACCGGTGCAGCAACCTCGCCTACTGGGTGGCGAGCGCCGACGGGCCGGATGGCCGTGGTCGGCACCTATTCAATTCAAGGAGAAGACATGAACAGTTGGGGAATTCTGCACAAAGGCGGCAATGCACTGGTATTCAAGCGGGATGACGCGCTGGAAGTCGGGGTTCCGGGGCCGTTGAAAGAAGAACTGGTTGTTGTCTATACGCTGAACAACGCACCGGGGCATGCGATTCAATGCACTCGCGCGGGTCTTTCAGAAATGCTGCGCTGCCTCGCGCCCGCTGAAGTCCGGGTTTACCAGCCCGATGCGCAGATCATGGCAGCAGTGCATGAAGCGGCAATGGGCGAAGGAGCCGGAAACACCATGCACTAATTAGGTGGCCGCCCTTTTCGAGGCTTTTCTTCGCCTCCGAGCCTCAACCCTTTCAGCAGTTACTGCCTTTCCCACTGAAAGAAATTTTTTATGCAGTTGGCGGAAGCGCAGATCAACGGCAGATGGATCAATTTGATCGGCTTCGTGTATGCGACCGCCGAGACTCAAAACAGCATCAGCAACCTCTCGCCGCGATTGAGCCTTGATCACGTCCGCCGCCGCATCTGCTAAAAGTTTTCTTCGCCGATTGGGAAGCGTCGTCTTTCCATTCTTGATAACGACGCCGGTTACAACCTTTACCGCACTTGCCGGGTAAGTTTTCGTCTTTTTCCGCTTCGGACTGGCCTTCAATCCCCATCGGCGGATCATCATCTGAATTTCATTCAGCATTTTCTTGGATGCCGCCGAACCAGAAACAACAATGTCATCTTGCAGCAATGTCATCACGCAACCATGTTTAAGCGCATACGCATGAATTGAATCGAATAACGGTCGGTTAGCGAGAAATGCCAACGGATTGCTGATCTTGCTACCAGTTGGGATATGGCTACTGTAAGTGCACAGCTTTGTCAGATACCATGCGACGTCCCTCGGGCATTTCATATCCTGAAGAAAAAAGCGCTGCACATGACGAAATGGCGTACTGGGAAAATATTTTGTAATGTCCGTCTTGGCTAGCGGAACACTGGTCGCATGCGCCTTCGCGTTCGTAACGTAGGACCTGCCGTATTGGGAATGAACGTAGGAAGGAAGTTCAATGCGCTTCAGCAACTTAGCCAATTGTGTGTGGCAATCGGCCATTTCACCGAGCGGATATTCGATTTCTCTACCATCATCCTCGGTATACACTTTGAAGTGCTTATCGCCGCCGTCGACCAGCTCGTCGAGCGCCTCCAGCGACGGCAGCCCGAGAATCTCAATTAGCTGCGCCCGCGTGCCAATCGCGTAGAGGCGCGACTCCCTCGCTTTATGCGTGCGTCTTTTTGACGTTCTCAAAATGTTCCGACTCCGACACCCACTCAAGCATTCTGAGAATCTTTCCTCCAGCCTGAACCCGTACACGCTCGCTAAATTTCTTCTCTTCCAAACGTTCAGAAAATAGTAAAAGCGTTGATACCGGGATCCCGAATAGTTCGGAATACTTTCCAAGCAATTCAATAGAGGGGCTCTTACTCCCGCTCTCGATCTCGCTCAGATATGAGTTCGATATATCGAGCCGCGCAGCAAGATCAGTCTGCTTAAGTCGATGGAAGTTTCGGACTAACCGAAGTGCCCGAGAAATCATTCATCGTCTCCTGAAATTAGAAAAAGAGGGGTGCTAGCGGATTAATCGAAGAACTTGGCCACGTAATACAGAAACCTCACAACCCAGAATGCGATATTCAGCATTCCCGGCTTACGCAGCATCGCCTTGATGCTTCCAACCAGCGCCCGCCACTTGCTACGGCCTGACTTTGCCATGACGATCTCCTGGTTACGCCGCCAGAAAAATTCTGGCAGTCCTCGTCTGTAACCAAGTGGAGGCAAATAGCGGTACTACCCCTCGCCTCTAACAGCACCCGCTAGCTCGCGCGGGTGCTTCGCCGCCCCGCCCCCGCGCCCCGGACCCGGGACGCGTGACTGGCGATATGTTGGGAACGCAAACATCCGCTCCCCCAGATGGGTTACCCCATCCATTACTACCAACGAGATTTATTCTCCTTTCAGCCGTAGCCGTCAGGTTACCACAAACCCGGCAGGTGCAAGAACTTTTTTCGCTATTAGCGAATTCAGCGGATGGGGCTGGAAGCCGATTCCGATTGATGGGATTTTTGATGGGATTCAGTCAAAAAACCCTAAAATTTCCTTATAAATCAATCGTATTTGGCGGAGAGGGTGGGATTCGAACCCACGGTACCCTTGCGAGTACTCCGGTTTTCGAGACCGGTACATTCAACCACTCTGCCACCTCTCCGGAATCTGATGGCAACGCAAAAGCGCCGAGGGGCGCGATTCTACCAGCCCTAAGAGGCGGGCTCCAGCGCCTTCAATCCGCCCATGTACGGCTGCAGCGCGGCCGGAATGTCCACCCCGCCGTCGGCCCGCTGGCAATTCTCCAGCACGGCCACCAGCGTGCGGCCAACCGCCAGGCCGGAGCCATTGAGCGTATGCACCGGCTCGGCCTTGTTCCTGTCGTTGCGGAACCGTGCCTGCATGCGCCGCGCCTGGAATCCCTCGAAATTGCTGCATGAGGAAATCTCGCGGTAGGCGTTCTGCCCGGGCAGCCAGACCTCGATGTCGTAGGTCTTGGCCGCGGAGAAGCCCATGTCGCCGGTGCACAGCGTCATCACGCGGTACGGCAGGCCGAGCTTTTTCAGAATCGTTTCGGCATGCCCGGTGAGTTCCTCCAGTCCCTCGCAGGATTTTTCCGGGTGGACGATCTGCACCAGTTCGACCTTGTCGAACTGGTGCTGGCGGATCATACCGCGGGTGTCCTTGCCGTAGGAACCGGCTTCGCGCCGGAAACAGGGCGTGTGGCAAACGAACTTCATCGGCAACTGCGCGGCCGCGAGGATTTCTCCGCGCACGATGTTGGTCACCGGTACTTCGGCGGTCGGAATCAGGTAGAGGCCGTCGGCGGTCACCGCGAACTGGTCGTCCTCGAATTTCGGGAACTGGCCGGTGCCGCGCATCGAGTCGGCATTGACCAGATACGGCGCGTAGACCTCGGTATAACCGTGCTCCTGCGTGTGCACGTCGAGCATGAATTGCGCCAGCGCGCGGTGCAACCGCGACAACCCGCCCTTCATCAGTACGAAACGCGCGCGCGCGATCTTGGTCGCCGTCTCGAAATCGAACAGGCCCAGCCCTTCGCCGATGTCGACGTGGTCCTTCGGCGTGAAATCGAACTTGCGCGGCTCGCCAAAGCGGCGCACCTCGACGTTGGCGTCCGCATCCCTGCCCGCCGGCACGCTGGCATGCGGCACGTTGGGCACCTGCATCAGGAAATCGTTGAGCCTGTGCTGCACCTCGTCGAGCTTCGTTTCCAGCCCCTTCAACTGATCGGCCTGTGCGTTGACCTCGGCCATCAAGGCGGATGCATCCTCCTTTTTCGCCTTCAACTGGCCGATCTGCTTCGACAGCGCATTACGCTTCGCCTGCAAGTCCTGCGTTTCGGTCTGTATGGTCTTGCGCTCCTGCTCCAGTGCGGCGAACTGCGCCGTGTCCAGAACGAAACCGCGATCGGCCAGCCGCGCGGCAACCGCCTGCACATCGGTCCTCAGTGTCTGTATGTCAAGCATTTCCGTCTCAAATCAAGGTTGTCCGGCGGATAAGGCGGGGCATGCATGCCCGGTCGGAAAAGGTCCGGATGCCGGAAAGAACTCCAATTATCGGCCAGATTATCCACAGCAGCCAGTCCTTGACAGTGTGGTGACCGTCCTTCTACAGTCGCCGCTGCCCGCCAACGACGCCATGCCGACAATACGCATCCCCAGCATTCCGGGCTTCATTCCGGCGACTGCCAAGCCCCGCACGCATTTCCCCGCCGGCGCCTGCGACTGCCATGCCCATGTCTTTGGACCGCAGACGCGTTTCCCCTACCTGGCCGATGCCGCCTATATTCCGCCCGACGCGGTGACCGCCGACTATCTGGGCATGCTGAAGAACAACGGCTGCGACCGCGGTGTGCTGGTGCAGCCCAGCATCTACGGCACCGACAACCGCTGCATGATCGATGCCCTGCGCTCGGAACCGCAGGCGCTGCGCGGAATCGCCGTGGTCGAAGCCGGTATTACGGACCACGAGCTCGAAGACCTGCACGCCGCCGGCGTACGCGGAGTGCGCATCAACCTCGCCTCCGAAACGGAAGGTCTGACGCTGGCCGACGGCGAACGCCTCGCGCCGCGGCTGAAGGAACTGGGCTGGCACCTGCAGTTCTACCTCGATCTGCCGAAAATGCCGGAGGCCGAAGCCCGGCTCGCGAAACTGCCGATCACCATCGTCATCGATCACTTCGCGCGCTGTCCGGCGGCGGAGGGCGCCGATGCCCCGGCATTCAGGGCGCTGCAGCGACTGGTCGGCCGCGACAACTGCTGGGCCAAAATCATGGGCCCCTATTTCATCTCGAAAAACGCGCCCCTGTATCCGGAAGTGACGCCTCTGGCGCGGGCGCTGGTCGCCGCCGCGCCGGACCGCATCGTCTGGGGCAGCGACTGGCCGCACCCCGGCGCGCGCGCGCTGATGCCCGAAGATCACGTGCTGGCCGACCTGCTGGCGCAATGGGTGCCGGACGAGGCACAGCGCCACAGGGTACTGGTCGACAACCCGGCGCGGCTCTACGGATTCTGAGCATCATGGGCGCCGGTCTGCTGCAGCAGTGGCTCAGAACACCGGCAATGGTCGGCGCAATCCTGCCCTCCTCGCGGCATCTGGCCAGGGCCATGGCGAGCCACGCCGGGGAAGCCGACGCACTGGTCGAACTGGGCGCAGGTACCGGCACGATCACCAGCGAACTGGTGCGGCAGCATCCCGCCGTGCCGTTGATCCTGTTCGAGCAGAATTCGGCGCTGGCCGGCCGCCTGCGCAGCCGTTTTCCGCATGCGGAAATCATCGCCGAGTGTTTTCACCGGCGCACCGATCTGCTGGCACAACTGCCCGGGCGCGCGGTCTTCGTGTCGTCGCTGCCGTTCCGCTCCCTGCCCGCACACATTTCGATCCCCACGATCACGGCGCTGCATCGCCTGCTGGACGGAAAGCCGCAGCGGCGACTGATCCAGTTCACCTACCAGCCACGGGCGCCGTTCAGGGCGCCCGCCGGGCTGGCATGGCGCCGTTATGTCACGGTCTGGCGCAACGCACCGCCGGCGGGAATATGGGAATTGAGCACGCCGGGCTGGCAAAACCGGAACGGCCTCGACGCCTGAGATTCAGGAACCGCCGTCTCCGCGGCGCTTCCTGACGGCTTCCCGGTCGAGCGCCCGCAGGGCCTCCAGCCGCTCCCCGATTTTCGCCTCCAGACCGCGCCCGACCGGTTCGTAGAAGCGTTCCGGCGGCAGGCCGTCGGGAAAATAATTCTCGCCGGCGGCATAAGCGCCATCCTCGTCATGGGCGTAGCGGTATTCACGGCCGTAACCGAGATCCTTCATCAGCTTCGTCGGCGCGTTGCGCAGATGCTCCGGCACCGGCCGGGACTTATCGCCGCGCACCAGCTCCCGCGCACGGTTGTAGGCAACGTAGGCCGCATTGCTTTTTGCGGCCACCGCCAGGTACAACGTGGCCTCCGCCAGGGCCAGTTCGCCCTCCGGCGAACCCAGCCGCTCGTAGGTCTCGCAGGCATCCAGTGCCATGCGCAGCGCACGCGCATCGGCGAGGCCGATGTCCTCCACCGCCATGCGGATCAGCCGGCGGCCGAGATAAAGAGGATCGGCACCGCCGTCGAGCATCCGCACCAGCCAGTACAGCGCGGCATCCGGTGCCGAACCGCGCACCGACTTGTGCAGCGCCGAGATCTGGTCATAGAAGGCATCGCCGCCCTTGTCGAAGCGGCGCAGACTCTGCGTCAGCGTCTGCCTGACGAAAGCTTCGTCGACATCGGTCTGCCCCGCCTGCGCGGCGGCCGTGGCCACCTGCTCTACCAGATTGAGCAGCCGGCGCGCATCGCCATCGGCACAAGCCACCAGGCTGTCGCGGGCGGAATCCAATAAATTAAATGAAAACAATGACTTATTGATTACCCGGTCAATCAGCGCAGCCAGTTCAGCATCGGTCAGCGGTTGCAGCACATACACCGCGGCGCGCGACAGCAACGCACTGTTGACCTCGAACGACGGATTCTCGGTGGTGGCACCGATGAAGGTGACCAGCCCCTGCTCGACGAACGGCAGAAAGGCGTCCTGCTGCGATTTGTTGAAACGGTGCACCTCGTCGACGAACAGGATGGTGCGCCGGCCGGACTGCTGCAGCACGGTCTCGGCGCGCGCAACGGCCTCGCGGATTTCCCTGACGCCGGCAAGCACGGCGGAAATCGCGATGAATTCGGCATCGAAGCCCTGCGCCATCAGCCGCGCCAGCGTGGTCTTGCCCACGCCGGGCGGCCCCCACAGGATCATCGAATGCGGCTTGCCGGCCTCGAAAGCCAGACGCAGCGGCTTTCCGGGACCCAGCAGGTGCTGCTGGCCGACGACCTCATCCAGGGTCCGCGGCCGCATCCTCTCGGCCAGCGGCGCGTCGGGCTCACGTTTGGCGAACAGGTCGCTCACGCCGGATTCGCCGCCGCTTATTCGCTGATGACGTCGGCGCCCTTGGGCGGCGTGAAGCGGAACACCTCCGCCGCAATCGACGGATTGCGTTCGATGTCGGCAAAGGTGATCACCGTGATCTGGCCGAACTGGTCACGCAGCTCCATCGCCGCGAGGCCCGATTTGCCGAAACCCATGCGCACGCGCTCGAAGGCGGTGTCGCGGTTTTTCGGAACCGCATCGAGCCAGTCGAGGCCGTCCTTGCTGCCGGAGTCCGACAGCGTGAAATCGCGCGCGAGATCATTGCTGCCGGCGAGCAGCGCCGCCGGACTTGCGCCCAGCGCGCGGTCGAGCTTGCGCACCGTGACCTGGTTGAGATCCTTGTCGTAGATCCACAACCGCGTGCCGTCGCCGACGATGGTCTGCTCATAGGGCTTGACGTAATCCCAGCGGAACTTGCCGGGACGGGAAAACTGCATCACGCCCTGCGCCTGCTGCAGCGGCTTCAGGTTTTTGTCGAGTACCATCTGCGCGAAACGCGCCTTCACCGACTGCGTCCCGCCGAGAAATGATTTCAGTGCCTCCGTGCCGGAGGCAAAAACAGGCCCCGGAAGCAGACACAGCAGAAACAGGAGTTTTTTCATTTACGGGCTCTTGCGTACGCGCTCGATGTTGACGATGCGACCCGCACGCAGCGACACCGTGGTCAGGAACGGATTCGCCGTGGTCGGGAAATAATAGTATGACTTGAGGCCCTCGCGCAGGTTGTCGACGGCATGATGATCGGGTTTGCCGGCGCGCAGCACCAGTTCCCCTTCGGTCATGCCGTGCTCGAGGCGGATGTAGACGTCGAAGGCCATGCCCTGCGGCGCCGATTCCGCGGCCACCGCGGCGGCGCACCAGAGCCCTGCGGCAAACAGCATTGTGCGAATCAGCATGGCCATCAGACCGTGTGTGGCGGCAAAAGTTTGGGGCAGCCGGCGGTAAAGATCAGTCGCCGTCCGATGCCGACGCCGGCGCCAGCACCTCGCGGTTGCCGTTGGACTGCATCGGCGACACCAGCCCGGAGCGCTCCATCTGCTCGATCAGGCGCGCCGCGCGGTTGTAGCCGATGCGCAGGTGGCGCTGCACCAGGGAAATCGACGGCCGCCGCGTCTTCAGCACGACGGCGACCGCCTGGTCGTACAGCGGATCGGCCTCGCCGTTGCCGCCTTCGCCGCCCTCGCCCCCGGCTTCCGCCGAGGACTCGGGGCTTTCGAGAATCTCGTCGATGTACTGCGGCTGGGCCAGGCTCTTCAGGTGATCGACCACCTTGTGCACTTCCTGGTCGTCGACAAAGGCGCCGTGCACCCGCTGGGTGTAGCCCTGCCCCGGCGGCAGATACAGCATATCGCCCTGGCCGAGCAGCGCCTCGGCCCCCATCTGGTCGAGGATGGTGCGCGAATCCACCTTGGCGGACACCTGGAAGGCGATCCGCGTCGGAATGTTGGCCTTGATCAGACCGGTGATCACGTCCACCGATGGCCGCTGGGTGGCGAGGATCAGGTGCACGCCGGCCGCGCGCGCCTTCTGCGCCAGCCGCGCGATCAGTTCCTCGATCTTCTTGCCGACCACCATCATCAGGTCGGCCAGCTCGTCGATCACCACCACGATCAGCGCCATCTCGACCAGCGGCACCGGATTGTCCGGGGTCGAGGCGATCGGATTCATCAGCAGCGTTTTTTTCTTTTCGGCTTCGCGCACCTTCTGGTTGAAGCCCGCCATGTTGCGCACGCCCAGCGCCGACATCAGCTTGTAGCGCCGCTCCATTTCGCCGACGCACCAGTTCAGCGCGTTGGCCGCCTGACGCATGTCGGTGACCACCGGCGCCAGCAGGTGCGGGATGCCTTCGTAGACCGACAGCTCGAGCATCTTCGGATCGACCAAGATCAGCCGCACCTGCGACGGTGGCGCCTTGTAGAGCAGCGACAGGATCATCGCGTTGATCGCCACCGATTTTCCGGAGCCGGTGGTGCCGGCTACCAGCAGGTGCGGCATGCGCGCCAGGTCCGCCACCACCGGATGGCCGGCGATGTCCTTGCCCAGAGCCAGCGTCAGCGGCGAGCCCATGTCGGCATAGACCTGGGAACTGAGAATTTCCGAGAGGCGCACCACCTGCCGCTTCGGATTGGGGATCTCCAGTCCCATGCAGCTCTTGCCGGGGATGGTCTCGACGACGCGGATGCTCATCACCGACAGCGCGCGTGCCAGGTCGCGCACCAGGTTGATGATCTGGCTGCCCTTGACGCCGACCGCAGGCTCGATTTCAAAACGGGTCACCACCGGGCCGGGATAGGCCGTCAGCACCTTCACCTCGACCCCGAAATCGAGCAGCTTCTTCTCGATCAGGCGCGAGGTGAATTCCAGCGTGTCGGCGGACACCGTCTCGACGTTGGCATCGGCTTCGTCGAGCAGGCCGAGCGGCGGCAGCAGCGTGTCGGGCAGATCGCCGAACAGGGGCACCTGTTTCTCGCGCTCCACTCTGGCCGATTTCGGGATTTCGAGCGGCGGCGGTTCGATGCGCACCGGCTCACGGGCTTCGATCTTCCTCTTGCTGTCCTCGACCTTGTCTTCGCGGGCGACCAGCGCTTCCGCACCGGCCTTGCGGTCGGCGCGCTCCTGGAGCTTGGCGACGACAAACGTATAAAAACGCTCGGACCAGTCGCCGATGCGCTCGATGACCGCCAGCCAGGAAATACCGGTGAACAGGCTCAGCCCCGCCGCCAGCAGCACCAGCAGCAGCAGGGTGGCCCCGGTGAAACCGGCAATCGCGGCAAGGCCGTTGCCGGCCAGTGCGCCGAGAACGCCGCCGGGGGCTCCGGGCAACGCCGCGGTCAGGCTGTGCAGGCGCAGCGACTCGATGCCGCAGCTTGCCACCAGCAGCACCAGGAATCCGACCAGCATCACCGCCTGCGAGCGGCGATCCGTTTCCGCCACGGTTTCGATGCGGCGGAAGCTCCACAGCACCAGCGCCCCGCACAGCGCGATCCACCAGTACGCGGACAGCCCGAACATGAACAGCATCAGGTCGGCAATATGGGCGCCGACCAGCCCGCCGGCATTGCCGACGCGATCCGTCGCGACGCTGTGCGACCAG
>JAHCLD010000260.1 GCA_026125585.1 Burkholderiales bacterium
CCGTGGTCCGCGCCGGGTCATGTCCAGCGCGACCTCGCGCGGCAGCAGGTCGGATTCCGCGCCGCGCAGCAGCAGCGTCGGGCAGGTCACCGCGTCGTAGTGGTTCCACAGCAGGATGTCGCGGTCCATCGCCTTGCGGAAGGGCAGCGCGATCGCCGGGTCGTAGTTGAGCTGCCAGCGGCCGGCGTCGTCCTGCCGCGCCGTGTGTTCGGCGAGGTGCCGCCACTGCGCGTCGGTCAGCGGGCCGAAGGGCGCCGAGACCTTGCGGATGTAGCGCTCCAGCGCCTCGAAGGATTCGAAGTCCGGTGCCTTGCCGACATAGGCGCCGATGCGCGCCATCGATTCCTTCGGGATCACGGTGCCGACGTCGTTCAGCACCAGCCGGCGGATCGGCGTATCCGGCTTCGCGGCGAGCAGCATGCCCAGCATGCCGCCCATCGAGGTGCCGACCCAGTAGATTTCTTTTGCGCCGGCGGCGGTGACGCGCGCGATCAGCGCCGCGGCATCGGCCATGTACTGCGGATAGGCGTAGTCCTCGGGATTCGTCAGCCAGTCGCTGCGGCCGCGGCCGGCCACGTCGGGGCAGACCACGCGCAGCTCGTCCTGCAGCGCGGCGGCCAGGGCGTCGAAGTCGCGGCCGTTGCGGGTGAGGCCATGCACGCAGATCGCCACCCGCGGATTCGCCGGATCGCCGCGGTCGGTGTAGTGCAGGCGGTGGAAGCCGCGGCTGTTGAGGCCCTGAAACCAGGATTCAATCATAAATATTTGATTTTATTGATAATTTATTTAAATCCGAACAGGATCAGGCTGCCGACCCCGCAGCCGGCCAGCGCCGCGAGATGCAGCGCGCTCCACCACCAGTAGCGCCGGCCCAGCGTGTCGGGCATTTCGTTGGCGAGCAGGAACAGGCGGCGGTCCTTCGGCTTGCGCAGCAAGTGTACGCCCTCGGTCAGCCGTTTCGCCATCTGGCCGCGGATTTTCCGCACTTCGCGTTTCGCCTGCGTCCGCGCGAGTTCCCACTCCTGCATGTCGATGGTGCCGTCCTTGTTGAGGTCGAAGCGTTCGTGCAGCGCCTGCCGGTCGCGTTTCCAGGCCTCGATCAGCGCGGCGACGTCCCGGCGCTCCTCGACGTCCTCGCGCAGGTTGCCGCCGGTGGTGACGAATTCGCCCAGCGCGTAGAGGATTTCGCCGGGCACCAGCAGCCATTCGGTGTGGCGGTAGGGTTCCTCGTACCAGGTCCGGTGGTTGCCGGTGACGATTTCCGCGCCTTCCGGCGAGATCACGCATTGCCCGGTGTCGTCGACCAGCAGGAAATGGGCGACGCTGCTGCCCTGGTCGATGGTCTGCCACTTGTTGTCGGACTTGCGCTCCTCGACCTGGTAGCGGTACCAGCAGCATTGCCGGCGGCCGAGCTTGCTGATGACCGGCGTGCCGTCGATCAGGTCGCCGCGGCCCAGCAGCTCGACGTAACCCTGCGCGGCGGAGGCGACCTTCGAGGTCGGCAGGTCGTGGATCTGGCGGTAGCGGCGGTAGTTGCCGAGCCAGGCGAAGAAGCTGACCGCCGCCATCGCCAGCAGCGCCCAGGGCCAGGCCACGGCGGATTCCATCTGCGCCGCGACGGCCAGGATGACGACGTGCGCAGTGCCCGTGAGCCACCACGGGCCGTGCATGCGGCTGCGGCCGATCATGCGCTGCGGTGCCGTTCAGCGCCGGCTCAGGAATTGAACAGTTGCCTGACGTCGACGTCCTTCTTCTCCTCCTCGGAGAATTCCAGCAGTTGCGCCTCCCGGAAGTTCAGCAGCCGGGCGACGATCACGTCCGGAAACTGCTCGATGCGCACGTTGTTG
>JAHCLD010000261.1 GCA_026125585.1 Burkholderiales bacterium
ACCACGCTCCGCGGCGCGAATCGCATCGAGCAGGCATTGAAGAACCACCGTCCCGTCATTACGATTCTCGCGCTGGGCGCCAACGACGGCCTGCGCGGTTCGGACCTCGACGCGATGCGCCGCAACCTCGAACGCATCGTCGACGCCGCGCAGAAAGCGAAATCGCGCGTGATCGTCGTCGGCATGCGCATACCGCCCAACTACGGCCCGCAGTACACGGAAAAGTTCCAGGCGACCTTCAGCGACGTCGCGAAGAAGCGGAAACTGCCGCTGGTGCCCTTCCTGCTCGAAGGCTTCGCCGAGAAACGCGACCATTTCCTGCCGGACAATCTGCACCCGACGGCGGCGGCGCAGCCGCTGATCCTCGACACGGTCTGGAAGGCGCTGGCGCCAGAATTAAAAAATATCAATAAAATCAAATAGTTATATTACATTCACGACGGGAGCGCCGGCCTCCAGCCGGCCGATGACGGCGGCATCGGAAAAACCTTCCTTCCTGAAGGTTTCGAGCACCGCAGGCGCGGCTTCCGGCGCGCAGGCCACGAGCAGGCCGCCGCTGGTCTGCGGATCGGTCAGCAGCTTCCGCTGCAGCGTGGAATCGCCCGCCGGCAGCGCGACCTGCGTGCCGTAGCTGTTCCAGTTGCGGTCCGAGGCGCCGGTGACGAAACCCTGCGCCGCCAGTTCGCGCACGCCGCCGAGCAGCGGCACTTTCGCCCATTCCAGTTCCGCAGCGAGTTTCGAGCCGCGGCAGATTTCCAGCAGGTGGCCGAGCAGGCCGAAGCCGGTGACGTCGGTCAGCGCATGCACCCCGTCCATGCCGGACAGCGCGATGCCCGGCGTGTTGAGCCGGGTCGTCGACGCGATCATCCGCCGGTAGCCTTCGTCGCCGAGTTTTTCCTTCTTCAGCGCCGCGCTCATGATGCCGACGCCGAGCCCCTTGCCGAGAATCAGCACATCGCCGGCCTGCGCGCGGTCGTTGCGCTTGACCCTGTCCGGATGGATCAGCCCCAGCGCGACCAGCCCGTAGATCGGCTCCTGCGAATCGATCGAATGGCCGCCGGCGATCGGAATGCCCGCCGCATCGCAGACCGACTGGCCGCCGGCGACGATGCGCCGGATCGTCTCCACCGGCAGCCTGCCCACCGGCATGCCGAGCAGCGCCAGCGCCAGGAACGGCGTACCGCCCATCGCGTACACGTCCGAGATCGCATTGGTTGCCGCGATGCGGCCGAAATCGTGCGGATCGTCGACGATGGGCATGAAAAAGTCGGTGGTCGCGATGACCGCCTGCGTGTCGCTGATGCGGTACACCGCCGCGTCGTCGCTCGATTCCGTGCCCACCAGCAGATTGGAGAACATGTTCCCGGCCGGGGAGCCGGCCAGGATGTCGCTCAGCACCGCGGGCGCGAGCTTGCACCCGCAGCCTCCGCCGTGCGACAGTTCCGTCAGCCGGATGACGCCTGATTCCAGTGGTTTGTTCATGTGATTTTCCGTAAACGCTTTCGCGTCAAGCGATCCAATGTGGATTTTCTGCAATGCCGCCGTCAGTCCCGGTCAGTTCCGTCGCCCGTCGATATCCGGCGCGCCCGTCATGCGCCTCCGGGAAACGGCGGCCGGCCCGGAACGGGCGGCTCCGAACGTATCACAGGGCACCGGGCCCTGACGAGGCCCTGCCGCACCCGCCGCTGAACCGCCATCCATGCCGATAACCGCCGCCATCGTCGCCCGCAACGCCGACGGCACGCCCTTCTCTCCGCTCTACAACGACGTCTACCACAGCGCCGCGGGCGGCATCGCGCAATGCCGCCACGTCTTTCTCGCC
>JAHCLD010000262.1 GCA_026125585.1 Burkholderiales bacterium
GTAGCCGAAGGCCACCAGCCACATCAGCGGCTCGGCGATGTTGCCCACCAGGCTGGGCACGGCCAGCTTGCGCCAGACCAGCAGGTTGCGGCGCCAGACGTGGGCGAAACGCAGGCTGAGGCGCGGCAGGGCCCAGTGGTTCCTGGCTTTCATTGCCATGCCTGTCTCAATCCCGCAGCTCCCGCCCGGTCAGCTTCAGGAACACGTCTTCCAGGCTCGCGCGGCGGTGCAGGTAGCGCAGGTCGTCGCGCGCGTCGAGGTCGGCGACCAGCGGCGCCGGATCCCGGGCGTAGCAGAAGATGGTTTCCCCGGTGGATTCGCAGCGCTCCGCCAGCACGCGGCCGCGCAGTCCGGCCCAGTCCGGCGCGGTTTCGCCGAACACCTCGACCACATGCGGCTCGACGTGCCGCGCGATCAGGTCCTGCGGTGTGCCTTCGGCGATGATGCGACCGTGGTCCATGATCGCGACGCGGCCGCACAGCCGTTCCGCCTCTTCCATGAAGTGGGTCGTCAGCAGCAGCGTCTTGCCCTGTTTCAGCAGGTTGCGCAGCCGGTCCCAGATCACGTGGCGCGCCTGCGGATCGAGCCCGGTGGTCGGCTCGTCGAGGAACACCAGTTCCGGATCGTTGACCAGCGCGCGCGCCAGCGTCAGCCGCCGCTTCATGCCGCCGGATAGCGTCTGGATGCGCGCGTCTGCCCGGTTCGACAGTCCGGCGAATTCGAGCAGGTCCGGGATGCGCGCTTCCAGCGTGCGGTCGGCGATGCCGAAGTAGCGGCCGAAGATCAGCAGGTTCTCGCGGATCGTGAAATCGGGGTCGAGGTTGTCGAACTGCGGCACGATGCCGATGCGCCGCCGCGCTTCGCGCGCCTCGGCGGGCACCGGCCGGCCGAGCGCGGCGACGCCGCCGGCGTCGGGATCGGTGAGGCCGAGGCACAGGCGCAGCGTGGTGGTCTTGCCGGCGCCGTTGGGGCCGAGCAGGCCGAAGCATTCGCCGGGGCGCAGCGCGAAGTCGACGCCGCAGACGACTTCGCGCCCGCCATAGGACTTGCGCAGCCCGGAGACGGCAAGCGGCGCCGCGCCGTTCATGCGCAGTGACGCTGCACGATCTGAGACAGCAGGTGCAGCTTGCCGTGGAAAAAATGCTCCCCGCCGGGCACGACAACCAGCGGCAGCTGCTGCGGCCGCGCCCAGTCGAGCACGGCCGCGAGCGGCACCACGTCGTCGTGTTCGCCGTGGATCACCAGCGTGTCCGCCGGCACGGTCTCCGCCGGGAAGCGGTTCACCGCCGGCCCGACCAGCACCAGGCGCCCGGGCGGCAGCGCCCGCGCGACGCGGGTCTGCACGAAGGCGCCGAAAGAGAAGCCGGCCAGCAGCAGCGGCAGATCGCCGAAGCGCGACCGCGCGTAGCGCGCGACCGCGAGGATGTCCTCGGTCTCGCCGTTGCCGTGGTCGAAGCCGCCGGCGCTTTTGCCGACGCCGCGGAAATTCGGGCGCACCGCGACGTAGCCGAGGCCGAACAGGGTTTTCGCCAGCGTGGTGACGACCTTGTTGTCCTTGGTGCCGCCCTGCACTGGATTGGGGTGCGCGATCAGCGCGATGCCGCGCCGCGGCTCGCCGGGATCGTTGAGGTCGGTTTCCAGCGCGCCGGCCGGGCCTTCGACGGCGAGGCGTTCCAGTGATGAGGGGTGCATGGGGCGCGATTCGGTGTTGGGCATGGTGCAGCGGCGGCGCGGGCGGAACCGCGCCGCGGGACGTTCAGATTTTCAGCCGTTCGACGATGCGGCCGTTCTGCAGG
>JAHCLD010000263.1 GCA_026125585.1 Burkholderiales bacterium
GCGATGACCCAGTAGCGGGCGAACTTGCCCGCGGCGATGAACAGCGCCGACCACCAGAAATTGAGCCGCAGCCAGCCGGCGGCCACGCACAGCGGGTCGCCGATCAGCGGCACCCAGGACAGCAGCAGCGCCGGGCTGCCCCAGCGCCGCATCGCGGGCAGGCCCTTGAGCTGCGTTTTCTGCGGGATCAGGCGGCCGATCAGGTAGGAGGAAAGTCCGCCCAGGGTGTTGCCGAGGGTGGCCACGGCCAGCATCAGCCACAGTCTGTCGGGGTGCAGTTTCAGTGCCCCGAACAGCACGGCCTCGGAGCCGCCGGGCAGCAGGGTTGCCGCCAGGAAGCTGCTGGCGAACAGGGCGGTCAGCGTGGCGGTGGCGTCCAAGGGCGGCCGGCGGGAGTCATCGTGATTTGAACAAGGCCCCGGGGTTCTTTAAACTCCCGTCTCCCTGCCCGGTTCTCCCGGGCACCGAGTGATCGAGACAGTGATCGGGAAACCCCCATGGGCACGCTGATATCCGAAGAATACCGCAGGATGCAGGAGGAACTGCACCGCAATCCGAACTACGGCGTGGCTTCGGTGCAATATGCGCCGATCGTGGCCCAGGTGCTCGAACAGGTGCGCCCCGAAGAACTGCTCGATTACGGTGCCGGCAAGGGGCGTCTGGGCGAGACGCTCCGGACATTGCTGCCGAACGCGCCGCGGATCCGGCATTACGATCCGGCGCGTCCCGATTGGGCCGCCGTGCCCGAACCCGCGCCGTTCGTGGCCTGCATCGACGTGCTGGAGCACATCGAACCGGATCTGATCGACAACGTGCTGGATGACCTGCAGCGGGTGACCCTCGGCCACGGCGTGTTCACCGTGCACACCGGGCCCGCGGTGAAGCTGCTGTCCGACGGCCGCAATGCGCACCTGATCCAGCAGCCGCCGGCCTGGTGGCTCCCGAAATTCATGGATCGTTTCGAACTGGTCGTGTTTCAGCGCATGCCCCAGGGTTTCTGGATCGTCGTGCAGCATGCGCCCGGTCTTGCCGCGGCTCCGGACGCCGGCAAGACCGCCGGCCCGCTGAAACGCGTGCTCGGCTCCATTCTTCGTTCTTAGTCGCAGTTATCCCACAAGGAAAAAAAGATGAGTTATGCCATTGATTTCCCCGGCGTCGTCACGCTCCCCGTTGTCGAGAGCAACAAGGCCTTTCCGGTCGGCCGCATCTATTGCGTCGGCCGCAACTACGCCGAACACGCGCGCGAGATGGGTCACGATCCCGACCGCGAGCCGCCGTTTTTCTTCATGAAGCCGGCCGATGCCATCGTGTCCAACGGCGCGACGATTTCCTATCCGCAGATGACCAAGGACGTGCATCACGAGATCGAGATGATCGTCGCCATCGGCAAGGGCGGCGCCGACATCCCGGTGGAGAAGGCGCTCGACCACGTGTTTGGCTACGGCGTCGGCCTCGACATGACCCGCCGCGACCTGCAGGGCGAAGCCAAGAAAATGGGCCGTCCCTGGGAGATGGGCAAGGCCTTCGACAATTCCGCGCCCTGCACCGCGCTGAAGACGGTGGCGATGGTCGGCCATCCGGCGAAGGGCGCGATCTGGCTCAAGGTCAACGGCGAACTGAAGCAGAAAGGCGATCTGTCGGAGATGATCTGGAACGTTCCGGAAACCATTGCCTACCTGTCGAAACTGGTCACGCTGCGTCCCGGCGACATCATCATGTCGGGCACGCCGGCCGGCGTCGGTCCGATCAAGCCCAGCGACAGGCTGGAAGGCCATGTCGACGGCGTCGGCGA
>JAHCLD010000264.1 GCA_026125585.1 Burkholderiales bacterium
ACGAAACCGCGCTGGCGCGCAACGAACTGATCAGCGAGGTGGTGGTGCCGGCGCAGGCGGGCCGCCGCTCGGCCTACGTCAAGCTGACCACGCGCGGCGCCGACGACTGGCCGACGCTGGGCATCGCGGTGTCGTTCGCGACCGACGGCGGGGTCCTGCGCGATGCGCGTTTCGTGGTCAGCGCCGCCACCGAAAGGCCGTTGCGCCTGGCTGCCGCCGAGGCGGTGCTCGAAGGCGCGACGGTTGATGAGGCCTTGCCGGCGAGGGTGGGCGAGGCCGCGGCGGCGGCAGCCGAGCTGGTCGGCGACGCCCGCGGTTCCGCCGCCTACAAGACCGAGCTGCTGCGCGTCCACGCCGGCCGCGCGCTGCGCAAGGCGCTTGCCGCCTGACCCGTCACGGAGCATCGATGGCCACCACTTTGGGCAAAAGCAACAGCGGCGCTTCCTTCGGGCGCTCGATTCCGCGCGTCGAAGCGCGCGCCAAGGTCACCGGCAAGGCCGAGTACGTGCACAACCTGCGTCTGCCGGGCATGCTCCACGGCAAGGTGTTCCGCAGCACGATCGCCCATGCGCGCATCAGGGGCGTCGACGTGTCCGCCGCGCGCGCGCTGCCCGGCGTGCACGCGGTCTACACCGCCGCCGACATCATGAAGCTGGTGCCGGATCCGCATTACGGTCCGGCCTTCCACGACCAGCCGGTGCTGGCGGTGGACAAGGTGCGCCATGTCGGCGAGCCGGTGGCGCTGGTGCTGGCCGCCGATCCGCACGTCGCCGAGGCGGCGGTGCAGATGATCTCGGCCGATTACGAGGAACTGCCGGCGGTGTTCGACGAGATCGAGGCGATGACCTCGAAGGCGGTGGTGCACGAGGTGCTGAAGCCCGCCGGCACCTTTCCCGACCTGAAACACCTGCAGGGCAAACGCGACACCAACATCGCGCTCGATTTCCACCTGCGCCGCGGCGATGCGCAGAAGGCCTTTGCCGCGGCCGACCACGTGTTCGAGCACCGTTTCCGCACCCAGCAGGTGCTGCACGTGCCGCTGGAGCCCTTCGTCACCGTCGCCGACCCGACGCCGAACCAGCTGGTGATCCACACCGCCTCGCAGAGCCCGTCCTTCGTGCGCATCGAGATCGCGCGCCTGCTCGGCTGGCCCGAGAGCAGGGTGCGGGTGAAAGTGCCGTACCTCGGCGGCGGCTTCGGCGCCAAGCTCTACATCAAGCTCGAGGCACTGGTCGCCGTCGCGGCGCTGCTCGCCGGCCGGCCGGTCAAGATCTCGCTGACGATGGAGGAGCAGTTCTACCAGATCACCAAGCACGCGGCGACGCTGCGCATCAAGAGCGGCGTGTCGAAGGACGGCAAAATCCTGGCCCGCGAATGCGAGGTGTGGTGGAACGGCGGTGCCTATGCCGACATCGGCCCGCGGGTGACGCAGAAATCCGGCTTCACCGCGCCGGGGCCGTACGACATCGAGCATGTGGCCATCGATTCCTACGCGCTCTATACCAACCTGCCGGCGGCCGGCGCGCTGCGCGGCTTCGGCATTCCGCAACTGGTGTGGGCCTACGAGAGCCACACCGACATGATCGCGAAGGCGCTGAACATCGACCCGCTGGCGATCCGCAGGAAGAACATCCTGCGCGAAGGCCGGCCGCAGGCCACCGGCAC
>JAHCLD010000265.1 GCA_026125585.1 Burkholderiales bacterium
ACCGTCGTCTCCCCCCTGCTGGCGCCGGCCCGGAGCCCTTATGATGTCGGCTTCGCAAGGGGGAGCATCCGCATCATGAAACCGCTGCTGGCGCTGTCGCGCGCCATCGACGCGCTGAACGAAGCCATCGGCCGCGGCGCCTGCTGGCTGGTGCTCGCCTGCACCCTGATCAGCGCCGGCAACGCGGTCGCCCGCTACGGCTTCAATTACAGTTCCAACGGCCTGCTCGAAATCCAGTGGTACCTCTACACGCTGGTGTTCCTCGGCGCCGCGGGCTACACGCTGAAGCACAACGCCCACGTGCGCATCGATCTCGTCTCCGGCCGCCTGTCGCCGCGCGCGCAGGCCTGGATCGACATCTTCGGGCACGTCTTCATGCTGCTGCCGGTCAGCGCGATCATGCTCTGGTTCGGCTGGGCGGCGTTCCTCGAATCCTGGCGCATCGGCGAAGTCTCCACAGACGCCGGCGGCCTGCTGCGCTGGCCGATCAAGTTCGTCGTACCCGCGGCCTTCGCGCTGCTGATCCTGCAGGGCGCCTCGGAAACCATCAAGAAGTTCGCGCAGCTCGGCGCAACGCCGCCGGCCGGCGGAACAGACGGCCTCGCGGAACGCTGACATGCCGGCCGCCTTCACGAAACGCCCGGCCGTCATTCCGGTGCGGATCGCCCCCCTGGACCCCGGCTTGCGCCGGGGTGACGGCAGATCAAAGGCCGGCATCACCATGGCCAACCCCTGCAAAAACCGCATGCACGTCATTCCGGCAAAAGCCGGAATCCAGTACGGACCGGTGCAAAACCCCTGGACCCCGGCTTCTGCCGGGGTGACGGCGAAATAGCGGGACGGCACAAATCATGGCCTTCGAACTGATGGCGCCGCTGATGTTCCTCGGCCTCGCCGTGTTCCTGCTGCTGGGCTACCCGGTGGCCTTCGCGCTCGCCGCCAACGGCCTGCTCTTCGCCTTCATCGGTTTCGAGCTCGGCATGCTGCAGCCGGAACTGCTGCAGGCGCTGCCGCAGCGGCTCTACGGCATCATGGCGAACCCGCTGCTGCTGGCGATTCCCTTCTTCACCTTCATGGGCCTCGTGCTCGAGCGCAGCGGCATGGCGGAAGACCTGCTCGACACCATCGGCCAGCTGTTCGGGCCGCTGCGCGGCGGCGTCGCCTACGCGGTGATCTTCGTCGGCGCGCTGCTCGCGGCGACCACCGGCGTGATCGCCGCCTCGGTGATCGCGATGGGGCTGATCTCGCTGCCGGTGATGTTGCGCTATAACTATTCGCCGCGGCTCGCCAGCGGCGTCATCTGCGCCTCCGGCACGCTGGCGCAGATCATCCCGCCGTCGATCGTGCTGATCGTGCTCGCCGACGTGCTGGGCGCGCCGGTCGGCGACATCTACGCCGGCGCCGTGCTGCCGGGACTGCTGCTGGTCGCGCTGATGGCGGGTTACGTGTTCATCGTCTCGATGGTCAATCCCGCGGCGGCGCCGGCGCTGCCGCCCGAAGCGCGCCGCCTGCGCGGCGCGGCGCTGTACCGGCACGCGGCGCTGGTGATGGTGCCGCCGCTGGTGCTGATTTTCCTGGTGCTGGGCTCGATCTTCGCCGGCGTCGCCACGCCCTCCGAGGGCGGCGCGCTGGCCGCC
>JAHCLD010000266.1 GCA_026125585.1 Burkholderiales bacterium
CGCCGATGCGTTTTGCCTCGCTAGGCAGCGGCAGCGAAGGCAACGCGCTGGTGGTGGAGGCGGGAAATTCCCGGATACTCCTCGACTGCGGCTTCAGCGCCGCCGAAACCGTGCGCCGGCTCGGCCGGCTCGGCCTCGAGCCCGGAGCGATCGACGCGGTGCTGGTGACCCATGAGCACGATGACCATGTCGGTGGCGCGGACCGGTTCGCACGCCGTTTCGGCATTCCGGTGTACCTGTCCCACGGTACCCGCGTTGCCGCCGCCCGGGGTGGCGACGCATTCGCCACCGCGACGATCATCGACGGCCATAGTCCTTTCGCGGTGGGTGATCTCGAAATTTTTCCCTATCCGGTGCCGCACGACGCGCGCGAGCCCACGCAATTCGTGTTCGGAGACGGCGCGCGGCGGCTTGGCGTGCTGACCGATGCCGGGTCATCGACGCCGCACATCGAGCAGATGCTCTCCGGTCTCGACGCGCTGGTGATCGAGTGCAACCATGACCGGGAGTTGCTGCTCGGCGGCAATTATCCGGAACGCCTCAAGCAGCGCATTGCCGGCCGTTACGGCCACCTCGACAACGGACAGGCCGCGGGCATCGTTGCGGGCATCGAAAAGAAATCGCTGCAACATGTGGTGGCGGCGCATCTGTCGCAGCGGAACAACCGCCCGGAACTGGCCCGCGCGGCGTTGTCCGCTGCGCTCGGCTGCGCTGCGGAATGGATCGGCGTGGCCACCCAGTCCGAGGGTTTGGACTGGCGCATGATCGCCTGATCGCGGCATGCCCGGGCAAAGAAAAAGAAAAAGCCGGCCCGGGGGCCGGCTTTTTTACGGCGGACGCGCGATTATTTCTTGATGGCGTCCTTGGCAGCGCCCTTCGCAGTGTCGGCGGCACCTTTGACGGCGTCTTTCGCTGCGTCCTTGGCGGCGTCGGCAGCACCTTTGACGGCGTCCTTGGCTGCGTCTTTGGCCGCATCGACGGCAGTAGCGGCCGGGGCGGCGGCATCGGCCTTCGGTGCATCGGCAGCGGGGGCGGCAGCGTCGGTCTTCGGCGCATCGGCGGCCGGAGCGGCAGCGTCGGCTTTCGGAGCTTCAGGCGCGGGCGCCGGGGCGGGTGCCGGGGCCGGAGCAGGTGCCGGGGCGGGCGCCGGAGCAGGTTTTTCACCGCAGGCGGTCAGGCCAACCGCGAACAGGGCGGCAACGAGGAGGGAGCGGTTCATGATGGTAACTATCCTTCGAAGGTAGATGGGTTGATGGATTGATGAGTTGATTTGTCCAAATCTGGTTGGCGTCACACCCACAAAATCCACGGTACGGACAGCATGAGGGGCGAAGCCGGCGCGGATTCTATCAGTGTTTGCGCGGGAAAGAGAGAGGGGAGGAACTCCGGGTCACAGCCCGGTGACGCTGCTTGCCAGCGGCGGACCGGAGGCTTCCTGGATTTCGCTGAAACGCTCGATCAGTTGCCGGGCGCCGACGGCATCGTGCGTGCCCTGGGCGGCGCGCATGTGATCATGATGGAAGCGGTGCACGTAATGGCTGCCGTCGAAGATCACGAAGGGATCGCTGGCATGCCTG
>JAHCLD010000027.1 GCA_026125585.1 Burkholderiales bacterium
TGGTCGACCAGCACCTTGCTGGTGTTGCTCATGATCTGCTGCATGGCGTCGAGATAGAGGCGGTCGCGGGTCACCTGGGGCGCCTTGTTGTATTCGGCGACGATCTGGCGGAAGCGCGACGCGTCACCCTGGGACTGCTCGATCACCCTGCCGCGATAACCTTCGGCCTCCTGGATCAGCCGCGCAGCCATACCTCGCGCGCGCGGGATCACGTCGTTGGCATAGGCTTCGCCCTCGTTCTTCTGGCGTTCGCGGTCCTGCCCCGCCTTCACCGCATCGTCGAAGGCCGCCTGCACCTGCTCCGGCGGCTGCGCGTTCTGCATGGTCACCTTGCTGATGCTGATGCCGGTGCCGTAACGGTCGAGGATTTCCTGCATCAGTTTCTGGGCGCGCGCGGCCACTTCGGCGCGCCCCTCGAAAATCACGAAGTCCATGCTGTTGCGGCCGACGATCTCCCGGATTGCCGTTTCCGCGGCCTGCAGCACGGACTCGTCCGGGGACCTGTGATTGAACAGGTAGTCATTCGGACTCTTCAGCACGTACTGGACGGCGAACTGCACATCGACGATGTTCTCGTCATCGGTCAGCATCAGCGCTTCTTTCAGCACCTTGCTCTTGACGTTGTTGCGGTACCCCACTTCGACCGTGCGCACCTGCTTCACGTTGACCACTTCGGCCGATTCGATCGGGTACGGCAGGTGCCAGCGCGGGCCCGGCTGCGTGGTTTCCACGAACTTGCCGAAACGCAGCACCACGCCTTCCTGGCCCTCGTTGACGATGTAGAAGCCGCTGGCGATCCAGACCACGACGACCAAGCCGACCAGCAGGCCGGCGCCGCCGCCGACCGTGCCGGGCGAAGGCCCGCCGCCCCCGGCGCTGCCGCCGTCACCGCCTCCGCCCTTGCCGCCCAGCAGCCGGTTCAGCCTGCGATTGAGATTGCGCCAGATCTCGTCCAGATCGGGCGGGCCCTGGTTGCCGCCCGGGCGGCGTCCCCATTGCGGATCGTTGAGGGACAGCAGCGGCCCCAGCATTCTGGCCAGGCCGTTCTTCAGGCGTTCACGGAAACTCAGGGAGGTTTCGGTCATTGGATCGGGCAGGAATCAGGCAGCTTCAGGTTGGTCCGGACGCGCTGCGTCCAGTGCGTATTCACCGATGGCCGCGCGCAGCAGGTCAATTCCGTCGCCTGCCAGCGCACTCAACCAGAGGCGCGAAATTCTAGCATATTCATCCCTCTCGACCCGGGGCGGCAGCGCAGTGCGGTCGATCTTGTTGAAGACCATGATCTGCGGAACGCGGTCCGCGCCGATCTCCGACAAAACGCCGTTGACTGCGGCAATCTGCGCATCGCGGTCAGGGCTGCCCGCGTCCACGACATGCAGCAGCAGATCCGCATGCACGGTTTCCTCCAGCGTCGCGCGGAACGCGTCGACCAGGGTGTGCGGCAGGTGGCGGATGAAGCCGACGGTATCGGAAATCACCACTGACGCCTTTTCGATGCCGCCCAGGCGGCGCGTCGTGGTATCCAGGGTTGCAAACAGCTGGTCCGCGGCATAGGCATCGGCGCGGGTCAGCCGGTTGAACAGGGTCGATTTGCCGGCGTTGGTGTAGCCGACCAGCGAAACCGAGAACACATGGGCGCGCGAGCGCGAACGCCGCTGGGTCGCATGCTGGGCGCGCACCCGCGCCAGCTTTTCCCTGAGCACCTTGACCCGCTTGCCCAGCAGCCGGCGGTCGGTTTCCAGCTGCGTCTCGCCCGGACCGCGCATGCCGATGCCTCCGCGCTGCCGTTCAAGGTGGGTCCAGCCACGGACCAGCCGCGTCGACAGGTGCTCAAGCTGCGCCAGTTCGACCTGCAGCTTGCCCTCGTGGCTGCGCGCGCGCTGGGCAAAAATGTCGAGAATCAGGCTGGTGCGGTCGATGACGCGGCAGGCCAGCCTGCGCTCCAGGTTGCGTTCCTGGATCGGGCTCAGTGCGTGGTTGAAAATGACCACCGATGCGCCGGTATCGCGGACGGTGTCGGCGATCTCCTCGACCTTGCCCTTGCCCGCATAAAGCGCCGGATCGGGCCGGTCGCGGCGCCCGCGCACCACGGCGGTCGCAACAACGCCGGCGCTGCGCACCAGCAGTTGCAGTTCTTCGAGGCTTTCGGCGTAGTCCGGATCGCCCAGATCGAGGGCGACGAGCACCGCCGAGGTGCCGTTACCCGGACGGTCAAACATCAAAAGTATTCAATAAAATCAATTACTTATCTTGTTTGTCGTCAGCCTGCAGGCTGACCGCCCGTGCTGGCACCACGGTCGAGATGGCGTGTTTGTAGACCATCTGGGTCACGGTGTTCTTGAGCAGCACCACGTATTGGTCGAAGGAATCGACCTGGCCCTGCAGTTTGATGCCGTTGACGAGATAAATCGAGACGGGAATGTGTTCCTTGCGCAATGCGTTCAGGAACGGGTCTTGTAGCAGCTGCCCTTTATTGCTCATGGCACCCTCTGGGTTGTAGTTATTGGAAAAGTCACTTTAGCCTAATTTTCTTCGTCTGGCCATAGAGTTAGCCGCGTTTTGCATCGCTCCTGGCATACGGGTTGCGCCCGCTCCTGAACTCGACCTTGAGCGGCGTACCGGTCAATTTGAACGCATCCCGGAAAAAACGTTCCAGATAACGGCGGTAGGTGTCCGGCACCCGCTCCAGCGCCGTGCCGTGGACGATGATCCGCGGCGGATTGTGCCCGCCCTGGTGGGCATAGCGGAGCTTCGGCCTGACCATGCCGGCGCGGGGCGGCTGCTGTTGCTGGACTGCCATCTGCAAGGCCCGGGTCAGCCGCGGTGTCGGCAGACTGGACATGGCGGCGGCATAGGCCGCATCCGCGGATCGCAGCACGGCGCCGATCCCCTGCCCCTGCAGCGCCGAAATGAAATGGAAACGGGCAAAGTTGAGGAAACCGAGCTTGCGCGCGCCGTCCCGCTTGACCTGTTCGCGCTCGGCTTCGCCGAGTCCCTCCCATTTGTTGACCGCCACCACCAGCGCGCGGCCGGCATCGAGGATGAATCCGGCGATGTGCGCATCCTGCTCGGATATTTCCTGGCGGGCGTCGAGCACGAGAATGGCGACGTTGGCATCGGCGACGGACTGCAGCGTCTTGATCACCGAGAACTTCTCCGCCGCCTCGTCGATCCGCCCGCGCTTGCGCATGCCCGCAGTGTCGATCAGCGTGTAGCGCCTGCCTTCGCGCTCGAAATCGATATAAATCGAATCCCGCGTCGTGCCAGGCTGGTCGAAAACGACCACCCGTTCCTCGCCGATCAGCGCGTTGACCAGCGTCGACTTGCCCACGTTGGGACGGCCGACGATGGCGATTCTCGGATGTTTCATTTCATCCACGGCTTCGTCCGCCGCATCCGGAAAACCGGCCAGCACCACATCCATCAGGTCGGACACATGCTCGCCGTGCGCAGCCGAAATCGCCAGCGGTTCGCCGAGGCCGAGCGCATGGAAATCCGCCGTTGCGGCTGCGGTGTTCATGCCCTCGGCCTTGTTCACGATCAGCCAGATCCTGCGGCCGCTGCGGCGCAGTTCGGCGCCGATTTCGCGGTCCTGCGCGGTCAGCCCGGCGCGCGCATCCACCACGAACAGCACGGCATCGGCCTCGTCCACCGCCTGCCGCGCCTGCCGCGCCATTTCCTCGTAAATGCTGCCTTTCGACACCGCTTCCAGGCCGCCGGTGTCGACCACCAGGTACGGCTTGCCGCCGACCCTGCCTTCGCCGTAGTGGCGGTCGCGGGTGATTCCCGGCGCATCGGCGACGATGGCGTCGCGGCTGCGGGTCAGCCGGTTGAACAGGGTCGATTTGCCGACGTTGGGGCGGCCGACGATGACCACGGTGGGTTTCATGGGAATGCCGGCGCGCCGCGGCCGTTCAGCCGCGGCGCATCCTCATTGAAGATTGATGGCGTAAATCCCGCCATTGCGGGTCTGCACCAGGAAGGTCGACAGATCCAGGGCCACCGGTGGCACGCGGATAGCGCTGCCATCCGTGCCCACACGCGCGACAAAAGCACCATCCTCGCGCGACATCACGTGCACGTAACCCTCGAAATCGCCGACGATGACATAGCGCCCCAATGCCAGCGGCGCCGTGGCCCAGCGGCCGCGCAGCCTGTCCTGTTTCCACAGGCTGGCGCCGCGGCTGCGGTCCAGTGCCTGGATCGCGTCCTGGTCGTCCGTGACATAGACATTGCGGGCATCCAGCCCCATACCGGCGACACTCGAGGCATCCCGCGCCCACAGGGTCTCGCCGCGCTGCGCATCGAAACAGGCAACGCGTCCCTGGTAGGCCACGGCGCAGATCTGGGCGCCTTCGAGCACCGGAGCACTCGTCACATCCGTGACACGGTCCAGCTCGGTGGCGCCCTTGGGCAATGCCACGACGGACTCCCAGCCGACATTGCCGGTCGCCAGCGCGATGGCCACCAGCCGCCCTCCGGGGAATCCCGCAAAAACGGCCCCGCGGTGCACCAGCACCCCGGCATGGCTGCGCACGGCCAGGGACGGCAAGGCGCGCTGGTAAACCCAGCGCTGTTTGCCGTCAGCCGCATTCAGGCCATAGATGCGGCCATCACCGGTGCGAGCCACCACGATGCCGTCCGCTCCTGCCGGCGGTGCCAGCACTTCCCCCGACAATTGCACCTTCCAGGCCTGCTTTCCCGAGGGTTCGAAAGCGAGCACCTCGCCCTTGGCCGTGCCGGCAAGTATCAACTCGGCACCAAAACCGACGCCTCCGGACAGCGGCGTGCCCGCCTCGAAGCGTCCCTGGCCACCGCCGGAATTCGCCGTAAATCCGGCGATCTGCCCGGCGGCACCCGTGGCATACACCGTGTTGCCGCTGACCGCTGGATAGAACACACCGCGTTCGGCAGAGCCGACATTGCCCTGCCAGATGATGCGCGCGGTGGCAGACGGAGTAAAAGCCGTTAGCGTGGCCGCCTTCTGTTTGGGAACGCTGCCAAACCAGCTGTCGTACACATTCGATACGGTCTGACACCCCGACAGGAGCGCCAGCGCGGCAGCGGCAAGCCAGCGGCGCATCACTTGGTTCCGCCAACGGCGTCGAGCTTGAGCTGGATGATCTGGCGCATCGGACTTCCCGCATCGCTGCGATCAAGCGCCAGTTGATAGGCCGCGCGTGCTTCTTCGCGTTTTCCCTGGGTAAACAGCAAATCGCCTTTCAGGTCCGCATACAGTCCGGCAAAGCTGTCCGCATGCTTGGATTCCAGCAGTTTCAGCGCCTCGTCGGCCTTTTTCTCGTCGTGCAATATGCGCGCCAGGCGCAGGCGGGCCACGTCACGCGCCTCCTCCTCCTTGCCCTTGTCGATCACCCATTGCAATCGCGTTTTGGCCGAAGCCAGATCCCCGGTGTCAAAATCGCTTTTTGCCGCGGAAAGCGCAGCCAGCGTGGCATATGCGGTGGAACCGTAACGGTCGACGATTTCAGCGCCGATGTCGCGGACTTTCTTGTGGTCGCTCGCGCGCTCGGCCGCCTGCTGTTGCGCGAACAGCGTGACCGCGGCAG
The DNA here is from genome assembly GCA_026125585.1 of Burkholderiales bacterium. GTDB lineage: Bacteria > Pseudomonadota > Gammaproteobacteria > Burkholderiales > SG8-41. Next base: position 5,568 of record JAHCLD010000027.1, read on the forward strand.
CCGCCTGGGAACCCTGATAATAGTGCCAGCCCCGGATGCCGCCGACCGCCAGCAGGCTGCCGACGACCGTGACGACGACCAGACGGCCGTACTGCGACCACCAGGACTTGATTGCAGCCAGTTGTTCCTGCTCTTCCAGATCCAAAGCCATAAGTTTTACCTTGATTTGATGAGTTCACATGCCGCCTGCGGCGTAACCTTCACCTGCACCTGCTCCGGCCCATTGCGCAGGGGCTTCACCGACACCATGCGGGCCAGCGCTTCGTCATCCCCGACGATCACCGCATACAGCGCGCCGCTGGCATCGGCTTTTTTCATCTGCGACTTGAAGCTGCCGCCACCGCAATGCAGTATCGCCGCCAGCCCGGCATCGCGCAGGATTTCAGCAACGGCCTCTCCCCAGGGAAGCGCGGCGTCGCCCTGTCGTATCACATAGGCGTCCGGGACCGGCTCCCGCGCGCCCGCATCATGTTCCGCCATCAGCGCCAGCAGGCGCTCCACCCCCATCGCAAAACCGCAGGCAGGTGCCGGTTTGCCGCCGATCTGTCCGATCAGGCCGTCGTAACGACCGCCGGCGCAAACCGTGCCTTGGGCGCCGAGGCGGTCCGTCACCCACTCGAATACGGTGCCATTGTAATAGTCCAGCCCCCTGACCAGCCGGGGATTGATGCTGAAGGGGATGCCGGCCGCGCGCAATGAACCCTGGAGGGCCGAAAATGCCGAGGCCGAAGCCTCGTCAAGGTCGTCCGCCAGCTTCGGCGCTCCGGCAATCAGGTCCTGCATTGCCGGATTCTTGCTGTCCAGCACGCGCAGCGGATTGCTGTGCATGCGGCGACGCGCGTCTTCGTCGAGTTCGCCCGCATGCCGCTCGAGATATGCAACGAGCCTGGAACGGTAGGCCGCGCGCGCCTCGGCGGAGCCCAGGGAATTCAGTTCGAGGCGGATTCCGTCCAGCCCGAGAACACGCCACAACCGCGCGCACATCACGACATGTTCGGCATCGATGTCGGGGCCTGCGAAACCCAGCGCCTCGACACCGACCTGGTGAAACTGGCGGTAGCGCCCCTTCTGCGGACGCTCGTGGCGGAACATCGGCCCCCAGTACCACAGGCGCTGCGGCCCCGGATACAGCAGGTTGTGCTCGATCGCGGCACGCACGCAGGAGGCGGTTCCCTCTGGGCGCAGTGTCAGCTGCTCCCCGTTCAGTTCGTCGGTGAAGGTGTACATCTCCTTTTCGACGATGTCTGTCACCTCGCCGATCGAGCGCACGATCAGCTCCGTGCGTTCGAGTATCGGCATGCGGATGGCTTGGTAGCCGTAGCTTCGCACCCAGCCCCTTACCGTATCCTCGAAAAACGCCCAGCGATGCGCTTCGGCCGGAAGCACATCGTTCATTCCGCGGACGCCCTGCACCGTTTTTGTCATGTTCCCGGCGGCTCCGTCGGTCAGCAGGTGTCGCCGGCGGCGGCTGTCGCCGGGGCGGATCCATCCTGTCGCGCGCCGTAATGGCTGCGCACATACTCGTCGACAATCCGCTGGAATTCCTCGGCGATATTGCTGCCCTTGAGCGTCACCGTTTTCACGCCGTCGACGAATACCGGCGCCACCGGGGTTTCACCGGAACCCGGAAGACTGATGCCGATGTTGGCCTGTTTGCTCTCGCCCGGGCCATTGACCACGCACCCCATTACCGCGACGTGCATGTTTTCCACGCCGGGATAACGTCCGCGCCATTCCGGCATCTGCGCCCGCAGATAACCCTGTATCCGGTCCGCGAGTTCCTGGAATACCGTGCTGGTGGTCCGCCCGCAGCCGGGACAGGCGATCACCAGCGGCGTGAACGAACGCAGACCCATGGTCTGGAGAATCTCCTGCGCAACGATCACTTCGCGGGTCCGGTCGCCGCCGGGTTCGGGGGTCAGGGACACGCGGATGGTGTCGCCGATGCCCTCCTGCAACAGTACGGACATCGCCGCGGTGGAAGCCACGATGCCTTTCGAGCCCATTCCGGCTTCGGTGAGCCCGAGGTGCAGGGGATAATCGCAGCGCGAAGCAAGATCGCGGTACACCGCGATCAGGTCCTGCACGCCGCTCACCTTGCAGGACAGCACGATGCGGTCATGCGCCAGACCCAGCGATTCCGCCTGCCGCGCGCTCTCCAGCGCCGACGTGACCAGCGCCTCGCGCATGACCACGCCGGCGTCCCTGGGCTGTGGAAGGCGTCCATTCTCGTCCATCAGCCGCGCCAGCAATTCCTGGTCGAGGCTGCCCCAGTTGACGCCGATGCGCACCGGCTTGCGGTAACGGCATGCGAATTCGATCATGGTCGCGAACTGCTCGCCGCGTTTCGCGCCCTTCCCGACATTGCCCGGATTGATGCGCAGTTTCGCCAGCGCTTCCGCACAGGCCGGGTGCTGGGTGAGCAGCCGGTGGCCGTTGAAATGGAAATCGCCGACCAGTGGCACCGTGACCCCGCGGCGATCAAGCTGCTCGCGAATCGCCGGTACCGCTGCGGCGGCTTCCGCATTGTTGACCGTGATCCTCACCAGTTCCGAACCGGCCCTCGCCAGCGCGGCCACCTGCGCCACCGTGGCTGCGATATCGGCGGTGTCGGTATTGGTCATCGACTGCACGACGATGGGCGCATCCGCGCCGACCATCACGCCGCCGACCGCGACCCTGGTGCTGCGGCGCCGGACCTCCGGTCCGTGCTTGGGAAAACACTCCATCGCCTATTCCAGTGTGAAACGCGCGACTTCGACGCGCGTATGCGGCACGAGATCGAAAGGGGCGCCGTTGTAGGTCAAACGCACACCCCTAGCGTTGCCGATGACGACACTGAGCGGTGGGCGTCCGGTCACCCGCTGCTCGCTGCCTCCGGGATTGAGCTGCGAAAACAGCACGCGTTCGTTGCGGTCGCGCACCTCCACCCAGGAATCCGCGGCAAAGGCAAAATGCACCTCCGCCATGCCAGTAACCTGCCGGACCGGCACTTCCGGATTTTCCGTCACTGGCGGCGTCTGCGGTACCGCCTCGGTCGCCTCGACCGGCGGACCGTCCCCGGCCGCGACGGCGGGAACTGCGGAGACCGCGGGAACCGCATCAGACACTGATGCCGGTTGCAGGTCCGGAGGAACACCCACAGGCTGGGTCACGGACACCGTGACGGCATGCGGCGGGGCGTAAAACAGCTCGTAAACCACGATGGTGCCCACCAAAACCGCGAGCCCGGTCGCGTAAGGCAACCAGTTTCCGGACTTGCCGGCCGGGAAGGGAATTTCGCGGGAGACCGGGATGGCAGTGCTGGCCGGCATCGGTGCATGCGGCAGATCGACGGAGTCCGCCAGTTTTTCGGGAGCCAGTTCAAGCAGGCGTGCATAATTCCGGACAAAACCGCGCACGAACACCGGACCGGGTAGCCTGTCGTAATCATCGGCCTCAAGGGCTTCAACCTGGGAAGCCGAAAGCTTCAGTTGTGCGGCAACCTCCGCCACGGTCATCCCTTTTGCCGCACGGGCATCCGCCAGCGTCCGGCCCGGACGCTGCGCCGCCGTCGCGGGAACCGTCTTATCCGCCGCTTCGGCTTCGCTCATTCAAACCGGCCAGCCTTCAGGGCCACCGCCTCTCTGGATTCGGGAAAGTTCTTCCGCAACTGCTGCGCATAACTCGCCTCGGCCAGCGTATTGCCCAGCTTGCGCTCAACCCGCAATCCGAGCCAGAGAATTTCCGCGTTGGCGGACGTCACCTGGGACAGCCGGCGCAGATAGCCTTGTGCCGCGGCGTAATTGCTGGACAGGAAAGACAGCTCGGCCAGTTGATAAAGGGCCTGCGGCTGGTTTGGACGCACGCTCACGGCACGCTGAAAAAAATCCTGCGCCGCGACATTGTCGTTGCGCCGGCGCGCGCAAACACCGGCATTGACCAGCGAACGCTCGGGCAACAGATACAGGGGATTCTGCACCGCCGCGAGAAGATACTTGATACCCTCCTCCTCGCGCCTGTTCTGGCACAGGTACATCCCGTAATTGTTGTTGGCATCCGGGTCTGCGGGATTGAGGCGCAAGGCGCGGTTGAAATGTTCCTCTGCGCGACGGTCGTCCTTGAGCGCGGCGTAGACCAGTCCCGCGACGTTGTGCGCCGTGTGATAACCGGGATCGGCCTGCAGCGCCGTGGTGATTGATTCGAGCGCCACGCCCAGGTTACCCATCTCGAAATAACCCGCGGCAAGTTCGGTATGGATGCGCGCACGGTTCCGCGCGCTGCTTTCGTTGCCGGTGGTATCCATGGTCGGCTGGACGCCCTCGTCGGGCGTGTTGGCCATCCCCGCGCATCCCGACACCAGGACTACCGCGGAAAACCAGGCTGCCACGCTTGCCATGTGCCATCGCTGTCTCATGCGCGTTTTTCCTCCATGCGGCGCATCACGCGCCTGGTTTTGTCCTGCACCCTGCCCGCCAGCTGCCCGCAGGCCGCATCGATGGTATCGCCGCGCGTCCTGCGCACCGTCACGGTCAAACCCGCCTGCAGCAACACGTCGCGGAATGCGGACACGGCGGAGCTGCCCGAGCGACCGTAACCGGAATCAGGGAACGGGTTGAACGGAATCAGGTTGATCTTGCAGGGCACCGTTCTCACCGTCCTGGCCAGTTCCCGCGCCTGCTCAATGCCGTCATTGACGCCTTCGAGCATCACGTATTCGAAAGTCACGAAATCCCGCGGCGCTTTCTCGATGTATCGCACGCAGGCCGCAAGCAACTCGCGGATCGGGTACTTGCGGTTGATCGGGACCAGCCGGTCGCGCAGTGTGTCGTTCGGCGCGTGCAGCGAGACCGCCAGTGCCACCGGACAGGCTTCCCGCAGCCTGTCGATCGCCGGTACCAGCCCCGATGTCGACAAAGTCAGGCGGCGCCGCGAAATCCCGTAGGCATGATCATCGAGCATCAGCTGCATTGCCGAAACCACATTGTCGAAATTGGCCAGCGGCTCCCCCATGCCCATCATGACCACATTGGTTATCGGGCGTTCAATGCCGAGGTCGGCCGACAGACTCCGGCTGGCGTGCCACACCTGGCCGACGATCTCGGCCACCGTCAGGTTGCGATTGAACCCCTGCCTGCCGGTGGAACAGAACGAGCACTCAAGAGCGCAACCCGCCTGGGACGAAACGCACAGCGTGCCCCGGTAGCGGCGTCCGCCGGACTCGCCGCCTGCGGCGTCATCGTCGTGGTCGCCCTCGGGAATGTAAACCGATTCGATCGCATTGCCGGTTCCAACATCGAACAGCCACTTGCGCGTACCGTCCGGAGCCGTGGTGTCGCGCAAAACCTGGGGAGCCGACACGACCGCGGAGGCCCCCATGCGTTCGCGAACTCTGCGACACATCGGTCATTGCGCGTCGAAATCGCTGACCCCTCGCTCTGATGTATCCAGCGCATCATCTGCCGGGCACGGAAAGGTTTTTCGCCCATGTCCGCGCACAGGGCCTCGAACTGGCCCCGGTTCAGCCCCAGCAGGTTCAGCGACATGGCGCTCCCGAGCCCTCTCCCTCAGCGCGAGTGGATGTCGAGCGCGGGGAAAAAATAGGCGACTTCGGTCGCCGCGTTCTCGGCGGAATCGGACCCGTGCACCGCATTGGCATCGATGCTGTCGGCAAAATCGGCCCGGATCGTGCCCTTGGCCGCCTTCCTGGGATCCGTGGCGCCCATCAGGTCGCGGTTCTTCTGGACCGCGCCCTCGCCTTCCAGCACCTGGATCATGACCGGCCCGGACACCATGAAATCGACCAGTTCGCCGAAAAACGGACGCTCCTTGTGCACCGCATAGAAACCTTCCGCCTGGGCACGAGACAGCCGGGTCATGCGGGCGGCCACAACGCGCAGGCCGGCCTGCTCGAAGCGTGCATAAATCTGCCCGATCACGTTCTTGGCGACCGCATCGGGTTTGATGATGGAAAGCGTGCGTTCGACTGCCATGAAAATCCCCTGATTCCGGAGTTTGAAATAACCGGGGATTTTAGCACGGTAACATGTTGAATAACAGAGATTTCCGGCCAAAAAACCGGTGCCGGAATCCGCATCCGGCACCGGCTCGGGTCACGCTGCGGCCTGCCTGAACCGCAGGCGCTGCCAGACATAAATCGGCAGGCCGACAGCCAGGCCGATGAAATCGCTCGCGGTGCCCGGATGCAGCAGCCCCAATGCCGCGAAAAACAGGATCACCCGCAGAGGCATCGCCAGCCGTCCGCCAAACCATCCCTCGGTGGATCCGGCCAGGAACCAGACTCCGATGGCGCCGGAGACAAAAGCCTGCAGGATGCCCTGCCATGGTCCCTGCATCAGCAGCACCGGCGAAAAGAAGAACATGAACGGCACCAGGAAAGTCGCCAGCCCCATCTTCAGCGCCGTCCACGAGGTTTTCCAGGGATCCGCGTTGCACATGCCGGCCGCCGCAAAAGAAGCCAGCGCCACGGGCGGCGTAATGGATGAAATCACCGCAAAATAGAACACGAACATGTGCGCGACGAGTACTGGCACGCCGATTTTCGACAGGCCGGGCGCAATGACCGCGGCGGCAATCGCATAGGCGGCGGTTGTTGGCATGCCCATGCCGAGAACCAGCGCCACCACCGCGGCAAATAGCATCGCAACGAGCTGGCTTGCACCTGCGATGCCGAGAATCAGTTCCGGAAAACCTGCCACCGATGCCGGTCAGTGCAATGACGCCGGTCGATGATGCCGGCACAGGCACAGACCGCCACCAGTTGCACGGTAATCCCGCGCAGCCAGATTGAGGGCTTCCAGCGTGCGCCGCCATCCGAACAATATGGCCGAATCAGGATTACCAGTATGCTCAGCGACCAGGTCGCGATGTCGCCAAACGACCGGACCAGGGGCACCAGATACTGCAATGCCACATACAGAAAAGCACCGCCCGCAACCAGCGCCGCGATGCGCATCAGCAATGCCGTAAACACCATGGTTACCGACCGCGGATCCATCGAGGCATCCCCGGTGCCGATATCCCTGAACATGCGGGAAAGCCATCCCGCAATCAATGCCGCGACGATGCCCAGGCCGCCGGCACGGAACGGCGAATACCCTTCGAGCAGGGCCCAGACGAAAACGATCAGCGGAGAGAACATGTACAACCGCGTCATCATCAACTTCACCGGCGGCAGTTCGTCCCGTGACACCCTCTCAGCCCCAGGCGTATGGCATGCAGGTCCGACGTGTATCCAGCAGGCGATGTAAATACAGCGCGGGAATCACCGCGGCCAGGGCGATCTGCCCAGGGAATGCCGGTAATTTCCGCCATCAGGAAGGCCCCCGCCCCGAGCACCGGCGGCGTGATTTGGCCACCGGTCGAAGATGTCGCCTCGATGGCTGCCGCGGTGGAGCGGTCGTAACCGACCTTGCGCATCATCGGAATCGTCACCATGCCGGACGCAACAACATTGGCCACCGCGGAACCCGAGATCGAGCCGAACATGATGCCCGAAGCCACCGCCGCCTTGGCCGGCCCTCCGCGGGCCCATCCGAACAGCGCATTGCACAGGTCGTTGATGTAATCGCCCACCTTCGATATTTGCAGAAATGCGGCAAAGGTCACGAACAGGATGATGTAGACGATGAAACCTGTGCCGTTACTCTCCGAAAATGCCGTATTCACTGTAGATGTAGGTGAAAACCGGTCGAATGCGAACCCTTTGTGTTCCAGCACGCCGGGCATCCAGGGGCCGACAAAGCAATAAATGATGAATACGCCGGCAATGATGGGCAGGGCCAGTCCGGAGGTGCGCCGGGTGAATTCGAGAATCAGCAGCGTGCCCACGACACCGACAATGACATCTCCGGTGGTGAACTGCGCGCCGGCACGGAACAGCAGCCCGTCAAGCTCGATCGTGATGTAAACGGCGCAGGCAATGGAAGCCGCGACCAGAAGCCAGTCATACCAGGGCACGCCATTTTTCTGATAACGCCGGAATGGCGCATAAAGAATCAGGCCAAGTGCGCCCCCCCAACCCACGTGGATCGCGCGAAACAGCAGCGCCTGGCGGAATAATGCCCAGGACAAAGAGATGGAAAACCGTGAAACCCACGCACAGCACGGCAAGCAGAACAGCTTCCCAACGCGCAGCAGCGCTTGTTGCCGCTGAACTCCTCGTCCGCCATTGGCGGCCTTGATGACTTCTTCCGTCCCTTCAGCACTCATCACTCATCCCCCCTGCTGCAAAACCGCACTGAGCTCGCGCAGTGCGGTGTCATGTGACGGCCGTTCAGCCTTTGTATTCCGGCGGAATCAGGTGCTTCGGCACATTGATGCCTTTTTCCTTGAAGTAACGGATCGCGCCCGGATGGAACGGCAGGAAGCCGTTGCGGTTCCAGTTCTCCGTCAGCGTCTCCTTGGCTGCAGCATGCCCCTTGACCATCTGCGGGTTATTTTCCAGCACGGCCTTCATCACGGCATAGACCAGGTCCTCCGACACATCCTTGTTGGCGATGGCAAAGTTGTAAACACCGACGGTCCTGTGGTCTTCGGTCTGCGACTTGTAGGTGCTTTTCGGAATCACCGAATCCGAAAGCTCCGGCAGCGCGGCCTTGACGCGCTTCAGCTCGTCATCCGTGAACGTGAAAAAACGGACCTTGTTGGTGGTTTCAAGCTCCGAGTAGGCCGCAATCGGCACACCTGCGCAGAACGGAAAAGCGTCGATCAGCCCGTCCTGGAGGTTGGCGGCCATGTCGGAGGCCTGCCCGTTGCGGATCGTGGTGTCGATGCCGAGCGCCTTGAACATCAGCGGAAAATAGGTGCCGCAGGTGCCCGCGCGCGGGCCGACACCCGAACGCTTGCCGGCCAGTTCCTTCACCGCCTTGATGCCGGATTTCTCCAGCGCAATGAAATGGAACGGCGTGTCGTACATCGGGAACATCGCGCGGATGTTGTTGAATTTCTTGCCCTTGGTCCAGTCGCCCTTGCCTTCCCAGGCCTGCAGCGCGACGCCCATGGTCACCATGCCGAAATCCACCTGTTTGGAATCGGTCAGGATGATGTTCTGATTGGGGCCCTGCGTCTGCTGGGTGCTGATATTGGTGCCGAGTTTTTCGTTGACCAAGCTCGCCCACACCTGGCCGTAGACGAAATAGGTTCCGCCCACCGAAGCGGTGCCCAGCGTCAGGTTGGTCGGCCATTTCGGATTCGGTTTTGCCTGCGCCAGCGCGCCGGTGGCCACGGACATGCCGATGGTCGCGGCGAGCGCGAACTTCGCAAACTGTGCAAGTTTCATTGTGCTTTTCCTCGCTTTGGGTCGTTAAGAGATACAGGACTCGCCCCCTGCAATCGGCGAGGCATTTATTTTTTCATCCTGTGGACCAGCGAGGACAGATTAGCAAAGCCCCCCGGATTTGGCAAACCGGCAACCACCCCCGGTTTCTCCATTGATGAAGGATATCCGCGGCCGTCAATCCGGCAACCACACCGGCCGATAACCCGCATGTCCCGCCGGTGCGCGAAAACGGACATCGACGCCGATACCGGCAACGGCCGCCAGTTCGCCGTCAAGGTATAAAAACGGCAGGCGCTCCCGCATCCACGGCGGCAACTCCGCCTCCTGCAGCAGGTTGCGCACCGTCCGGCGCCTGCCGCCGGGCGCCAGCCGCAGGGCTTCCCCGCCTTGGCGGACATGGATCCGCAGCGATTTGCCGCGCAACAGGCGTTCGTCGATACCCGGCTCCGTGCCACGTTCCAGACGCAGCACGCCGCCCAATTCTTTCAGATGGAGCGCACCGCGGCCATCCCATGACACCACGAAATCCCGCGCCAACGCGGGCAGCGGCCTGACCATGTACAGCGCGTCATGAAACCGCCGCAACTCCACGCCATCCAGCCCGATGCGGACTGCCGCATCGCCACGGGCAGTGATGACCTGCCGCAGCAGCTCATCAAGACGGTCCGCGTCCGGCATCAACAGACCGTTGCCGCGCAGGAAATAACGCAGGGCATTTTTCGCCCGGTGCGGCGGCAACGCCTTTATCGGCGCCAGCGGCAAGCGATCCCGTGGCGCATTTCCGCCCAGATCGGCCAATGCCAGCGCATCCAGCAGATCCGATGCCTCGGCCTGCAAGCGGGCAGCCCGGGACAGGGTGACGCCGGCTCCAGGCAGCCTGCCCTCGATCAGCGGCAAGACCTCATGACGCAGGAAATTGCGCAGATAGGCGCGATCGCCGTTGCTGTCATCCTCCACCCACTGCAGCCGGTGGCGCCTGGCATACGCCGCGATCAGGCTGCGCGGCACCTCCAGCAGCGGACGCAACACCGCAGGTGCTGACGCCCCCCCCGTCCTGAACACCGGCATGCCCGCCAGACCGCGCGGACCGGCGCCCCGCAGCAGTTGCAGAAGCACGGTCTCCGCCTGGTCGTCGCGGTTGTGCGCAAGCACCACGACACCGGCGCCGCTGGCCGCAAAAACCCCGTAACGCGCGGCCCGCGCCGCGGCTTCGGTGCTGTTGCCGCGCCGCACGGCGACCTTGGCCACGTGCAGCCGGATGCCGAAATCCCTGCAGCAGCGGCGGCAGAACGATGCCCACCGCGCAGCTTGCGGACTGAGCTGATGGTTGACATGTATCGCCGAAATCCGGCGCGGCGACATCCGGAGCCCGCGCACCAGGACGTGCAACAGCACCATCGAATCGATGCCGCCGCTGAGGCCGATTACGAGTGAGACATTGCGCGGCACATGCGCCTGCACGCCGGCGCGCACCCGGGCAACAAGATCATCCTTCACGCCGGGGCATCCGGCCTGAAGCGGGGGTCAGCGGCTTTCCGCTTCCTTGAACTGGCCATATCCCATCAGCCTTACGAAGCGTGCCTCGGTCAGCCTGTCGGCCGGAATATCGCGCAGTTGCCGCCAGCTCTCCTGCAAGGCCTTCTTGAGCGACTGCATCATCAGCGGATGGTCGCGGTGCGCGCCGCCCAGGGGCTCGTTGACGACCTTGTCCACCAGCCCGAGCGCCTTGAGCCGGGCAGCCGTGATGCCCAGGGTTTCCGCGGCGTCGGGCGCGCGCTCGGCGCTTTTCCAGAGAATCGACGCGCAACCCTCCGGCGAAATCACCGAGTAGGTCGAATACTGCAGCATCAGAGTCACATCCCCCACCGCCACCGCCAGAGCGCCACCGGAACCGCCCTCCCCGATCACCGTGCAGATCACCGGGGTTTTCAGCGCGGCCATCGCGTAGAGATTGCGGCCGATGGCCTCGGACTGGCCGCGTTCCTCGGCGCCGACCCCGGGATAGGCACCTGGCGTGTCGATGAAGGTGAACACCGGAACGCCGAATTTCTCGGCAAGCTTCATCAGGCGCAGCGCCTTGCGGTAACCCTCCGGGCGCGGCATGCCGAAGTTGCGGTGGATCTTCTCCTTGGTATCGCGCCCCTTCTGGTGCCCGATCACGACCGCGGTCTGTCCGCCGAAACGCGCCAGGCCGCCGACGATCGCCGGATCGTCGGCATAGGCGCGGTCGCCGTGCATCTCCTCGAAATCGGTGAACAGCCCGTTGATGTAGTCCAGCGTATACGGCCGTTGCGGATGGCGTGCAACCTGTGCAATCTGCCATGCCGTCAGCTTCGAATAGATGTCCTTGGTCAGCCCCTGGCTCTTTTTCTGCAAGCGCGCAATTTCTTCGGATATGTCCAGCGCCGAATCGTCCTGCACAAAGCGCAGTTCTTCGATCTTGGCTTCCAGGTCGGCGATCGGCTGCTCGAACTCGAGGAATGTCGTTTTCATGGGCCGAAATGATACAGGAGGCCGGTCCGTGGGCGCATCAGGACGCCGCGCACCCGCGTCGGCGCCTCCCATCGACCTTCATTACCTCCATCTAGTACCAGGCTACATCACCACCCCTGGGATCACTGGCCGCCTGCGCGGCACCATCCCCCCTGGGCTGGAAAACGGCCTGCATGTTTCCCCAGCGGCGATTGACGACATGCAGCCGGTGCCCCATGCGCTCCATTGCCGCTCTCCATTCGGCGGAAAACCCCTCCGGTTCGATTTCAACGCGGTCCGGCCAGTACTGGTGGTGATACCGCGGCAACGCCACCAGCCTTTTCAGGTCCACGACGGGATGCCGCAGATACTCCAGCGCCGCCAGCAGGACCTGGCTGATGATGCGCGACCCGCCGGGAGCACCAAGCACCAGAACACCCTTGTCGTCCTCGACAAACGCCGGTGTCATGCTCGACAGCGGACGCTTGCCCGGAGCCATCGCATTGGCTTCACCGCCACGCAGACGGAAGCTGTTGGCCAGATCGGGGCACAGCGTGAAATCGTCCATCTGGTTGTTGAGCAAAACCCCCGTGCCCTGTGCGACCAGCCCGGAACCGAACAGCAGATTGATGGTCAAGGTCGCCGCCACGCGGTTGCCTTCGCGGTCGATGATCGAAAAATGCGTCGTATTGCCGCTGCCCGGGCCGGTCCCGTCTGACACGGGTGGCGCCAACGACGATGCTCTGCGCCGGTCGATGCCCGCCGCCTCCACGCGCAACCGGCCGCCATCCAGCAGTTCCGCCAGCGGCACGGCCGCATGGTCCGGATCACCCAGTGCCAAACGGTCCCGGAATGCGCGACGCAGCACCTCGACCACCAGGTGCGCGGTGCCGGTTTCGTGGATGTCGCCGGGATCGAGGTGCGCCAGCATGCCGAAAGCCTGGGCCAACGCCACGCCGCCTGCGGACGGCAGCGCCGCCGCGGTAATCGTCGCACCGCGGTAGCGAAACCGCTGCGGCACACGCTCGACAACGCGATAGGCCTCAAGATCCGCGGATTGCCACACGCCGCCGGCCGCATTGACCGTGCGCACCATGCCCTCCGCAACCGTGCCCCGGTAAAACGCCCTGGCAGCCCCTTCCCTGCCGATCCGCTGCAGCGTTACCGCCAGATCCGGTTGCCGCAGGACATGGCCGGGGCCCGGCGCGCGGCCGTTATCGAGAAAAACGCCCGCGCCGGCCGCTTCCTGCAGAAATTTCTCCCGCATCTGCGCGATCCGGACATATCGGGGATCCACCGCAAAACCGTCGCGCGCAAGCGCGATCGCCGGTGCCAGCGTCGAGTGCAGGGGCAGCTTCGCGCAGCGCCGCGCAAGATGGTCGATGGCCGCCGGCAGTCCCGGAATGGCCGCGGCCAGACCTCCCCTGACCGAAGCACCCGCGCGCGGCCGGCCGGCATCGTCGAAAAAAAGCGCCGGACGCACCGCCGAAGGCGCCACCTCGCGCGCATCAATCATCACCTGGCTTCCGCTCGCAGCGTCATGCAAAAGGAAAAAACCGCCGCCGCCGAGGCCGGAGGAGTATGGCTCCACGACCGCAAGGACCGCAGCGACCGTGATGGCTGCGTCACAGGCGTTGCCGCCGTTTTCAAACACCCGATATCCGGCCGCGGTGGCCAGCGGATGTGCGGACGCGACGGCAAACCGCGGGTCGCCGGCGTTCGCCGCCATTGCGCCGCAAAGCAGCGCAACGGCCAGGATGCAACCGGCCGGCCGCCTGCCCATTATCGTGGCGGTGCAGCGAGGTGCACGGCAAAAAACTTTTCGGCGCGAATCAGCGTGTCCTGCAACGCCCGGCGATTGGGTTCATGGCTTTGCCTGGTTTTCCCCGGATTATCGTAGGAATGATGTGCACCGTCGTACCAGGCAAACTCCAGGACAGCCCCCTTGCCCTTCAGGCGATCGGCGAGGCTCCGGCACGCCGTCGGCGAAACCTCGTCATCGTCCTCGGCGACGGCCAGCAGCAACGGGGCGTACGGCATGTAATCCGGTTCCGCCAATTGGGCACGGCAGCCGGGGTACTGCGCAATCGCCGCGCGAAATCCCCCTTCCGTCCCCCTTCCTGTTCCCCTTTCTATTCCCCTTCCCGTTCCCGGCGCCGCAAGGCCCGGCGGGCGCGGTCCAAGCGCGGCAAGCACGGCCATGCCGCCGTTCGACCAACCTTGGACGCCAATGCGGTCAGGCTGCACGTCATGCCGGCTGCGCAGGTAGGCCAAGGCACCATAGGCATCCATGGGGCGCACCGACTGTTCGCTCACCTCGAGAGGACGCTGGTTGTAGGAATGCCTGGCAAAGCCGTCGCCGAAACCGCGGGGACCAAAACTGTCGACATGCACCGCCACGTAACCGCGTTCGGCCCAGAATTGCCCCCACATCCGGTGGCGCATGGTCAGTGCCTCTGCGTTTTGCTGACCGCGTTTCAATGACGAGTACGGTCCCGCCCTGCCATGCAGCATCACGACGCCCGGGTGCGGTCCCGGCGACACCGGCGCAAACACGTAACCGACCAGCATCGTCTGCCCGTCGGCGCTCATGAACCTCGCGGTTTCCGGCATGGCCGCCACCGCATTCGACGCAAACCACAAAAAACCGAGAACCAACCGGAGAATGCCCCCTTTTTTCACTTGCCGGCCTCCCTGCGGGCCGCCGCGTCACGGTGCATCAGGGACGCGGCCACCGCGAGCAACGTGCCGTCCAGCCAGAATGC
>JAHCLD010000028.1 GCA_026125585.1 Burkholderiales bacterium
GGACAGCGCCGACACCACTTCGTAATAGGAGCGCGACACGAACACCTGGTTGATGCCGGCGAAACTCATGATGCGCTGGGCGACGTTGATGCCGTCGCCGATGATGTTGGGCTGGCCGTTGATGTCGCGCACCAGGCGCACCGGGCCGAGGTTGATGCCGGTGCGCAGCTGCAGCGTGCCGTCGTCGCGCAGCGTGTCGCGCAGGGCGATCCCGAGGAACAGCGCCTCCTCGGGATCGCCGAGGAAGCTGATCGCCGCGCCGTCGCCGGTGTCGAGGATGATGCGGTCCTTCGCCGGCACCCCGGCCAGCGCCTGCGCGAGCAGGGCATTGAGCCTTTCTTTGATCTGCAGCTGCTCCGCCACTGACTTCTTCGAATATCCGGCAATGTCGATGAAGACGACGCTGCAGATGAAGGTGCGGTTGCCGTTGCTCATCGCGGATTTCCGGGTCGCGCCGTCCGTCGGCGTTTATTTGATGCGCATGCCCGGCCGGGCGCCGGCATCCGGTGACAGCAGATACAGGCCGGGCGCCTCGCCGCTGGCGGCGAGCACCATGCCCTCGGACAGGCCGAACTTCATCTTGCGCGGCGCGAGATTGGCGACCATCACGGTGAGCCGGCCGACCAGCGCGGCGGGGTCGTAGGCCGACTTGATGCCGGCGAAGACCTGCTTTGTGCCGAGTTCGCCGACGTCCAGCGTCAGCTTCAGCAGCTTGTCGGCGCCTTCGACGTGCTCGGCATTGGCGATTTTCGCGACGCGCAGGTCGATTCTCGAGAAGTCGTTGATCGAAATCAGCGCATCAGCGCCCGCTGTCTCCCCTCTCCCTTTGGGAGAGGGGCCGGGGGTGAGGGAGGTTTCTGCCGAGGTATCGGTGCATGGCCTGAGCATTCTTCAATACGGCTTTCTGACAGCAGCGATTTTAACAGGCCGCTTATAATTCCCGGCATTTCCCCGTTACCGGACATGAACATGCTGGCCAAGCTGCAATCCCGCGCCGTACTGCCGTCCGCGCGCGAACTGAAACGGATCCGCCACCTGCTGGTGGTCGCGCCCGCGGGCACCGCGATGTCGGCGTTGCCGCTGCACGGCGTGCTTGAAAAGGCGCTGGCCCGCCGGCGCAAGAAGCCGGCCGATCTCGAAAAATCGCCGGTCGGCGCGGAAACCGCCGATGGCGCGCTGGTGGTCTGGGTGACGCCCGATCCGGAGCGGCCGATTTTCGGGCAGCACACGCTGCTGCGCAAGGCGCTGGTCCTGCTGCTGGCCGAACAGCCGGACACGCTGCATGTCGCCGTGGCGGGCGCCGCCGCGGGACGGCGCGCGCTGGCGGAACGCGCGGCCTACGTGGCCTGGGTCAACGGCATCGCTCTGCCGCGGCGCAGGAAAAAGGACGACGCGAGGCCGCTGAAAACCGTCGAACTGTGGGGGCACCGGGCGGAAGACGGCTTCGCGCAGGCGCGCGCGGTCGCCGCGGGCAACGTGCTGTGCCGCACGCTGACCGTGCTGCCGCCGAACGAACTGACGCCGGGCGAATACCGCCGGCGCATCGCCCCGCTGGCGCGCAGCCAGGGCTGGGCGCGCGAGGAATACGATTTCCGGCGCCTGAAAAAAATGGGCGCCGGCGCCTTCTGCGCGGTGGCGCAGGGCAGCGACGAGAAGGACGCGGCGATCGTGCGCCTGCGTTACCGGCCGCGCGGCGCGAAGAAGACCGTCGCGCTGGTCGGCAAGGGCATCTGCTTCGACACCGGCGGCCACAACCTGAAGCCGGCGCGTTACATGATGGGCATGCACGAGGACATGAACGGCTCGGCCGTCGCGCTGGGTATCCTGCTGGCGGCGACGCAGGCCAGACTGAAGGTCAATATCGACTGCTGGCTCGCGCTGGCGCAGAACCACCTGAGTCCGCGCGCCTACAAGCAGAACGACATCGTCACCGCGCTCGACGGCACGACGATCGAGGTCGTGCACACCGACGCGGAAGGGCGCATGGTGCTGTCCGACACGCTGGCGCTGGCGGCGCGCGCGAAGCCGGCGCTGATCGTCGACTTCGCGACGCTGACCGGTTCGATGCACGTCGCGCTCGGCTCACGCTACAGCGGTATCTTCGCCACCGGCGACACGCTGGCGCAGCAGGCGCTGCGCGCCGGCACGGCAGCCGGCGAGCGGCTGTGCCGGTTTCCGATGGACGAGGACTACGACAGCGCGCTCGACAGCGCGGTGGCCGACGTGAAACAGTGCACCCTCGACGGCGAGGCCGACCATATCCTCGCCGCGCGGCTGCTGCAGCGCTTCACCGCGAAAACGCCGTGGATCCACATGGACCTGTCGGCGCACGGCTGCAAGGGCGGGCTCGGTGCGGTGGCCAGCGATTGCACCGGCTTTGGTGTCGCCTGGGGTGTCGAGTTTTTTAAAAATATTAAATAAAACAATAGGTTATTTTATTTTGGGCCCGGGATTTTTTGCCCCAAGTTCGTGTAGATTGGTGAGTATCTCATTGGGATTGGCGCTTCCTGTGATCCGGGGCGATCTGCAGTAGTCATTGCGCCAGTTTTCCTGCCAAGGACTTCACTGAAATCCGGGATGACCGTCACTTGGGCAAAAAATTTTTCTTCGCACCCCTTTACAACCAAATAACTAAACGTTTAGGCTTATAGCCATGTATCGCAACTACATGAAAACCATTCCCAGGGAGTGGCGCGAAATTGCCAAGGTATATACGGCGCTTGGTGACGAACACCGGCAGCGTATTGTGCTGCTGTTCGAGCCTGGAGAGCGCCTGAACGTCGGGCAGATTGCCGAGGTGTCTACACTGAGCCGATCGGCTGTTTCGCATCACCTGAAAATTCTCCGCGAGGCCGGCGTTTTGATGAATGAAAAGGTGGGTACGGAGGTCCAGTTTTGGCTGAACAAGGTATTTTTGATCGAGTCGATGGAGAAGGTCGTGGCGCATCTGAAGAGCAATAGCTGATGTTTTTTCGCCTAAAATAACCAATAAATTAATTATTTGGATATAAAGGAGAGAGTGATGAAAATGGCGATGCAATTAAGGAAACTGGCTGCAGCCGTGGCGGCCGTAACGATGCTGGCCATCGCGCCGGCGCATGCCAACGACGCTTCGACCCGGGCTTCCGGCGATCTTTCGCTGGCCTCGGCGGCGATCGTCGGCGGTTCAGTCCTGCTCACCTCGGGCGCCGGTGAGCTCGTGGTGCAGTCGGTCGAGGCTTCGGGCGATGCAGTTACGGTGGTTGCGCGCGGTGTGTCCGATGCGTCAGAGCTTGTCCTGAGAATGTCGGCGGATCTCGCGGGAACGCTTTCTCTGGCAACCGGCAGCGTGGTGACTGCGGTTGCGCACAGTGCGGGTACGCTGCTTGTTCATGCCGGCAAAGCCGTTGCATTCCTGCCGAACGAACTGGGGCGTGAACTGCTGCATCGCCGCCGTGTCGGGGAGGCGCTTTGACATGGTCCGTTTCTGGATGAGACGGATGATATTGGCGCTGCTGCTGGGGCTGCCGGCCGCGGCCCCGGCCGAGACCCGGTGCGAACCCAGACCGATCGAAGCAAAGGCACTGCGCGGCGGCCTTGATCTGGCGCTCAAGACGCGGGAGGCCTTGCAAAGGTCGGGAGCGTCTGTGGCCCTGTTGGCACGGGCCGGCCAGGATGTTTCCAGGCATGGCCTGCGTTACACGCACATGGGGATTGTTTCCCGCGATGCCGTTTCCGGACACTGGCAAGTGACCCACCTTCTGAACGAATGTGGCACTGCGCATTCGTCGCTGTACCAGGAGGGGCTGGGAAACTTTTTCATGGACGACTTGTACGCCTTCGAAACGCTGATGGTGATTCCGGGGGAGGACATGCAGCGGATGCTGCAGGAGGCGTTGAAAGCTGGGCTGCATGTTTCGCTGCACAATGCCGCATACAGCACGATTGCCTATCCTTTTTCGACGCGCTACCAGAACTGCAATCAATGGGTTCTCGAACTTGTTGCGGCCGTGGCGGCAACACCCGGGACGGTGCAGGACCGGGCGTCAGCACAACAGTGGTTGTCGCGTTCGGCCTATCGTCCGACGCAGATCAGGATTCCGGCCGGTCAGCGTCTGGGGGCGCGTCTGTTCGCTGCGAATGTGCGCTTCGACGATCACCCGCCCGGTGCGATCGGCCGTTACGAAGTGGTCAGCGTGGAATCGGTGGTATCGTTTCTGCGCGATGCGCGCTTGACCACGGGGGAGGAAGTCCTAGTTCTCGGGGAGCCGTGAAAATGACGGCATCCGGGCGCCCAATGAGAAAGGCAATGCCGAATCGCGCGGTTCTCCGGAGGGATTCCTGATGCATCAGCACTCGGTTGCGCTTGGCAGGCATGTCCTGAAGGTTTTTCTGTTCTGGCTGATGGCGATTTCGGCAATGGCTGCCGAGACCTTCCGGAAACCCGAAGGCGCTTCCATGCCTGTCACCGGGGCTGGCCATTTCGGGCTCCATGCAGCTTCCGACTTCAGAAAACGAAAATAACCAAGATACGGGGGGTATCCGGAATGTCGCAGGTCAATCAGTTCGCGCTCCTCGGGCAGCGCAGGTTCGGGCCGTTCTTCGGAGTGCAGTTTCTCGGTGCGTTCAATGACAACGTGTACAAGAACGCACTGGTCATCATGCTGACCTTCCAAGGGGCGGGCATGACCGACATGGGTCAGGGCCTGCTGGTTAACCTCTGCGCGGGGTTGTTCATCCTGCCGTTCTTCCTGTTTTCCGCGACCGCGGGACAACTGGCCGACAAATACGACAAGGCGATGCTGACCCGGTTCGTGAAGGCAATCGAGATCGTCATCATGGTGCTCGGCGCGGTCGGCTTTTACCTGATGAACCTTTCCATGCTGCTGGTTGCGCTGTTCATGATGGGCATGCAGTCGGCAATGTTCGGGCCGGTAAAATACGCCTACCTGCCGCAGCAGCTGCGGAAAGATGAACTGGTCGGCGGCAACGGGTTGGTCGATGCCGGGACCTTCATCGCTATCCTGCTGGGCACCATACTGGGCGGAGTGCTGATTGGCTTCAAGCCCGGCGGTGCCCTGTGGGTCGCGGCCGCCGTGCTTGTGATTGCGGTCCTCGGCTATATGGCAAGCCGGAAGGTTCCGCCTTCGCCTGCGCCCGAGCCTGACCTGAAAATCAACTGGAATCCGTTGACCGAAACCTGGTCCAACCTGCGGTTTCTCCGTACCAACCGCACGGTTTTCCTGTCGATCCTTGGCATTTCGTGGTTCTGGTTCTACGGCGCGTTGTTCCTGTCGCAATTTCCGGCCTATGCGCGTGACGTGTTGGGCGGCAGCGAATCGGTCGTGACCTTGCTGCTGGCGGTCTTCAGCATCGGCATCGGTCTCGGCTCCCTGCTATGCGAGAAATTCTCGGGGCAGAAAATCGAGATCGGCCTCGTCCCTTTCGGCTCGATCGGCATGACGGTATTCGCGGTCGATCTCTATTTTGCCTCTCCCGGCACCGTGGCCGCCGGTGCTGCCGGTGTTTCGGCTTTGCTTGCGCAACCCGGCATCTGGCGGGTGCTGTTTGATCTGGTGATGGTTGGCATGTTCGGCGGCTTCTACATCGTGCCGATGTACGCGCTGATCCAGAGCCGTAGCGAGCCGGGACACCAGGCGCGAGTGATCGCCGGCAACAACATCATGAATGCGCTCTTCATGGTGGTGGCCGCCGGAGCTGCGGCAATCCTGCTGCAGGCCGGCTTGACCGTTCCCCAGCTCTTTCTGATCACTGGTTGCCTGAATGCGCTGATTGCCATCTATATATACACCCTGGTTCCCGAATTCCTGATGCGTTTCCTGACCTGGCTGCTGATCCACTCCGTTTACCGGCTGGACAAGAGCGGCCTCGAGCACATTCCCGAGCGCGGGCCGGCGGTGCTGGTCTGCAACCACGTCAGCTTTGTCGACGCGCTGATCATCGCCGCCGCCTGCCGCAGGCCCATCCGCTTCGTGATGGACCACCGCATTTTCCGCATCCCGGTGTTGAGCTTCGTGTTCCGCACCGGCCGCTGCATCCCGATCGCACCGGCGAAGGAGGATCCGGAAATGCTGGAACGCGCCTACGACGAGATCGCCCGCGGGCTGGAGGCGGGCGACCTGATCGGCATTTTCCCGGAAGGGCGCATCACCGACACCGGCGAACTGTATCCTTTCCGTTCCGGCATCCGGCGCATCATCGAGCGCACGCCGGTGCCGGTGGTGCCGCTGGCGCTGCGCGGCCTGTGGGGCAGTTTCTTCAGCCGCAAGGACGGCGCGGCGATGACCCGGCCGTGGCGCGCGCGGCCGCTGGCGAAAATCGCGCTGGTCGCGGCGCCGCCGGTCGCGCCGCCGGCGGTGACCCCGGAAGGCCTGCAGGCGCAGGTGCTGGCATTGCGCGGCGACTGGAAATAAATAAAAAGCAAAACAACCAACAACAACCTGACGGAGACGGGCGATGTGGTTCATCGGACTGATTGCTGGCGCATTGCTGGGGGCGGCCTGGAGTGGGGACCTTGCGCTGGCGGGGGCCGGCGTCGGAGCGATTGCCGGCGCCTTGTACCGCGGGCGCGGCGCCGGCGCGGCCGAAATCGCGCGGCTGGAAAAAATAGAGGATGCGATCCGCCAGTTGAGCCGGCGTCTGAAGACACTGGAAGCGCAGGCGCAGCCCGTGCGGGCGGACGGCGAATCCGCATCCGCGGCGGCGCCGGCGGATGCAGCGGCGGAGGAACCGTCTGCGGCCGTGGAAACGGCAACGGCGGCACCGGAACCGCCTGCCGCCGCCGAGATGCCTGCTGCGGCAGGCATAGCCGACGGGCTGTCTCCGGCACCGGCCGCGCAGCCGTTTCGGCCGTTTGCCGAAGAAGCGGCGCGGGAGGCCGGTCCCGGCTGGTGGGATCGCCTGATCGGCGGCAACCTGGTGGCCAAGGTCGGCGTGGTGATCCTGTTTTTCGGCGTCGGCTTCCTGCTCAAGTACGCGTACGACAACGCACTGCTGCCGGTGCCCCTGCGCCTGGCCGGCGTGGCGCTGGCCGGCGCCGCGCTGTTCGCGACCGGCTGGCGGCTGCTCGCCACGCGCCGGCTCTACGGCCTGATCCTGCAGGGCGGCGGCATCGGCCTGTTGTACCTCGACGTATTTTTCGCGCTGAAGGTTTACGGGCTGATCGCGCCGCACTGGGGCTTCGCGCTGTTCATGGCGCTGGGCGTGCTGACCACGCTGCTGGCGGTGCGGCAGGACGCCAGCGTGCTCGCCGTGCTCGGACTGTCGGGCGCGTTCATGGCGCCGGTGCTGGCGGGCAGCGACAGCGGCAGCCACGTCCTGCTGTTTTCGTACTACCTGCTGCTCAATGCCCTCATTCTCGCGGTGAGCTGGTTCAAGTCCTGGCGCGCGCTGAACCTGGTCGGGTTTTTCTTCACCTTCCTGGTCGGCCTGTTCTGGGGCTGGCGTAACTACCGGCCGGAACTGTTCGCGAGCGTCGAGCCGTTCGTGGTGGCGTTTTTCCTGATGTATCTGGCGATCCCGGTCCTGTTCGCGCACCGCCAGCTGCCGCGGCTGCGCGGGCTGGTGGATGCGTCGCTGGTGTTCGGCACGCCGCTGGCCGCGGCGGCGATGCAGGCGGGGCTGGTGCGCGACATGCCGTACGGGCTGGCGTGGAGCGCCGGCTGCGCGGCGGCGGTGTACGCGCTGCTGGCGCTGCTGCTGTGGCGGCGCGACGGCATGCGCGTGCTGGCGGAGGCGCATGCCGCGCTGGCCGTGGTGCTGGCATCGCTGACCGTGGCTTTCGCGTTCGATGCCTACCCGACGTTTGCGTTGTGGACGCTGGAGGGCGCGGCGCTGGTGTGGATCGGCCTGCGCCAGGAACGCCTGGCGATGCGCCTGTTCGGCCTGCTGCTGCAGGCCGGCGGCGCGGTGCTGTTTCTGGCGGCATACGATTCGTACGATCTGGCGAACCCGTGGTTCAACGATTTCGTCGCCGGCTGCGTGCTGGTCGCAGTGGCCTCGCTGCTGACCTCGGGGCTGATGCACCGCAAGCGCGGCATCCTGATCCGCGGCGGCGAGGCGACGGCGGCATTGCTGCTGGCGTGGGGCGTGCTGTGGTGGTTCGCCGGCGGGCTGCACGCGCTGCGCGATGGCCTGCCGCAGGGCACGTGGGCGACCGCGGCGCTGCTGTTCACCGCGACGTCCATCGCCGCGGCGGAACTGGCCGGCGTGCTGGCGCGCTGGCCGGCGATCCGCCGCATCCATCTGCTGCTGCCGGCAGCGATGGCGATCGTGCTGCTCGACCAGTACGACGACCGGCTGCATCCCTTTGCCGATCACGGCTGGCTGGCTTGGCCAGTCGCGGTGCTGGTGTTCTACGGCGTGCTGGCGCGGCAGGAACGTGACGGCGTCGCGGCGTGGCCGCCGCTGCAGCATGTGGCGGCGCTGTGGGGTGTCACCTTCCTGGTGGCCTGGGAATTGGCTTGGCAACTGGAGAGCCGTCTGGCGGGCGGCGACTGGTCCGTTGCGGCCTGGGGCGCGGTGCCGGCGCTGGTGCTCGGCGGCATCAGCTATCGCGGTTTCGGCGGCGGCTGGCCGTTCGCGGCGCATGCGCGCAGTTATCGCGGCATCGGCCTCGGCATGCTGGCGGCATGGTGCGTGGCATGGACGCTCATTGCGCTGGGCCATGCCGCGCGCCTGGCGCCGATGCCGTATTTCCCGCTGCTGAACGCGCTCGACTTCGCGCACGTGGCGGCGCTGCTGGCGGTCGGATTGTGGCTGTCGGTACGCGCCGAAGCCGAGGAGGCGTCATCCCGCGGCGCGCCGGTGCTGCTGGGCGGGCTGGCCTTCCTGGTATTGAACGCGGTCGTGCTGCGCGCCGTGCACCACTGGGCGGGCGTGCGCTACACGCTGGACGCGATGCTGCACTCCGTGCTCGCGCAGGCGGCGCTGTCGCTGGTGTGGACAGCAACGGCCCTGCTGCTGATGATCTGGGCGCGGCGCGCCGGCCTGCGCGGCGCCTGGTTCGGCGGCGCGGCATTGCTGGCCGCTGTGGTCGGCAAGCTGTTCATGCTGGATCTGGCCAATGCCGGCACCGTGGAGCGCATCGTCACCTTCATCGGCGTCGGGCTCGGCCTGCTGGCCATCGGTTATTTCGCGCCGGTGCCGCCGGGCAGCCGGGAATCGGAAGGGGAAGGCGCGCGCGGTGCCGCCGCGCGCAGGCCGGTCGGTTAACTAACCGCGCTTTTTGTCCCAGACGTAACGCGCGAGCCGCTGCCAGCGGTTCTGCGGCTGCTTGAGCGCGTTCGGCGCGCGGCCGACCTGGTCGCGGGCGTGGCTCTGCTTCACCAGTTCATGCAACTGGCGCATGTCGAGGCCGCCGGGGCCTTTGATCCGTTCGGGATCGGGTTTTTCGCTCATGGTCCTGCCTCGGCCGGATGGCCGGCTGTGCTAAACTTCATGCTTGATTTTAATGGAGTTTTTCCATCATGTCGGGCAGCACGCTGGGTACCCTGTTCTGCGTCACTTCCTTCGGCGAATCGCACGGGCCGGCGATCGGCTGCGTGGTCGACGGCTGCCCGCCGGGCATGGCGCTGACCGAAGCCGACATCCAGTTCGAACTCGACCGCCGCAAGCCCGGCACCTCGCGCCATGTCACGCAGCGCCGCGAAGAAGACAAGGTGGAAATCCTATCCGGCGTGTTCGAAGGCAGGACCACCGGCACGCCGATCGGCCTGCTGATCCGCAACACCGACCAGCGCAGCAAGGATTACTCGAAGATCAAGGACCTGTTCCGGCCCGGCCATGCCGATTACAGCTACTGGCAGAAATACGGCATCCGCGATTACCGCGGCGGCGGCCGCCAGTCGGCGCGCGAGACCGCAGTGCGCGTCGCCGCGGGCGCGATCGCGAAAAAATGGCTGAAGGAAAAATACGGCACCGTGATCCGCGGCTACATGTCGCAGCTCGGTCCCGTCGAGATTCCGTTCCTGACCTGGGACGAGGTCGGCAACAACCCGTTTTTCGCGCCGAACGCGCAGATCGTCGCCGAGCTCGAAACCTTCATGGACAGACTGCGCAAGTCCGGCGATTCGGTCGGCGCGAAGATCACCACCGTCGCATCGGGCGTGCCCGTCGGCCTCGGCGAGCCGGTCTACGACAAGCTGGATGCCGACATCGCCTACAACATGATGAGCATCAACGCGGTGAAGGGCGTCGAAATCGGCGCCGGCTTCGCGGCGGTCAGCCAGCGCGGCACCGAGCATTCAGACGAAATGACACCGCAGGGTTTCGTCAGCAACAACGCCGGCGGCGTGCTCGGCGGCATCTCGACCGGGCAGGACATCGTCGTCAACGTCGCGGTGAAGCCGACCTCGAGCATCCGCCTCGCGCGCCACACCATCGACACCGCCGGCAACGCGGCGATGATCGAAACCCACGGCCGCCACGATCCCTGCGTCGGCATCCGTGCCACGCCGATCTGCGAGGCGATGCTCGCGCTGACGCTGATGGATCACGCCCTGCGCCAGCGCGCGCAGAACGTGGATGTGCGGAGCGGCACGCCGGTGATCGCGGCGCAGGCGCCGCAGGGCGTCATCGAGAAACTGCGGGCGGCGGCTGCGGCGGAAGATCCGGATCCCGACGAAGCATAAAATAGTTGTTTAAAATCAAATATTTATAGAATCCGTGCGCGGCGCGCGCGGCGCCGCCCGTGGCCCGGCCCATACACCTCAATCTCTCCGCGTTCTACTTTTTCTATTTCGCCTACCTCGGCGCCTTCGCGCCGTTCTTCGCGCTGTACCTGAATTCCGTCGGCATGGACGCCGTCGAGATCGGCATGCTGATGGCGCTGCCGCAACTGACGCGCATCCTCGCGCCGCATCTGTGGGGCTGGCTGGCGGACCGCAGCGGGCGGCGCATGCAGGTCGTGCGCTGGTCGGGGGCGATGGGCATGGCGGCTTTCCTCGGTGTATTCGCCGGCGAGAGTTTCGCGCTGCTGTGTACGGTGCTGTTCGCGATGACTTTTTTCTGGAGCGCGGCGCTGCCGCTGGTCGAGGCGACCACGCTGTCGCATCTCGGCGACGAAACCGCGCGTTACGGCCGCATCCGGGTCTGGGGTTCCGTCGGGTTCATCGCCGCGGTGGTGGCGGTGGGCTACCTGCTGGACTTCACCAGCCCGCGCGCGGTGCTGTGGGTGATCGCGACGCTGATGGCCTGCATGCTGCTGCTGTCCTGCGTGGTGGCGGAAGCGCCCGCGGTGCCGCATCCCGGCGACGACCAGTCCGTCTGGCGGGTGGTGCGGCGGCCGGAGGTGATCGCGATCATCGCCGCCTCGGCGCTGGTCGCGATGGCGCACGGGCCGTATTACACCTTCTACACCATCCACCTCGTCGATCACGGCTACAGCAAGTCCTTCGCCGGCTGGCTGTGGGCGCTGGGCGTGGTCTGCGAGATTGGCATCTTCGTGTGGATGTCGCGGCTCTACCGCGCCTTTACGCTGCGCCAGATCCTGATCGCCAGCACGCTGCTGGCGGCGTTGCGCTTCGTGGTCATCGGCTGGGGCGCGGGCAGCATCGCCGTGCTGCTCGCGGCGCAGACCCTGCATGCGGCGAGCTTCGGCGCCTTCCACGCCGCGGCGATCGGCGTCGTGCACAAGCTGTTCCGCGGCCGCCACCAGGCGCGCGGGCAGGCGATCTACGGCAGCCTGGCCTACGGTTTCGGCGGCACCATCGGCGGCCTTGCCAGCGGTTACGCCTGGAGCGGGCTGGGCGCGGGACTGACTTTCACGCTGGGCGGCGCCTGCGCGCTGGCCGCCGCGGCCGTATTGTGGCGCTGGCTGCGGTCCGGCTGAACCGCGTGTGACGCACGCCACGGGGGCGGCTGCCGCCCTGTGACATAATCCAAGGTTTCCGCGGTCTCTGCGCACGCAGTTTCTGCGCGGTTTTTGTAATCCAACGGCAAAACCCATGGCAGGCAAAACCCTCTACGACAAACTCTGGGACAGCCATCTCGTCCGCACCGAGGCGGACGGCACGGCATTGATCTACATCGACCGCCACCTGGTGCACGAAGTCACCAGCCCGCAGGCCTATGAGGGCCTGAAACTGGCCGGCCGCAAGGTCTGGCGTGTCGATTCGGTGGTGGCGACGGCCGACCACAACACGCCGACGCGCAACTGGGACAAGGGCCTCGACGGCATCACCGACCCGGTGTCGCGGCTGCAGGTCGAGACGCTGGACAAGAACATCAAGGAATTCAAGGCCAAGGTCTATTTCCCGTTCCTCGACAAGCGCCAGGGGATCGTGCACGTGATCGGGCCCGAGAACGGCGCGACGCTGCCGGGCATGACCGTGGTCTGCGGCGATTCGCACACCAGCACCCACGGCGCCTTCGGCGCGCTCGCCTTCGGCATCGGCACCAGCGAGGTCGAGCATGTGCTGGCGACGCAGTGCATGGTCATGAAGAAGTACCGGAACATGAATGTTGCCGTCGAGGGCGAACTCGGCCTCGGCGTCACGGCGAAGGACATCGCGCTGGCCGTCATCGGCAAGATCGGCACCGCCGGCGGCACGGGTTATGCCATCGAGTTCACCGGCAGCGCGATCCGCGGCCTGTCCATGGAAGGGCGCATGACCCTGTGCAACATGGCGATCGAGGCCGGTGCGCGCACCGGCATGGTCGCGGTCGACGACAAGACCATCGAATACTGCAAGGGCCGCATGTTCGCGCCGACCGGTGCGCTGTGGGACAAGGCCGAGGCTTACTGGCGCACGCTGGTCAGCGATCCGGACGCGCAGTTCGACACGGTGGTGACGCTGCACGCCGGGGACATCGTGCCGCAGGTGACCTGGGGCACTTCGCCGGAAATGGTGACCACGGTCGACGGCAGGGTGCCGGACCCCGCGCAGGAAACCAACCCGGTCAGGCGCGAGGGATACGCGCGGGCGCTGCAGTACATGGACCTGAAGCCGAACACGCCGATCACCGAAATCCGCGTCGACAAGGTGTTCATCGGCGCCTGCACCAATTCGCGCATCGAGGACATCCGCGCCGCGGCGCAGGTGGTCAAGGGGCGCAGGGTGGCCGGCAACGTGAAACTGGCAATGGTGGTGCCGGGCTCGGGGCAGGTGAAGGCGCAGGCCGAGCAGGAAGGGCTGGACAGGATCCTGCGCGAGGCCGGTTTCGAGTGGCGCGAGCCGGGCTGTTCGATGTGCCTCGGCATGAACGAGGACCAGTTGAGCCCGGGAGAGCGCTGCGCCTCGACCTCGAACCGCAATTTCGAGGGCCGCCAGGGTCCGGGCGGCAGGACGCATCTGGTGAGTCCGGCGATGGCCGCGGCGGCGGCGGTGGCCGGGCATTTTGTCGATGTGCGTGAGTTCAGGCAGGACTGACCTTAAAAACCGAAAGGAGACGACCATGAAACGCGTGATCATGTTGATGGTGGCGATGCTGGTGCTGGCGGGCTGCAACACCGTGGCCGGCGTGGGCAAGGACGTCGAAAAGGCCGGCGAGGCGATCCAGAGGTCGACGAAGTAGCATGGAAAAATTCATCCGCAAGGAGGGGCTGGTCGCGCCGCTCGACCGCGCCAACGTCGATACCGACGCGATCATCCCCAAGCAGTTCCTGAAGTCGATCAAGCGCACGGGCTTCGGTCCCAACCTGTTCGACGAGTGGCGCTATCTCGACCGCGGCGAGCCGGATTCCGACAACACGGGCCGGCCGCTGAACAAGGATTTCGTCCTGAACCGCAGCCGTTTCATCGGCGCGACGGTGCTGCTCGCGCGCGAGAACTTCGGCTGCGGCTCCTCGCGCGAACATGCGCCCTGGGCGCTGCTGCAGTTCGGCATCCAGACCATCATCGCGCCGAGCTTTGCCGACATCTTCTACAACAACAGCCTGAAGAACGGCCTACTGCTGATCAGGCTCGATCCGAAAATCGTCGACCAGCTGTTCCGCGAAACCGAGGCGAACGAGGGCTACCGGCTGGCGATCGACCTCGAGCAGCAGTCGGTGACCACGCCTTCGGGCGAGACCTTCGGGTTCGACATCGACCCGCACCGCAAGCACTGCATGCTCAACGGGCTGGACGATATCGGGCTCACGCTGGCGCATGCCGACGAGATCCGCGCCTTCGAGGCCGGGCACAAGACGGCGCAGCCCTGGCTGTTCGCCTGATCCGCGCTTTTTCAGTCGATACGGAAGATACGGAATCACGATGAAGATTGCAGTGCTCCCCGGTGACGGCATCGGTCCCGAAATCGTTGGCCAGGCGGTGAGGGTTCTGAAGCGGCTGGCCGACGACGGCCTCGGGCTGGAAATGGAAGAGGCGCCGTTCGGCGGCGCCGGTTTCGACGCGCACGGCGATCCGCTGCCCGAGTCCACGCTGAAGCTGGCCAGGGCCGCCGATGCGGTGCTTTGCGGCGCCGTCGGCGGCCCCAAATACGATGCGCTGCCGCGGCCGCAGCGTCCGGAGCAGGGCATCCTGCGCATCCGCAAGGAACTTGGACTGTTCGCGAATCTGCGCCCGGCGGTGCTGTATCCGGAACTGGTCAGCGCCTCGACGCTGAAGCCCGAGGTCGTGTCCGGCCTTGACCTGATGATCGTCCGCGAACTGACCGGCGACATCTATTTCGGCGAGCCGCGCGGCCGCCGCGACAACGCGCGCGGCGAGAAGGAAGGCTACGACACGATGCTGTATTCGGAGCCGGAGATCCGCCGCATCGCCGAGGTCGGTTTCCAGACGGCGATGAAGCGCGGCAAAAAGCTGTGTTCGGTCGACAAGGAGAATGTGCTCGAGACCAGCCGCTTCTGGCGCGAGATCGTCAACGATGTGGCGAAGAAATACCCGGACGTGGCGCTGTCGCACATGTACGTCGACAACGCGGCGATGCAGCTGGTGCGCAATCCGAAGCAGTTCGACGTCATCGTCACCGGCAACATTTTCGGCGACATCCTGTCGGACGAGGCCTCGATGCTGACCGGCTCGATCGGCATGCTGCCCTCGGCTTCGCTGAACTCGGGCGGTGGCGGTCTGTACGAACCGATCCACGGTTCGGCGCCGGACATTGCCGGGAAGAACATCGCCAATCCGCTGGCGACCATCCTGTCGACCGCGATGATGCTGCGCTACACCTTCAACAGGGACGAGTGGGCCTATCGCATCGAGGCGGCGGTCAAAAGCGTGCTGGCGGCGGGCTACCGCACGCCGGACATCGACGAGCGGGGCGCGAAAAAGGTCGGTACCGTCGAAATGGGCGATGCGGTGGTCGCCGCGCTCTGATTGGGTTAGAGTAGTGCTTTGTTTATAAAGGTGTTTTCATGAAGAAGGTCGGAATCATCGGATGGCGGGGCATGGTCGGCTCCGTGCTCGTTGAACGCATGCTGGCGGAGCGGGACTTCGATCTCGTCACGCCGACCTTCTTCTCGACCTCGCAGGCCGGCGGCAAGGGGCCGGACATCGGCCGTCCGACCGGTCCGGTGGCCGATGCCAACAGCATCGATGCGCTGGCGAAGATGGACATCCTGATTTCCTGCCAGGGCGGCGACTACACCAACGCGATATTCCCGAAGCTGCGCGCCGCCGGCTGGGACGGCTACTGGATCGACGCCGCCTCGGCGCTGCGCATGCAGCCGGACGCGGTGATCGTACTCGACCCGGTCAATCGCGAGGTCATCGATGCCGCGCTGGCGAAGGGCATGAAAAACTACATCGGCGGCAACTGCACGGTCAGTCTGATGCTGATCGCGATGGGCGGGCTGTTCAAGGCCGGCCTGGTGGAGTGGATGACCGCGATGACCTATCAGGCGGCCTCCGGTGCCGGCGCGGCGAACATGCGCGAGCTGGTGGCGCAGATGGGGGCGGTGCACGCGGCGGCCCGGCCGTTGCTGGACAATCCGGCTTCCGCCATCCTCGAACTCGACCGTGTGGTCGCCGAAACCCTGCGCAGGGGAGGCGTGCCCACCGAAAACTTCGGCCATCCGCTCGCCGGCAGCCTGCTGCCCTGGATCGACAAGGATCTCGGCAACGGCCAGAGCAGGGAGGAATGGAAGGGCATGGCCGAGACCAACAAGATTCTCGGCCTTGAGGCCCGTCCGATCCCTGTGGACGGCGTTTGTGTGCGCATCGGCGCGATGCGCTGCCACAGCCAGGCGCTGACCGTGAAACTGACCCGCGACGTGCCGTTGCCCGAAATCGAGCGGATGCTGGCGACGGGCAACGACTGGGTCAAGGTCGTGCCCAACCAGCGCGAAGCCTCGCTGAAGGAGCTGACGCCGGCCGCGGTGACCGGCACACTGACCGTTCCGGTCGGCCGGCTGCGCAAGCTGCCGATGGGGGGTGAGTATCTTGCCGCCTTCACCGTCGGCGACCAGCTGCTGTGGGGGGCGGCGGAACCGCTGCGCCGCATGCTGCGGATACTTCTGGAACCGGGTGCTGCGGTGCGTCAGCGCCCAGCGAGGGATGTTCCGGTAAGCGTCTGAATTGACAGGGAACCGGGGACGGCAATCCGTGGGATGCCGATGCGGCCCTGAACCGGAAATTCCTTTAAAAAATATGTGGTTGGGCGGCAACATTCGAGGTTTTGTTAGCTTGCATGCCTAACTGATTGATGCTAACTTTGTTGTCCCATAAAAAAACGATACGGGAGCGGTTCGTGCGCACTTTCTCTCTTGGCAAAGCACTGGCTGTGACATTGCTGCTGCTCGCGCCCTGGATGGCGCACGCGGCCGGTCTCGGGCGGCTCACCGTGCAATCGAGTCTGGGTCAGCCTCTGGCCGCAGAGATCGACCTGGTGGCGGTCAGGGGCGACGAAGCCTCGACTCTTGCCGTCCGCCTTGCATCCCCGGATGCCTACCAGCAAGCCAACCTGCAGTACAACTCCGGCGTCACCGGCCTCAAACTGAGCATCGAACGACGGCAGAACGGCCAGTCGTACATCAAGGTCACCGGTGCACGTCCGATGAACGAGCCGTTCGTCGATCTGCTGATCGAACTGTCCTGGTCCGGCGGCAGGATCATGCGCGAGTACACCGCGCTGCTGGATCCGCCGGGTTACGGTCAGCAGGCGCAGGCCGTTGCAACGCCGGCGGCGACACCGGCCGCGCCGGCATCGCGGCCGATTGCATCGGCTCCGGTTGCCGCTCCGGCACCGGCGGCCGCGCCGGCCGCGGCTGCGCCATCGGCCCAGGAGTATGGTCCGATCGCGAAGGGTGAAACCCTCGGCAAGATTGCCGCCAGCCTGAAGCCGCAGGGCGTGTCCCTGGAGCAGATGCTGGTCGGGCTTTATCGCAGCAATCCCGACGCCTTCATCCGCAACAACATGAATCTCGTCAAATCCGGCCGCATCCTGCGGGTGCCGGATGCGCAGGAGCTCGCGGCGATTTCACAGGGCGAGGCGGTCAAGGAATACCGCGCCCAGGTGGCCGACTGGCGCGCCTACAGCAGCCGTGTTGCCGACGCCGCCGCCCAAGCCCCCGAAGGCGGCGCCATGGCGCGCGGCCGTATCACGGCGAAAGTGGACGATCCGGCGGCAGCGGAAAGCAGGGATGTGGTCAAGCTGTCCAAGGGCGAACCCGGCAAGGGCGGCAAGCCGCTGACCGGAGAGGCCAAGGCGAATGCGCTGCAGGAGGAGCTGATCGCGCGCAACAGGGAACTGGCCGAGGCGAACGAACGCATTGCCCAACTCGAGAAAACCATCAAGGATTCGCAGAAACTTGCCGAACTGAAGAGCCCGGGGCTGGCGGCTGCGCAGCAGAAGGCCGAAGCGGCAAAGGCGGCGGATGCGGCCCCGGAGCCGGCCAAACCCGAACCTGCGGAACCGGCTGAAAAGCCCGCGGAGCCCGCCAAGGACGCCGCGGCGAAAACAGATCCTGCCGTACCCCAACCGGAAACCAAGGCCGATGCGGCGGCCACCGATGCGCAGCCGGATGCGGCTGCGCCGGCGGCCGAAAAGCCGGCTGAAGAAGCGAAACCCGCGCCGAAACCGAAGCCCAAGCCGGTCGCGCCGCCCCCGCCGCCGCCGGAACCGTCCATGATGGACATGGCCATGGAAAATCTGCCGCTGATCGGCGGCGGTGTCGGCGTGCTGGTGCTGGGCGGTCTCGGCATGGCGATGATGCGCCGCCGCCGTGCGCGCGCCGCGGAAGACGATATCGAGCCTGTCGCGCCGGTGCTTGCTGCTGCGGGCGGTGCCGCGGCGGTCGCCGGTGAAGCCGAAGCCCCCGTGGCTTCCGCAGCCCCGGCTGCGGATGAAGTGGATCCGGTGCAGGAAGCCGAGGTCTACATTGCCTACGGCCGCGACGGCCAGGCCGAGGAAATCCTCAAGGAAGCGATGGCGCGGGATCCTGCGCGCGAAGACGTCCAGGTCAAGCTGGCCGAGGTCTATGCGGCCCGCCAGGACAGCGCGTCGTTCGGGACGATCGCGCAGTCGGTGAACAGCCTCACCGGCGGTTCCGGCGACAACTGGATCAAGGTTGCGGCGATGGGTTACGCGCTCGATCCGGGCAATCCCCTGTATGCAGCGGGCAAGGATGCAGCGCCGGCGGTGGAAATGTCCGAGAGCGCGACCAGCACCGATCTCGACTTCGATCTCGGCGGGGACAGCAGCAGCGTGCCGGACATCGCGCTTGACGCGGATCCGACCGCGGGACAGGCGACCGAATTCGGCGGCACCCTGCAGATGGCTGCCGCGGCGGATGCCGGCGTGCCGCCGGCGGAACCGGCGATGACCGAATTCAATCTCGACCTTCCGGTATCCGGCGCGCAAACGGACATCGCGCTGGAAGCGGCGCCTGCCGCGGCGGACTCGATCGATTTCAACATCGAACTGCCGGCAGTCGAGGCGCCTGCTGCGGCGCCGGTGGAGACACCGGCACCGGCAACGGATGCCGGGCTCGATTTCAAGATCGATGTCGGCGATCTGAATATCAATCTCGATGATCCGGCGACCACGGCCACGCCCGCCGCGGACAAGGACAGCCACTGGTACGACGTCCAGCAGAAATTCGACCTGGCCAAGGCCTACCAGGAAATGGGCGACAACGACGGCGCCAAGGAAATCCTCCAGGAAGTCCTGAAGGAGGGGGATTCCGAGCAAAGGGACCAGGCGCAGAAACTGCTCAGTTCACTCGGCTGACCACAGCGCCAGGCGTTATCATGAACCGCGGCAGCGCTCCTGCCGCGGTTTCTTTTTCGGAGCCGGTTGTGGTTCTCTATCGGAGGCGGGACACGTGAGAATGGCGCTGGGCATCGAATACGGCGGCGGCGGATTCTGCGGCTGGCAGACCCAGCCCGGCGGCTGCGCCGTGCAGGACCGGCTGGAACAGGCCTGCGCCGGCATTGCCGGCATTCCGGTCAAAACCGTCTGCGCCGGCCGCACCGATGCCGGCGTGCATGCGCTGGGCCAAGTGGTGCACCTCGATTGCGCCGTCGAACGCCCGGCCAGCGCCTGGGTGCGCGGCGTCAACGCGCTGCTGCCGCCGGGGCTGGCGGTGACCTGGGCGCAGCCGGTGGACGGGGATTTCCATGCCCGCTTCTCGGCGCTGTCGCGGACTTACCGCTATGTCCTGCTGAACTCCCCGGTGCGCCCGGCGGCGGATCATGGCCGCGTCGGCTGGTTTCACATGCCGCTGGATGTCGAACGGATGCGCGAGGCTGCGGCCTGCCTGACCGGCGAGCACGATTTCAGCGCTTTCCGCGCCGCGGAGTGCCAGGCGCAGTCACCGGTGCGCACGCTGCACGAAGCCGAAGTCAGAAAGCGCGGGCCGTACATCGAGTTCGTTTTCCGGGCCAATGCTTTTCTGCACCACATGGTGCGCAACATCGTCGGCAGCCTGGTTTATGTCGGCAAGGGCAAACATCCGCCGCAGTGGATGGCCGAAGTGCTGAATGGCCGTGATCGCGCGCGGGCGGCGCCGACCTTCGATGCTTCCGGCCTGTACCTGGCGCAGGTCGAATATGCGCCGCGATGGGGATTGCCTGCGCCGCGGCTGCATTCGCCGCAACTGACCCATGCGGATCTGTAAAGCGATGAGAACCCGGATCAAGATCTGCGGCATCACCCGCGTCGAGGATG
>JAHCLD010000029.1 GCA_026125585.1 Burkholderiales bacterium
GCCGCCGGGCGTCGGCAAGACCTCGCTCGGCCAGTCGATCGCGCGCGCGACCAACCGCAAGTTCGTGCGCATGTCGCTGGGCGGCGTGCGCGACGAGGCGGAGATCCGCGGCCATCGCCGGACCTACATCGGTTCGATGCCCGGCAAGATCCTGCAGAACATGTCCAAGGTGGGCGTCCGCAACCCGCTGTTCCTGCTCGACGAGGTGGACAAGATAGGGATGGATTTCCGGGGCGATCCGGCGTCCGCGCTGCTCGAGGTCCTGGACCCCGAGCAGAACAACACCTTCGTCGACCATTACGTCGAGGTCGAATACGACCTGTCGGACGTGATGTTCGTCGCCACGGCCAACACGCTGAACATCCCGCCGGCGCTGCTCGACCGGATGGAGATCATCCGCCTGTCGGGTTACACCGAGGACGAGAAGATCCACATCGCGGAGAGCCACCTGCTGCCGAAAACCATGCAGAACCACGGCCTGAAAAAGGACGAGTTGACGGTTTCCGACAGCGCGCTGCGCGACATCGTGCGTTACTACACGCGCGAGGCCGGCGTGCGCAGTCTCGACCGCGAGATTTCCAAGATCTGCCGCAAGGTGGTCAAGGAACTGGTCAGCGGCGGCAAGGACCGCAGGATCACCGTGACCGCGCGCAATCTCGACAAGTACCTCGGGGTGCGGCGTTATTCCTTCGGCATCGCCGAGAAGAAGAACCAGATTGGGCAGGTCAACGGACTGGCATGGACCGAAGTCGGCGGTGAACTGCTGTCGATCGAGGCGGCGACCATGGCCGGCAAGGGCAAGATGACGACCACCGGCAAGCTCGGCGAGGTCATGCAGGAGTCGGTGCAAGCCGCGATGTCGGTGGTGCGGGCGCGTTCGCAGCGCCTCGGCATCCACCCGGATTTCTACCAGAAGAACGACATCCACATCCACCTGCCGGAGGGCGCGACGCCGAAGGACGGCCCCAGCGCCGGCATCGGCATCTGCACGGCGATGGTGTCGGTGCTGACCGGCATTCCGGTGCGGGCCGACGTGGCGATGACCGGCGAGATCACGCTGCGCGGCGAGGTGCTGCCGATCGGCGGGCTGAAGGAGAAACTGCTGGCGGCGCACCGCGGCGGCATCAAGACCGTGCTGATCCCCGAGGAGAACGTGAAGGATCTCAGGGAGATTCCGGACAACGTCAAGAACAAGCTCGACATCCAGCCGGTGAAATGGATCGACCGGGTGCTCGAACTGGCGCTGGAACGCAAGCCGGAGCCGCTGCCCGAGGCCGAAAACGTGCCCGTGCCGCCGGCCGGCGACAGCACGGCGCCGGCCGCGATCAAGCACTGAGCCTTAAACCGGGCTTCGGGCTGGAAATCGGGGCCGGACTGGGCTACAATCCGGCCCTTTGTTTGGCAGGGCATGGCGTCGCGGACGCGGCGGGTGCACAGGTGACGGGTGCTTAGCTCAGCTGGTAGAGCGTCGCCCTTACAAGGCGAATGTCGGCGGTTCGATCCCGTCAGCACCCACCAGAAATGCAGTACAAAGTACAAAGTTTTTGAGTGCAAAGTGCAAAATGAGGGATGCACCCCGGTGTTGGAAATTTTGCACTCTGCACTGTGCATTCTGAATTGCAATATGGAGTGGTAGTTCAGTTGGTTAGAATACCGGCCTGTCACGCCGGGGGTCGCGGGTTCGAGTCCCGTCCACTCCGCCAGCTATCGTAAAAAAGGCGAACCCCGTTCGCCTTTTTTCTTATGGGCGCCGCCGCAGGCGCCGCAGCGAGGAGAGCGCATGTTTGGATTGATCGACAAGCACCGCAAGAAGGTCATGATCGGCATTTTCGTGATCATCATTCCGCCTTTTGCATTCTTCGGCATCGACTCCTATTTCCAGGGCACGGGTGGCGGCGACAGCGTGGCGACGGTGGGCGACTACCGGATTTCCCAGGCGGAATTCGCGCGGGCGCTCAGCGAACGGCAGGACATGCTGCGCAACATGTCGGGCGGCCGCCTCGATCCGGCGCTGCTTGACAGCCATGAGCTGCGCCTTTCGGTGATCGACAACCTGGTGCAGCAGCAATTGCTGATGCAGAGGGCGGTGCGCACCGGCCTTGCGGTCAGCGACCGCCAGATCCAGGACATCGTCGCCAATGTCGACGCGTTCAGGGAAGACGGCAAGTTTTCCTATGCCCGTTACGAGCAGTTGCTCAGGGCGCAGGGCATGACGCCCCTGATATTCGAGCAGCGCGTGCGCCAGGACATCCTTGTCGACCATGTGACCTATCCGTACTCGGGCTCCTCCTTCGTGTCGCGCGCGGAGGCGGCCATGCTGCTGCGCATCTCGGAACAGCAGCGCGAGATCAGCCATGTCATGTTTACCGCCGACCGCTTCCTGCCGCAGGTCAAGCTGGAGCCGGATGCCGCGAAAAAATACTATGACGGCCACCAGGACGAATTCCGGGTGCCGGAGCAGGTGCGCATCGAGTTCGTGACGCTCAGTGCCGACGCGCTGATGGCGCAGATCAAGCCCGCCGCCGACGAACTGCGCAAGGCTTACGACGAAAACGCCAAGCGTTTCGTGGTCAGGGAGTCGCGGCAGGCGAGCCACATCCTGATCACCCCGGAAGGCAGCGGCGCCGAGGCGAAACAGAAGGCCAAGGCAAAAGCCGACGAGCTGCACGCGCAGCTGAAAAAGAATCCCGGCAGTTTTGCAGCACTGGCGAAGCAGCACTCCCAGGATCCGGGATCCGCGGCGAACGGCGGCGACCTCGGCTTTTTCGAGCATGGCGCGATGGTCAAGTCTTTCGACGACGCGGTGTTCTCGATGAAGGCCGGCGAGATTTCGGCGCCGGTGGAAAGCGAGTTCGGCTGGCACATCATCCGGCTCGCGACGGTGCGCGGCGGCAAGGGCAAGAGTTTCGAAGAGGCGCGCCCGGAGATCGAGGCGGAGCTGAAGAAGCAGCAGGCTGCCCGCAAATTCGCCGAGCTGGCCGAAGCCTTCAGCAACACGCTGTTCGAGCAGTCCGACAGCCTGAAACCGGCGGCCGAGCTGGTCAAGGCGCCGGTGCAGACCAGCGGCTGGATCAACCGTACCGGCGCCGACAATGCGATGCTGGGCAACCAGCGGCTGCTGCAGGCGGTGTTTTCGGAGGATGTGCTGCAGAACAAGCGCAACAGCGAGGCGATCGAAGTGGCTCCTGGCGTGCTGGTCGGTGCACGGGTCGTCGAGCACAAGCCGACGACGGTGCAGCCCTTTGAACAGATCAGCGCCGCCTTGGTGAAGAAACTGACGCTGCAGCAGGCGGGGCAGCTGGCCGCGCAGGAAGGCCGTGCCCGGCTGGAAGCCCTGCGCCAGGGCAAGGATGCCCAGCTGGCCTGGAGCGCACCGCAACTGGCCGGCCGCGGTGATCCGAAGGGGATGCCGGGCGAAGTGCTGCGCCAGGCCTTCAGGACCGATACCGGCAAGCTGCCCGCCTACTCGGGCACGGAAATTCCGGGCGGGGGTTACGCGCTGGTGCGCGTCAGCAAGGTGCAGGAAGTGGCGGAAGGCGCCAAGGACAAGCAGAATGCCATCGCCCAGACCCTGCGCCAGGTTTCGGCGCAGGCGGAGCTGGCCGCCTATCTGGGCAGCCTGAAGAAAAAGACGGAAACGAAAGTCCGCCTGGAGGCCATTGAACGGAAGTAGGCGCAGCAGGCGGAATCAAGACCGGGCGGCGTGGCGGCCGGCGGCAATCCTGATGCTCCGCCTTACTCCCCGCGCATGCCGCCGACGACGGTGCTGAAGCCGCAGTCGACGTAGGTGATCTCTCCGGTCACGCCGGCCGCGAGGTCGGACAGCAGGAAGGCCGCTACATTGCCGACGTCCTCGATGGTGACGTTGCGCCGCAATGGCGTATTGTTCTCGACGAACTTGAGGATTTTTCCGAAGTCGCCGATGCCCGCCGCCGCTAGGGTCTTGATCGGTCCCGCGGAGATGCCGTTGACGCGGATGCCTGACGGTCCCAGGTCGCTGGCGAGGTAACGCACGCAGGCCTCGAGGCTCGCCTTGGCGAGCCCCATCACGTTGTAGTTGGGCACGGTGCGCTCGGCGCCGAGGTAGGTGAGAGTCAGCATGGCGCCGGATCGGCCGGCCATCAGCGGCACGGCGCCCTTCGCCAGCGCGGCAAAGCTGTAGCTGCTGATGTCATGGGCGGTGGCGAAGGCTTCGCGGGACAATCCGTCCAGAAATCCCCCCTTCAGCGCCTCGCGCGGCGCGAAGGCGATCGAATGCAGCAGCCCGTCGAGGCCGCCCCATTCCGATTTCAGGGAATCGAACAGCGCGGCAATTTGTTCATCGCTGGTCACGTCGCAGGGGAGCACCGGCGCCGAGCCGAACTCGGCGGCGAGTTTGATCACGCGTTCCCGGATGTCCTCGCCCTGGTAGGTGAAAGCCAGCCGCGCGCCTTCACGGCTGGTGGCCTTCGCGATGCCATAGGCAATGGAGCGGTTGGAAAGCAGTCCGGTGATCAGGATTTTCTTGTCTTGCAGGAAAGCCATGATGCTCCTTCTGGAGATGGGCGAAGCGCGCTGCGGCCGATTATAACCAGAAGATGCGGCGGCGATTATCGGCTACACTTTCCGCCGATGATCCGCATCCGCCACGGCCTGCTGCCACTGCTGCCCGCATTTGTCGTGCTCACATTTCTTGCGGGATGCGGCGGGGCGCCGTGGAACGATCCCTATCCGGCCGCGGACGCCGCCGCCAACACGCTCTACAGCTCGTTCACCGAACGGCCCAAACATCTCGATCCGGTGCAGTCGTACGCCGAGAACGAGTACGCCTTCATCGCCAACATCTACCAGCCGCCGCTGCAGTACCACTACCTGAAACGACCGTACGAACTGATCCCGTTCGGCGCCGGGGAAGTGCCGAAACCCGTCTATCTCGATGCCGCCGGCAGGCCGCTGCCGGACAGCGCGCCGGCGGAGCGCGTGGCCTACAGCGAGTACGTGATCCGCGTCCGGCAGGGCGTGCTCTACCAGCCGCATCCGGCCTTCGCGAAGGACGAGGCCGGCAGGCCGCGTTACCACGCGCTGACGGCGGCCGATCTGCGCGGCATCGATACCCTGGCCGACTTCAGGTACACCGGCACCCGCGAGCTGGAGGCCGCCGACTATGTGCACCAGCTCAAGCGCCTGGCGCATCCGCGGCTGCACTCGCCGATCCTGCAGCTGATGAGCGGCTACGTCGTCGGCCTGAAGGATCTGGCGGACCGCCTGGCGCAGGATGCCGCGGCACTGCCCGAAGGGGCGCCAATCGACCTCGGGGCTTACGAAATGTCCGGCGCGCGGATCATCGACCGCCACAGCTATGCGCTGCGCGTGCGCGGCAAGTATCCGCAGTTCGTCTACTGGCTGGCGATGCCGTTTTTCTCGCCGGTGCCGCCGGAAGCCGACCGCTTCTACGGCCAGCCCGGCATGGCGGAAAAGAACATCACGCTCGACTGGTATCCGGTGGGCACCGGGCCGTACATGCTGACGGTCAACAATCCCAACCGCCAGATGGTGCTCGAGCGCAATCCGAATTACCGCGGCGAGGTCTATCCGGCGGAGGGCGAGCCGGAGGACGCCGCGCGCGGGCTGCTGCGTGATGCCGGCAAGCCGCTGCCCTTCATCGACAAGGTCGTGTTCAGCCTCGAGAAGGAGCAGATCCCGTACTGGAACAAGTTCCTGCAGGGCTACTACGACGCTTCCGGCATCGGCTCCGACACCTTCGACCAGGCGGTGCAGTTCTCGGGGCAGGGCGACGTCACGCTGACCGAAGACATGGAGCGCCGCGGCATCCGCCTGCAGACTTCTCTGGCGACGACGGTGTTCTATCTCGGATTCAACATGCTCGACCCGGTGGTGGGCGACGCGGCCGGCGAGCGCGCGCGCAAGCTGCGGCTGGCGGTGTCGATCGCCGTCGACCAGGAGGAGCTGATCTCCATTTTCCGCAACGGCCGCGGCCTGCCTTCGCACGGTCCGATTCCGCCGGGCATTTTCGGTTACCGCGAGCCGGATGCGGCGGGCATCAATCCCCAGGTCTACGAATGGCGCGACGGCGCCGCGCAGCGCAAGGGTATCGACCAGGCGAAGAAACTGCTGGCCGAAGCGGGATATCCCAACGGCCGCGATGCCAGAACCGGACAGCCGCTGTTGCTGCATCTCGACACCACGTCCAGCGGCCCCGACAGCCGGGCGCGCCTCGACTGGTACGTCCGGCAGTTCGCGAAGCTGGGCATCCAGCTGGTGATCCGCGCCACCGATTTCAACCGGCTGCAGGACAAGCTGCGGCGGGGCACCGCGCAGCTCTACTTCCTAGGCTGGAACGCCGATTATCCGGATCCGGAGAATTTCCTGTTCCTGCTGCACGGACCGCAGGGACGGGCGAAAACCCAGGGGGAAAACGCCTCGAACTACCGCAACGCCGAATACGACCGCCTGTTCGACCGCATGAAACACATGGCCAACGGGCCGGAACGGCAGGCGATCATCGACCGCATGGTCGAGCTGCTGCGCCACGATGCGCCCTGGGTCTGGAGCTTTTTCCCCAAGGACTATAGCCTGCACCACGGCTGGGTCCACAACCGCAAGCCCAACCAGATCGCCAACAACGGCCTCAAGTACCAGCGGCTGGATCCGGCAGTGCGGGCAGAGCGGCGGCGCGACTGGAATCCGCCGGTGGTCTGGCCGCTGGCGCTGATTGCCGTGGTGCTGGTGCTGACGGTGCTGCCGGCGGTGGCGGCGTTCCGCCGCCGCGAGCGGCGCACCGCGACGGGAGAGGCGGCATGAGCGCCTACGTCATCCGCCGCCTGGTCTATGGCCTGTTCGTGCTGGTCGGCGTGAACGTGCTGACGTTCGCGCTGTTTTTTTTCGTCAATTCGCCCGACGACATGGCGCGCGCGCAGCTTGGCGCCAAGCGGGTCACCGCAGAGGCCGTGGACAAGTGGAAGCGCGAACGCGGGTATGATAAACCATTGTTTTTGAACGATAAAATGACGGGCATCCAGCGCGCCACCGAAACCGTATTTTTCGACAAGTCGCTGCGCCTGTTCGCCTTCCAGTTCGGCGCCTCGGACCAGGGGCGCAACATCGGCTACGACATCGGCACCCGCATGTGGCCGAGCCTCGCGGTCCAGCTGCCGGCCTTCGTCATCGGCCTCGCGGTCTACATTTCCTTCGCGCTGCTGATGGCGTTTTTCCGCGCGACCTACATCGATTTCTGGGGCGTGGTGCTGTGCGTGCTGATGATGTCGGTTTCCACGCTGTTCTACATCATCGGCGGGCAGTTCGTGTTCGGCAAACTGTGGAGCCTGGTGCCGATATCCGGCTACGACGGCGGGTTCGAGGCGGTCAAATTCCTCGTGCTGCCGGTGCTGATCATCGGCATCGGCGGCAGCGCCCGCTGGCTTTGCGATATTCTCGAGGAGATCGTGGGGTTTACGTGCGCACCACGCGCGCGAAGGGAACTCCGAGCCGCGCGTGCTGTTCCGCCACGTGCTGCAGAACGCGATGATCCGGAAGGCCTCACCGGCGTGGTGCGTGGTGATCCGCTTTGCTGTTCATGGGCGCGCTGATCCACCAGAGTCCCTTCTTCAGCATTCCCGGCCTCGGCAACTACACCATCACGACTGCCATCGTCCAGCAGGATTTTCTGCGGTTTGGCTCACACTGATAACAAACTTTTACCATCGAGGCTTCTTCAATGGAGCGACTGGCTTCTGGTCTGGCACGCGGTGGTAAAGCTCTTCTGAGCACTGGTCTGCCTTCTTCACGACAACGCCCTTTTCCTAAACTTTTACCTGGGCAAAAAAGTGAGCGCTTTGAGCATTATCTTTTTTTTCCTTCAATGCTTTTGGCGCGCCACTGTTTACGTACTGAATGGATATTCTTGCATTTTACTGCCGCGAAGGATCGTGAAAACAGCGACTTTGCGATGTTCAAACTTGCAGCTAACTCAGTTGTAGCTCGAACCCTTTTACTGAGCATGAAAAATATAAGCCTTCATTTGTTACCTATTGGAGCGCTTCCACGTTCCAGCGGCGGCGAGGAGCGGGTGCCATCCGCAACTCGCGCGGCAGCCACATCTCGCGTTGCCGTACGGGCGGATCTCGAACCACTGATGTCCGGTGAAATAATCCCTTTTTGGAAGGAGCTTATCGCCAGCCTTGTTGCTGTGGTTGCTGCAAGCGATCTAATCATCTTTGGCACGATAACTTATAAAAGCGTAACATAAGGGATTTTGTTGAAGATCTGGAGCGGATTTGCCTTTTTCTGCCACAAATAAATCTGTGCCTGTTGCCTTCCGAGCGCATTCATGTACTCATCATGGACTTAGATGGCCGCATCTGGCTTCAACCACCGTCGCTGGGCGCATTCAAAGAGAGGTCTAAACCGGACGTGCTCTCTCAAACTTACAGCGGAAAAGCATCGCAGGCTGGTCATCATTCCGCCAGCCGCACTCGGTGACTTACCATTCAGCTGGTGCTGTCTGACGATGGTTATTTCAGGGGCGGCTGGTCGACCGGTCGCAAATCTGGTATCTTTACGACGCTGTCGTCGATTCTAACGCGTGCTGCTGATTTGCGACCACGGTGCTGATGATGCGGTTTGTCAGAACCATCCGGAACGTTCGGCGCTTTCCGAGATCCGCGCCGACGTGCAGCTGCTGGCATGTGCCGTGGTCACTGGCATCGCCAGCTGGACGGGGCTGTGCCGGCTGCTGCGCGGCAAAGTGCTGAAGCTGCGCGAACTGGAATACGTCCAGGCGGCACCGGGCGCTTCGGCGTATCAGTTTCTTTTTGTCATGATGCGCCACCTGACGTAACGTGATGCACATCGTGATGATCAGCGCTGGTGATGGATTTCAGCGGCCTGGTGCTGGCCGAGGCGGTGCTGTCCTATATCGGCGTCGGCGTCGATCCCTCGATGATCAGCTTCGGCACGATGATCAACGGCGCACGGCTGGAAATGGCGCGCGAGCCGATGGTCTGGTGGTCGCTGGCCGCGGCCTTCGTGTTCATGCTCGCGCTGGTGCTCGCGGCGAACCTGTTCGCCGACGCGGTGCGCGACGCCTTCGATCCGCGGCTGCGGGCGGGGGGGAGGGCATGAGCGCGCCGCTGCTCCGGGTGGCAGGGCTGACGACGCGCATCCACGGCGGAGGCGCGCCGGTGCGCGCCGTCGACGGCGTGTCCTTCGACATCGCCGCCGGCGAAACCTTCGCGCTGGTCGGCGAATCCGGCTGCGGCAAGTCGATGACCGCGCTGTCCATCATGCGCCTGCTGCCGGATGCCGGAGAGATTGCCGGCGGATGCGTGGAACTGCAGGGCGAGAACCTGCTGGCACTGCCCGAGTCGCGGATGCGCGACCTGCGCGGGCACCGCGTGGCGATGATTTTCCAGGAGCCCGGGCTGTCGCTGAATCCGGTGATGACCGCCGGCGACCAGATCGCCGAGTCGGTGCGCCGTCATACCCCGTTGCGGGGCGCCGCGGTGACGGCGCGGGTGCTGGAGCTGCTGGATGCGGTGCGCATGCCCGATGCCAGGCGGCGCGCCTCCGAATATCCCTTCCA
The DNA here is from genome assembly GCA_026125585.1 of Burkholderiales bacterium. Lineage (GTDB taxonomy): Bacteria > Pseudomonadota > Gammaproteobacteria > Burkholderiales > SG8-41. The sequence continues at coordinate 9,581 of JAHCLD010000029.1, forward strand.
GATGTCGGGCGGCATGAAACAGCGGGTGATGATCGCCATCGCGCTGGCCTGCGATCCGGCGCTGCTGATCGCCGACGAGCCGACCACGGCGCTGGATGTCACCGTGCAGGCGCAGGTGCTGGAACTGCTGCGCGAACTGCAGCGGTCGCGCGGCATGGCGATGCTGCTGATCACCCATGACCTCGGCGTGGTGGCGCAGGTCGCGCAGCGCGTCGCCGTGATGTACGCCGGCCAGATCATCGAGACCGCGCCGGTCGATGCCTTTTTTGCCGGGCCGGCCCATCCCTATGCGCGCAAGCTGTTCGCTTCGCTGCCCGAACGCGCCGGCCGCGGCCGCGCGCTGGCGGCGATTCCCGGAACCGTGCCGCGGCTGGACAGGGACTTTGCCGGCTGCCGTTTCGTGGACCGCTGCGATGCCGCATTGCCGCGGTGCGCGGACATGGTGCCGGAATGGCGCGAAGCGGGGCAGGGGCATGGGGTCAGATGCCATTTGTACGGCAGTGCAGAGCGCAGAGTGCAAAGCGCAGAGCGGAACCCTTCGCTGGAGGAAGGGGGGCATTCTGCACTTTGCACTCCGTACTCTTCATTACTCGAGGTTTCCGACCTCAAGGTCTGGTTCCCCGTCCGCAAGGGCCTGCTGCAGAGAGTCCGCGGCCACGTGCGCGCGGTCGACGGCGTGTCGCTGGCCATCGCGCCGGGGCGCACGCTGGGCCTCGTCGGCGAATCCGGCTGCGGCAAGACCACCGTCGGCAAGGGGCTGCTGCGGCTGGTCGAGCCGACGGCGGGGCGGGTGATCGTCGATGGCCAGGATTTCCTCGCATTGCGGCAGGGGGAGCTGCGCCGGCGGCGGCGCGACGTGCAGATCATTTTCCAGGACCCCTATGCCTCGCTCAATCCGCGGATGCGCATCGGCGATGCCCTGGAGGAGGGCCTGCTGGCGCTGGGCATCGGCGCCGACGCCCGGTGGCGGCAGTCGCATATCGACGGGCTGCTGGCCGAGGTGGGCCTCGCGCCGGACGTGAAGGCGCGTTATCCGCACGAGTTTTCGGGCGGCCAGCGCCAGCGCATCGCGATCGCGCGCGCGCTGGCGGTGGAGCCGAAGCTGATCGTCTGCGACGAACCGACCAGCGCGCTCGACGTGTCGGTGCAGGCGCAGATCCTGAACCTGCTGAAACGGCTGCAGCGCGAGCGCGGCCTGTCCTACCTGTTCATCAGCCACAACATGGCGGTCATCGAATACATGGCCGACGAGGTCGCGGTGATGTACCTGGGGCGCGTCGTCGAGCGGGGCCTGGCCGGCGAGGTGCTGCGCGCGCCGCGTCACCCCTATACCCGCGCATTGCTGGCGGCGGTTCCGGTGGCCGATCCGCGGCGGGAGCGCGCGGCGATCCGCCTGGCCGGCGACCTGCCGTCACCGCTGGATCCGCCGTCCGGATGCCATTTCCATCCGCGCTGTCCGGTTGCGCTGCCGCAGTGTCGCGTGGAATACCCCGCGGCAAAATCCTGGAGTGCCACGCAGACGGCCTGCTGCCACCTGCGCGATTGAGATCCCGCTAGCGCCGGGATTGGGAGGCGACGACGGGCGGTTTGCCCGTTTTTGCCGCCGGTTTGACGGCTGCCTTGGCGCGTTTTGCCGGCGCGCGTTTGACGGCGGCCCTGGTCGCATGTTTGGCCGGTTTGCCGCCCTTGGTGTGCGCCGCGCGGGCCGCCTTGTACGCCCGCGGCAGGGTGACGGGCGTTGCCGGCAGGTCCGGCAGGTTGGGCGTGGCGCCTTCTTTGACCGGCACCAGCAGCGGTTGCCCGGGACGCAGGCGCGTCTTGCTGCCGATGCCGTTGACGGCCTTCAGCTCGCTGACGCTGATGCCGTACTTGGCGGCGACCTTCTCCGGCTTTTCTCCCGGTTTCAGCGTATGCGCCTGCCAGGTTACCAGCGGCTTGGCGTGGTTTTCGAGATTGGCGTGGAAGATGGCGACCCTGTTGCGCGGCAGCACGATGGTCTCCGCGGCATAGGCCTTGATCACCCGCTTGTTGTGGGCGGGATTGAGGAACCGGAATTCCTCCAGCGGCATTTCCGCGAATTTCGCGGCAAGCTTGACGTCGATGTGCTGCCTGACCGTGACGATTTCGAAATAGGGTTCGTTCGGCACGCCGGCCAGCTGAACGCCGAAACGTGCCGGGTCGGCGATGATGTTTTTCACGGCGATCAGCTTGGGCAGGTAGTTGCGCGTCTCCGCGGGCATGGTCAGGCTGGCGTAGTCGCCGGGCAGGCCCCTGGCCTGGTTGCGCGCCACGGCGCGGCTGACCGCGCCCTCCCCCCAGTTGTAGGAGGCCAGCGCCAGTTCCCAGTCGCCGAACATGCCGTAGAGTTTTTCGAGGTAATCGAGCGCGGCATTGGTGGCCGCGATGACGTCGCGCCGGCCGTCGTACCACCAGTTCTGGCGCAGTCCGTAGAGCCGCCCGGTGGACGGGATGAACTGCCAGAGGCCCGAGGCATGGGCCTTGGAGTAGGCCTGCGGGTTGTAGGCCGATTCGATCATCGGCAGCAGCGCGATCTCGGCGGGCATTTTCCGCCGCTCGATTTCCTCGACGATGTGGAACAGGTAATGGCTGCCGCGATCGACCATGCGCGCGAAGTATTCCGGTTTTGCGGAATAGCGGGTTTCCCAGTCGCGGACCAGGCCGCCGTCCATCGGCTTCATCGCGAATCCGGTGCGGATTCGTTCCCACATGTCCCGCGGCGCCGGTTTTTCGATGGCCGCCACCGGCTCCGGCGCCGGAATTTCCGGGGTGACGGCGGGACGGTCCGGGATGATTTCCGGAGCCGTTGCTACAACGGGAGGGGCGCTGTCCGGGGCTTCGCCGAGTTCGCCTGCGGGCATCTGGGCGCAGCCGGTGACGATCAGCATCGCGGTCAGCAGGAGCAGGCGGGCGGCAGAATGGGTCATGAGGGCAGGAAGTCCCGGAAACAGGGGCCGGAAGCCGGAAATTTTGCCGGATGGTAGTCCCGCAGGGGCAGATTGTCAAACCGGATATCCATTGAAAATCAATATTTTATTGTCATATTCGGAAGTGCGGCATGAGGTTTGCCGGGGCGCCTCAGAAGTTGTTCTTCCAGTCGCGGATGGCGGCCAGCACGCTCACCGGGTCCGACAGTTTTTTTTCCGCGCGCGCGCTGGCGCTGCTGATGATTCCGGGTTCGTTCACGCGCAGGAAGGGATTGGTGGCTTTTTCCTGGCCGATGGTCGAAGGCAGCGTCGGCTGGTCTTGGTCGCGCAGAACCTGCATGCGGGTTTCGAGTTCGGGCAGGCGCGTGTTGTCCGGTTCCGCCGCGCGGGCGAAGCGGATGTTGGACAGGGTGTACTCGTGCCCGCAATACACGCGGGTGTCGTCCGGCAGCCGTGACAGCCGGGTCAGGGAGTCGTGCATCTGGCGCGGCGTGCCTTCGAACAGGCGTCCGCAGCCGGCCGCGAACAGCGTGTCGCCGCAGAACAGCATGCCGCCGCCAAAGAAGGCGACATGCGAGCGCGTATGGCCGGGGATTTCGAGGGTTTCCATGTCGATGCCGAAATGCGGCAGCGTGAAATGTTCGCCGTCGGCGAGCCGCGTGCTGACTTCCGGGATGCGTTCGTCATGCGGGCCGTAGACCGGCGCCGGATGCCGGGCGAGCAGCGCGGCATTGCCGCCGACGTGGTCGGCATGGTGATGGGTGTTGAGAATGGCGGCGAGCTGCAGTTTCTCGCGCGCCAGGTAATCGAGCACCGGCTGCGCGTCGCCCGGATCGACCACCGCGGCATGCGTGGCGTCGCGGATGGTCCAGATGTAATTGTCGGCGAAGGCGCGCAGCGCGATGACCTGGTAGGCGGGCATGTCGGACTCCGTTTCGGATCAGCGGCCGATTATGATTTAAACTCGGGCCATGTCAATTGCAGGCGGCGGCCTTGGCGTGGATGAATGGCTGGCGAGTCCGCCGGGCAGTTATCTGTTCGACCGGGAGCGGGCTTATTTCGACGGTGCCGTGGCCGACATCTTCGGCTATCACGCGCTGCAGCTGGGGCTGGAGCAGGTCGACCTGTTGCGCGCGAGCCGCATTCCGCTGCGGGTCCGGGTGGCGCCGCGCGGCGCGGTCGGCCTGCGCGCCGATTTTCGCGACCTGCCGGTCGAATCGAATGCCGTGGATCTGATGGTGCTGCCGCATACGCTCGAATTCTCCGAACATCCGCACCAGGTGGTGCGCGAAGTCGCGCGCGTGCTGCGGCCGGAGGGGCATGTGGTCATCGCCGGATTCAATCCGCTGAGCCTGTGGGGCCTGCGCCGCAGCGTCGGCGTGCGCCGCAATTTTCCGTGGACCGGCCGTTTCATCCACCTGCCGCGCGTCAAGGACTGGTTCGCGCTGGTCGGCCTCGAAATCGTCGCCGGCTCGATGGCCTGCTACGCGCCGCCCTGCGCCGAACAGAAGTGGCTGGACCGCTTCGGTTTCATGGAAAAGGCAGGCGACCGCTGGTGGCCGATCGCGGGCGGCGTGTTTTTCCTGCAGGCGATCAAGCGGGTGCGCGGCATCCGCCTGATCATGCCGAAATGGAGCGACCGCGCGGCGCCGAAAAAGAGCATGGCACCGGTGCCGGAGCGGGTGCGCGACGAGGACGCGGCGGCGGCGCGGGTCAGGACGCAATGAACGTGAACGAAGGACCGGAAAACGACGTGGTCGAGATTTACACCGACGGCGCATGCAAGGGCAATCCGGGCATCGGCGGCTGGGGGGCGCTGCTCAGCGCCGGCGGCAAAACCCGCGAGCTGTTCGGCGGCGAGCCGCTGACCACCAACAACCGCATGGAGCTCACCGCGGTGATTCGCGCGCTGGAAGCGCTGAAGCGCCGCTGCCGGGTGCGTCTGCACACCGATTCGAAATACGTGCAGCAGGGCATCTCGGAGTGGATCCATTCGTGGAAAAAGCGCGGCTGGAAGACGGCCGACAAAAAACCGGTCAAGAACGAGGACCTGTGGCGCCGCCTCGACGAGCTTGCCGCGCAGCACGACATCGACTGGCTGTGGGTCAAGGGGCACGCCGGACATGACGGCAACGAGCGCGCGGACGCGCTGGCCAACCGCGGCGTGGACAGTGTCAGGCCGGAGGCGGGGGCCTGATGGCGACACGGCAGATCGTGCTCGATACCGAGACCACCGGCCTCGAACCCAAGCTCGGGCACCGCATCATCGAGGTGGCCGGTGTGGAACTGGTCAACCGGCGCCTGACCGGGCGTCATTTTCACCGCTATCTCAATCCCGGCCGCGACAGCGACGAGGGCGCGCTGCAGGTGCACGGACTGACCACGGAATTCCTCAGCGACAAGCCGAAGTTCGCGGAAGTCGTCGACGAACTGCTCGAGTACATCACCGGCGCGGAGCTGATCATCCACAACGCGCCCTTCGACATCGGGTTCCTCGACAGCGAACTTGCGCTCGTGCGCCGCAAGCGCCTGAAAACCTATTGTCCGGAGGTGATCGACACGCTGCGCATGGCCAAGGATCTGCATCCCGGCAAGCGCAACGGACTGGACGCGCTGTGCGACCGTTACCAGATCGACAACTCGGCGCGCACGCTGCACGGCGCGTTGCTGGATGCGGAACTGCTGGCGGACGTCTACTTGGCGATGACCCGCGGCCAGGAAAGCCTGATGATCGAGACCGAGACGGTCCGCACCGAGGTCAGCGTGACGGGATTCAGCCGCGAGGGCCTGAAGCTCGCGGTGCTGCACGCGAGCCCGGACGAAATCGCCGCGCACGAGGCGCAGCTCGCGGACATCGACAAGGCCAGCGGCGGCGCGCTGTGGACAGCGATGAATGCGGAGCGATGAGCACTGAGCGGGGGCGCCGCTCTGATAATTTCATAAGTATTTGATTTTATTGATTATTTTTTTGACTGCTTCTATGCAGTCAGCGCCAGCAACTGCCGGAACGAATCCTCGAACTGCTTCAGTCCTTCCGCCTGCAATTCCTCACCGGCGGCATCCATGTCGATGCCGAGGGACTGCAGCGCCGCGAATTGTTTCTGCGCGGCATCGATGCCGGTTTCCAGCGTCGCTTCCGATCGGCCGTGGTCGCGGAATGCCGCCAGCGTGGCATCGGGCACCGTGTTGACGGTCTGCGGGCCGATCAGCGATTCGATGTACATCACGTCGCTGTACGTCGGGTTCTTGGTGCCGGTGCTGGCCCACAGCATCGCCTGCGGCCGCGCGCCGCGCTTGGCGAGCGTGCCGAACGCCGCATCGGAAAACGTGGCACGGTAATCCTGGTAGGCTAGCTTCGCCAGCGCTACCGCCGAACGGCCGCGCAGCGGCAGCGCTTCGCCGCCGACGGCTTCGAGGCGCTTGTCGATCAGCGTGTCGACGCGGCTCAGGAACAGGCTGGCGACGGATTTGACCTTGCCGGCGTCGCCGCCGGCTTCGACATGGCGGCCGATGCCGCGGACATAGGCCTGCGCCACGTCGCGCACATGGCGCAGCGAGAACATCAGCGTGACGTTGATCGAACAGCCCTCGGCGATCAGTTCCTCGATGGCCTTCAGGCCGGCGGCGGTCGCCGGCACCTTGACCAGCAGGTTGTCGCGCGCGACCGCCGCCTTCAGCCGCAGCCCGGCCGCCAGCGTGCCTTCGGCGTCATGCGCCAGCGCCGGGGACACTTCGAGGCTGACGTAGCCGTCTTCGCCCTTGCTGGATCTGTGCAGCGGCAGCAGGATGTCGCAGGCGGCCCGGATGTCGGCGACGGCCAGCGTTTCGTAACGCTGTTCTGAGGACAGGGCGGCATCGGCCTTCAGTTTCTGCAGTTCCTCGCGGTAATGCGGGCTTTCGCTGATCGCCTTGAAAAAAATCGTCGGGTTCGAGGTGACGCCGGCGATGCGGTCCTCGGCGACCAGTTTTTTCAGCGTGCCTTCCTGCAGCAGCGTGCGCGACAGGTTGTCGAGCCAGATGCGCTGGCCGAGGGCGTGCAGGCGGAGCAGGGGATTGGTGTCGATCATGGTGGATTGCAGTCTTTGGATGGGTTGTTCAGCGCGGATACTGCCGCGCCAGTTCCGCCGCCACGGTGGTGATCAGCCGCCGCGAAATGCTGACGCTGGGCGGCAGCCGCGGCAGGGCTTCGGCGTCGAACCATGCCGCCTCCTCGATCTCGACGCCGTCCGGACGCACCGGGCCGCCGGCGTATTCGGCGGTGAAGGCCACCATCAGCGAATGCGGGAAGGGCCAGGGCTGGCTGCCGAAATAACGCAGTTCGCCGACCTCGACGCCGACTTCCTCGCGCGTTTCGCGCACCACGGTGTCCTCCAGCATCTCGCCCGGCTCGACGAAACCGGCGATGGCGGAATAACGTCCCGCCGGCCACACGGCCTTGCGCGCCAGCAGCAGCTCGCGGCCGCGGGTGATCAGCACCATCACCGCCGGAGACACCGGCGGATAGCTGGTGAAGCGGCAGGACGGGCAGGCGCGGGCGCGTTCGTCGGTGCGCGCGCGCATCGGTGTGCCGCAGCGGCTGCAGAACTGGTGATCGCGTTCCCAGTCGATGATCTGCAGCGCGCGGCCGGACAGCGCGGCCAGCGTGCTGTCGACCATGCCGAAAAGATCGCGCAGTCCCAGCGGCGCCCAGCCGGCGGGCAGCGGTTGTCCTTCGTCGATCTCGGCGGCGTAACAGTGCTGATTGCCGAGCAGGCCGAGATAGTGATGGCGCACCGTCGCGACGCCGTGTTCCTCCAGCGTGCAGCAGCAGGGCAGCGCCGCGGATTCGGCGTTGCTGACCAGGATGGAGCCGCGCTGGAAGGCGAACCAGAGGGCAGGGCTGTCCTGGGCGGCGGGTGGGGTGACTAGGGGGGTGTACTGGTCGGGCATGGTGATCGGTGGCTTGTTGAGGCGCGAGTATAGCCGGCTGTGATTTCAGAGGTTTGGGCGTATGCCTGCGAAAAGAATTGGCGGTGCTGGTATCGAATCAGCGGCGCTTATCTTGCGCAAATAAATAATAAAATAATATTTATTAATCAAATACTTATTTTTATTTTTTTGTGGAAATTAGGGGGGTGAATATGAGTTTCCACGCCTGATATCGTGTTGCTTGTGATCTGACTTAAACTGGTTTTTCCTTGGTTATGAGGCTGTCCGAAGGAGGGGCTTAAGGTGGCTGAAGAGGCTGACTGGATAAAACTAGAAAACGAGTTGGTGCGGTTATTCAAGCGTAACGGAGCTGTGGGCGGAGGTGGTGTTCGCGATTTAATCGACGCGGAGTTGCATTGCGGTCGCGCCGCTGTAAACAAATTTGCGGGCCATCAAATCCTTAGTGATTCCTTCAAAGCGTTCTGCATTGAAACCCTTCAGTCGCTGAAAGTTCCTCCTTCAAGACCATTCGCATATGCCAATCATGTTGCGCAGCTTTCATTTCTTGTTAAGCATTTAAGGGCTTCGGAAATCCTATATCTAAATGGATACCCTTGGCAGGGTTACTCACTACTGAGAGTAATGGTTGAACAGGCACAAATACGGTGCGCTGTCTTGCAAGGTCTTTATGATGATCAAGAGGTTATGGGGCTTGTCAACGGAGAGTTGCCGGAATCAGAAAAAGACATTCTTAAAAACAAGAAGAACGTTGAGTGCAAGATATTCAGGGAAATGTCTGGCGCTAAAAGCGGTCTTTCAAGTGAGGTGATTGCTCGGCTACGGCATTGGGATGATATGTTTGATTATGAAATCCACGGTCTGAAATTTTCGAGCCTTGAGGCAATGGACTGGCTAAAGGGGGATGGCGGATTGTCAATATTGCCGACGTTCTCCTTGGATGGTGCGACCATGTACGTAAATCGATATGCTGAAGTTGCTTGGATGTTGCACCGACTAATTCCACTCCTTCAGTTACGCCCGTTTTCGCTTTCCAAAGACTGGGCGGAAAAATGGCAAGCTCTTGATAATTCCTTTATGAGTTTCTCGAAGAGTATGGCGGGTATTGGAAGGCCAATAGGTTTGGCCATTATTGAGTTGGTGACGAAGAAGTTTCCGTTTGATGCAAGCTCACACTTCCCCGTTGAGTCGACTGAGAATAGCGATGGAATACGACATTCCTCGCAATGATCAGATGAAAATGGCCAAACTCAATAGGTTGCTGAGGCTGGGCAGGGATTTTGAAGCGGGTCCGCAGGAACTTGCGAACCGCTGAAAAGTAGTGGTGGGCGGTACTGGGATCGAACCAGTGGCTTCCACCGTGTGAAGGTGGCACTCTACCGCTGAGTTAACCGCCCGAGCCGGCGCGGATTTTACCACCGGTCGCGGCCGGTCGCCAAACCGCCGGGGCTATAATCCGGCCAACCCATGCAAACCAGAAACATCACCGTCATCGGTGCCGGCATCGTCGGCATCGCCACCGCCAGTTACCTGCGCCGGGATGGCCATGCCGTCACCGTCGTCGACCAGCGCCCGCCGGGGGAGTACTGCTCCTTCGGCAATGCCGGCATCCTCAGTCCCGGCTCCTGCGTGCCGATCGCGATGCCTGGCATCCTGTCCCAGGTGCCCGGTTACCTGCTCGATCCGCTGGGGCCGCTGGCACTGCGCTGGTCCTATCTGCCGAAGGCGCTGCCCTGGCTGCTGAAATTCGTCGCGGCGGCCGACGTCAAACGCGTGGAGAAGATCGCCGACGGGCTGCGCGCGCTGCTGTCGCAGACCTTCGATGCCTATGCGCCGCTGCTGAAGAATGCCGGCGTCGAGGACATGATCCACAAAAGCGGCTACATGGTCGTGTATTCCACGCGCAAG
>JAHCLD010000003.1 GCA_026125585.1 Burkholderiales bacterium
CTTTTTCCCCTTTCCTCTTCCCGCCCGATTTGCCGCCGCGCTTCCTGCCCGGCCTTCCGATGCGCGCCAGCGCCGCCTCCACCGCATCGGCCAGCGTGTGCAGCACCTTGATCCGCGCGTACTGCTTGTTGTTGGCCTCGACCAGCGTCCACGGCGCGCCGCCGGTCGACGTGCGGTCGACCATGTCGCAGACCGCGCGCTCGTAGGCATCCCATTTCTTCCGGTTGCGCCAGTCCTCCGGAGTGATCTTGAAGCGCTTGAAGGACACCTGCTCGCGCTCCCTGAAACGCCGGTACTGCTCTTCCTTGCCGATCGCCAGCCAGAACTTCACGACCAGGACGTCGTGCTGCCCGAGCTGCTGTTCGAAATCGTTGATCTCGGCATAGGCGCGCATCCAGTCCGCCTCGGCGCAGAAACCTTCGACACGCTCGACCAGCACGCGCCCGTACCAGGAACGGTCGAAGATCAGCAGGCGGCCGCGCCGCGGCAGATGGCGCCAGAAACGCCAGAGATAGGGTTTCGCCCGTTCCTCCTCGCCGGGGGCGGCGACGGAAACGGTCTGGTAACTGCGGGCATCCAAAGCGCGGGTCACACGGCGGATCGCGCCGCCCTTGCCGGCGGCATCGTTGCCCTCGAACACCGCGACCACCGCCATCTGTTTCATGCGCGGGTCGCGGAACAGCAGGTTCAGCCGCCCCTGCTGCTTTTCCAGTTCCTGCTGGTAGGCCTTCTTCGGCAGCGCCCGGTCGAGATTCAATGCGCGGATCACGTTCAGCCGGCCGACGTCCGGCAACAGCGGCGGACTGCGGTCCGGCGGATGCCTTGCCGCCTTTTCATCCAGCCGTTCGCGCAGCGCCGCCAGCAGCGTGCGTCCGACCGTCAGGCTGCGGTAGTGCGGATCGGCGCCCGCCACCACCAGCCACGGCGCCTCGCCGGTGCTGGTCCTGCGCACGAAGGGCTCGCAGACGCCGATGTAGTCGTCATACTGCCCGAAAAGATCCCAGTCCTTCCGGGACACGCGCCAGCGCGTGGCCGGATCGGCCTCGAGTTCGCGCAGCCGTTTTTTCTGCTGCGCCTTCGACAGGTGGAACCAGAACTTGAGCAACAGCACGCCCTCGTCGACCAGCATGCGCTCGAGCCGCAGGATCTCCCCGATATGCGATTCGAACTGTCCGGCGCCGATGCGCCGGGCGACGCGGTCGACGATGGGCCGGGTGTGCCAGCCGCCGAAAAAGATGCCGATCTTGCCTTTCGGCGGCAACGCCCGCCAGTAACGCCAGAGGCGGGGCCGTTCGCTTTCCTCGTCGGAGGGTTCGGCGAATCCGCTGACTTCGATATGCCGCGGATCCATCCATTCGTTGAGCAGGTTGACCGTCTCACCCTTGCCCGCGCCTTCGACCCCGGCGATCAGGATCAGCACGGAAAAGCGCCCGTTCTGCTTCAGGTCGTACTGCGCATTGAGCAGGGCTTCGCGCAGCTTCGGCTCCGCGCGGCGATAGGCCGTCTTGTCGACGCGATGGGCCAGGCTGGCCGATTCGAACATGCCGCCGCCTAGAGAATGCCGGGGGCGAGCATCGCGCGCACCTCGACATCGCTGCCGTCGTCGCCGGCCAGCCACCAGATCGCGCCCTTCTTCAGGCTCCAGGCCGAGGCCTCGCCGGTCAGCGCCAGCGCCGCCGCCGCGCCCAGCGTCGGCTGGTGGCCGACAACGACAACCGCGCCGGAACCGCCGGGCCAGCCCGCCGCCTTGAGCAGGCCCTGCGGCGTGGCCGCGGTGGACAGCGCCTTTTCGATCCGCGGATCGCCCAGCGCCGCCGCCGTCTCTCTCGCGCGCGCGGCCGGGCTGCAGATGAGCCGGTAATCCGCGGGCAGGCGCCCGGCGAGCCAGGCCGCCATCTTTTTCGCCTGCCGGCGCCCTTTCGCGGTCAGCCGCCGCGTCTCGTCCGGCACGCCATCCTCGGCATCCGCATGCCGCCACAGAATCAGGTCCATGTTCACTCCCGCCAGGGTTGCGGCGCCGCGCGGAAACGCCGCCATGCCGCCTGCAGCACAGCGCGCTCGCCGGCCGCGCGGGCTTCACACCAGCCGATGACGATACCCGCCGAGGCCTGCGCCGCGCGTCCGCCGGAAACCGCGGCGCCGCCGAGCAGCGATTCCACGCTTGCGGCATCGTTGATGCGCCCCAGTATATCCTGCAGCCGCACCAGATGATCCCGCAGCGCCGCCATGCGGCGCGGCGAAAACAGTACGCTGAAAAACTCCACCGCATAACGCAGCTGCTTGACCGCAATGCGCAGCCGGTGCAATTCCGCGCTGCTGCATTGCTCCAAATGGCGTCCGCGCCTGAGCACCCGCGCATGCCATGCGGCAAGAATCTTCGCGGCGCTGCCGCGGACGGGCCGTCGCCACGCGGCCTGACCGGGCCCGTCGCCGAGCCGGGCCAGCCACTGGCCCAGCACCAGCATTGATTCATTATAAGTATTTGTTTTTATTGATGTTTTTAATTTTCTTCGGGCCAGTGCCCGCTGCCGTGCACAGGCCGCGAAAAACGCCGGCGACAGCCGCTCCGCCGGCAACATCGTGGCGATTGCCGGCAGGGTTTCGGTGACCAGCACATCCCAGTCGCGCGCCGGCCCGAGATCGGCAGCGATGGCGCGCAGCGCCCCGGCCGGCGGCGTCGCCGCTTCGCCCAGCAAATCGCGGAACAGCCGGAACGCCGAGCGCAGCCGGCGGATGCCGACGCGCATCTGGTGCAGGTATTCCGGATCATCGCCGTGGATGACGCCGTGTTCGTTGGCCTGCGCCTGCGCCAGGGCGTTGCCGGCGATCGCGCAAAACGCCTCGCCGGTGCTCATCGAGCGATCAAGCACCGGCGCGACCGCCTTCGCCGGCGGCATGTCGCTTCCCCGGAACAGCGCATAGCCCCGCTGCGCCTTCGACCGGTGCTCCAGCGTCAGCGGCAGCTGCGCCGCCAGCCGCAGGGCCAGGTCGAACAGGGCCGTCACCGGCCCGCGTTTCAGTTCCAGCTCGATTTCGCAGACGGCTTCGCGGCGCCTGCCGCTGCGTACCGTTCCGCGGTCGATCGCCGCCTCGATCAGCACACCCGGCGCCGGCTCCAGCAGACACGGCGAGCGGGTGATCGCGGTATGGAACACCGGCGTCACGGCTTCCGCCACCTTGCGTGACCGCAGGACCCGGGTCACGGCGTGGCGCGGCAATCCGGACAGATCCGGTCGCGGGTCCGTCAGCGGGATTTCGATTTCCAGGCGGCGATGCACGCCCGACGCGGCGGATCCGCCGCCCTTGACCGTCTGCACCCAGCGGCCGCCTTCGCGCCGCACGCGCAATGCGATCCGCCGCCGCCACAGATCCAGAGCGGGCGTGTCGTAATACGTGGCCGCCAGCCGCCGGCCGGCGGTGCGGCGCACCCCCGGCAGCAGCGGCGACGCCAGCACGTCGCGCAGGCGCGACGGCGGAAACCGCAGCTTGAGTTCGACCTCGGTCGCCGCCGCGGCATCGGCCTTCTGCTGCCGGCGGCGGCCGCGGTTCATGCGCCGGTCTTGCGGGTCAACAAGTCGAGCAGCGATTCCTGGGCGAAGACCGGCTTGCCACGGCCCGGAACGCGGCAGGCGTACTGGCCGTCCTCTCCCATCAGCCAGGCCTGGGTGTTGTCCTCGAGGTAGGCCTGCAGGCCTTCGCCGATCACCCGCCGCTTGAGTTCGGGATCAAGCACCGGAAAACACACCTCGACGCGCCCGAAAAAATTGCGGTCCATCCAGTCGGCGCTCGACAGGTAGACGTCCTCGGCGCCGTCGTTGTAGAAATAGAACACCCGGGTATGCTCGAGAAAGCGGCCGATCACCGAGCGCACGCGGATGTTGTCCGAGAAACCGGCGACGCCGGGGCGCAGCGCGCAGACGCCGCGCACGATCAGGTCGATCTGCACGCCGGCCTTCGACGCCTCGTACAGCGCGCCGACCACCTCGGCCTCGAGCAGCGAATTCATCTTGGCAATGATCTGCCCCTTGCGGCCGGAGCGGGCGATCGCCGTCTCGTTCTCGATCGCGCGCATCATCTCCTTGTGCAGCGTGAACGGCGACTGGCGCAGGTGACGCAGCTTCGTCGCGCGGCCCAGCCCGGTGAGCTGCATGAACACGTCGGCGACGTCGTTGCCGATTTCCTCGTGGCAGGTGAACAGCCCGAAATCGGTGTAGAGGCGCGCCGTGCGCGGATGGTAGTTGCCGGTGGACAGGTGCACGTAGCGGCGCAGCCCCTCGGCCTCGCGCCGCACCACCATCAGCATTTTCGCGTGGGTCTTGTGGCCGACGACGCCGTAGACGACGTGGGCACCCGCCTCCTCCAGCCGCTGCGCCCAGTTGATGTTCGCCTCCTCGTCGAAGCGCGCCATCAGCTCCAGCACCACGGTCACTTCCTTGCCGCTGCGCGCCGCGCTGATCAGCTCTTCCATCAGCTCCGATTCGGCGCCGGTGCGGTACACCGTCATCTTGATCGCCGCCACCGCCGGATCGCGCGCGGCCTGCTGCAGGAACACGAGCACCGGCTGGAACGACTGGTAGGGATGATGCAGCAGGATGTCGCGCGCGCGGATCGCGTCGAACATGCTCCCCGGCTGGTCGAGGCGTTCCGGCATGCCGGGCCGGAACTGCGGAAACTTCAGTTCCGGCCGGTCGACCCAGTCGGGCACGCTGATGACCCGGGCGAGATTGACCGGACCGTCGACGCGGTAGAGATCCTCCTCGTCGAGCTTGAACTGGGTCAGCAGGAAGTTCGAGATGTGCTGCGGACAGCTGTCGGCGACCTCGAGGCGCACCTCGTCGCCGAAATGCCGGTGCGGCAGTTCGCCGCGCAGCGCGGTGCGCAGATCCTTGACCTCCTCCTCGTCGACGAACAGGTCGCTGTTGCGCGTCAGCCGGAACTGGTAGCAGCCGAGCACCTTCATGCCGGTGAACAGTTCGCCGACGTATTCGTGCAGCACCGAGGACAGGAACACGAAATCGTATTCGGCACCGGCGACGTCCTGCGGCAGGCGGATCACCCGCGGCAGTACGCGCGGCGCCTGCACGATGGCGATGCCGGAATTGCGGCCGAAGGCGTCCTTGCCCTCGAGCTCGACGGCGAAATTCAGGCTCTTGTTGAGCACCCGCGGGAACGGATGCGCCGGATCGAGGCCGATCGGCGTCAGCACCGGCATCACTTCGCGCAGGAAATAGCCGCGCGTCCACTCGGCCTGCTGCGGCGTCAGGCCGCTGCGCCGCAGGAAGCGGATGCCCTCGCTTTCGAGCCCGGGCAGGATTTCCTCGTTGAGTAGCCGGTACTGGCGCGCGACAAGCTCATGGGCCTCCTGCGCGACCTGGCGGTAGACTTGGTCGGCGCGCAACTGGTCCGGGTACACCGGCGCCGAGCCGGCTTCGATCTCGGCCTGCAGGCCGGCAACGCGAATCTCGAAAAACTCGTCGAGGTTGCTGCTGACGATGCACAGGAAACGGAGACGTTCGAGCAGCGGGCAGGCGCGGTTCTCGGCCTGCGCCAGCACCCGGCGGTTGAACGACAGCAGTCCGAGTTCGCGGTTGAGATAGAACTCCGGCGCAAACCTGGCCTTGCCCGGCGAGCGCCGCGGGCGGCGGACCGCGGCGTTCATCGCAGACAGGTCCCGGCGATGCCGGGACGGACGGCGTCACCCCCCCGAAGGCGGGACGTAGCCGGCCGCGGTGTCCGCACCGCCGCCGAAAAAATGCCGTTCCATCTGCTGCGCAAGATAATCACGGGCCTTTTTGTCCGCAAGATTGAGGCGGTTTTCGTTGACCAGCATTTTCTGCTGTTCCAGCCACTGCTTCCACGCTTCCTTCGACACATTGTCGAATATCCGCCGGCCGAGTTCCCCCGGATAGGGCGGGAAATCCAGGCCTTCGGCCTCGCGCTTGAGTTTTACGCACTGCACCTGGCGTGCCATGTCATGCCTCCACAATAAGACTTTAATGTTACGGATTTGTTGCGACGGACCGGGGCATGGCGCCCCGGGGGTCCGTCACAGCCGCTTGATCAGCACCACTGACCGGCGCTGGTAGTTGTAAAGTTCCTTCTTTTTCTGCGGCAGCGTGCTGACGTCGGTTTCGGTAAAGCCGCGCTCGACGAACCAGTGCTCGGCCCGGGTGGTCAGCACGAACAGCTGCTTCAGCCGCAGGCCGCGGGCGCGTTTTTCGATGGCCGCCAGCAGGCGCTCGCCGGCGCCGCGGCGGCGGAATTCCGGATGCACCGCGAGTCCGGCCAGTTCGCCGGACTTTTCGCCGGAAAAGGGATACAGCGCCGCGCAGCCGACGATCATGCGGTCGTGCTCGAGCACCCAGAAGCGGTCGATTTCCATTTCCAGCAGGTCGCGGTTGCGCTTGACCAGCAGGCCCGCCTCCTCCAGCGGCTCGATCAGGCCGAGGATGCCGCCGATGTCGTCGATTTTCGCGTGGCGCAGCGTCTCCAGCGGATCCGGCGTCACCAGCGTGCCGACGCCCTTGCGGGTGAACAGCTCGAGCAGCAGGCTGTCGTCGAGGTGCCCGGAGATCAGGTGCGTCCGGCCCACGCCCTGCTCGCAGGCGCGCACCGCCGCCGGCAGGTAGAACTGCATTTCCTCGGAGTCGATGCGCCCGCGGGTCAACAGGCTGTTCGCTTCGCGCACCGTCAGCTCGCGCAGCAGCTCGCCGCGGCGGCCGGTGACGCCCGCGGACTCCATCAGGAAAATCAGCTTGTCCGCCTTCAGCGCCGCCGCAGTTGCCGCGGCGACGTCGCCGAGCGCGAGATTGAACACCTCGCCGGTCGGCGAATAGCCGAGCGGCGAAATCACCACCAGCTCGTCGTCCTTCAGACGCCGCTCGATCGCCGGCGCGTCGATCTTGCGCACTTCGCCGGTATGCATCAAGTCGACGCCGTCGACGACGCCGATCGGCCGCGCGGTGACGAAATTGCCGCTGGCCACGCGGATGTGCGCGCCGGCCATCGGCGAGTTGGGCAGGCCCATCGACAGCAGCGCCTCGATCTGCACGCGCAACGTGCCGGCGACCTCCATCGCCGCCTCCAGCGCCGCGGCGTCGGTGATGCGCAGTTTCTCGACAAAACGGCTGCGCAGATTCTGCGCCTTCAGCTTGGCCTCGATCTGTCGCCGCGAGCCGTGCACCAGCACCAACCTGACGCCCAGCGCGGCGAGCAGGTTCAGGTCGTGGGTCAGGTGGAAAAACCGGCCGTCGGCGACGACTTCGCTGCCGAAAGCAATGACGAACACCTTGCCGCGGAAGGCGTGGATGTACGGCGCGACCGACTGGAACCAGTCGATGAAGCGGTCCTGCGCCGACAGGCGCGGCCGCGCGCCGCCGCGGCTCTTGGCGGCCTCCTGCGCGGCGGAAGCGGTGTCTTTATCGGTGGAAATGGCCCTGTCCTTTCTGTGCTGCGATGATGGTATGCGAGAACCCGCGGCGGTGAAAGCCGCCGCTCAGAAATCCCCCCACAGCGCCTGCAGCGCCGCCAGCAGCGCCACCGCGGCGGTTTCGGTGCGCAGCACGCGCGGGCCCAGCCGCAGCGGCGTAAATCCCGCGCGCACGGCATCGTCCGCCTCCGTCGGCGCCAGGCCGCCCTCGGGACCGGCCAGCACCGTGATGCCGTCCGCGGGCCGGGACAGATCGCGCAGCCCGGTCGCGGCGCCCGGCGCGAGCAGCAGGCGCAGTCCGCCAGCCGGCCCGGGCTGCTGCAGCCAGTCGCGCAGCCCCAGCAGCGGTCGCACTTCAGGCACCACGTCGCGCCCGCATTGCTCGCAGGCCGATACCACGACACCCTGCCAGTGCGCCCGTTTTTTTTCCGCGCGTTCCCCCGACAGGCGCACCACGCAGCGCTCGGCGAGCAGCGGCTGGATCGCGGTCGCGCCCAGCTCGACGGCCTTCTGTATCGTGTAATCCATGCGCTCGCCGCTGGACACTGCCTGCGCCAGCGTCACCTGCAGCGGCGACTCTCGGCTGTCGTTGCGGCGGCCGCCGACCAGCACGCTGACCGCACCGCGCGCGCAGCCCGTGATGACCGCATCGTGCGCACCGCCCCGCCCGTCGAACAGCACGACCGGATCGCCCTCCGCGAGACGCAGCACATGCGCCACGTGATGGGCCTTAGCCGGCGGCAGATGACAACGGCCATGGTCCGGGATCGGATCCGGAAAATATATTCTAGTCAATGAGTTAGCGCGGGTCTTCACCCTTGGAATTATGCCACAGCAGCGTCCGCGGCCATGCCCCGCACAGTCGGGCCGGAACGGTTCCGCACTGCAGCAAAGGTATACAATCGCGTTTTTTCCGGCGTGCCCGACGGCGCCCGGCAGGGAGAGTCCGTTTGCGCATCGTCATCCTCGGCGCGGGGCAGGTCGGCAGTTCGGTAGCTGAAAACCTGGTTTCGGAAGCGAACGACATCACCGTCGTCGATACCGACACCGCCCGCCTGCGCAAGCTGCAGGACCGGCTCGACCTGCGCACGGTGGTCGGCAACGCCGGCCACCCGGAAACCCTGGAACGCGCCGGCGCCCGCGAAGCCGATCTGATCCTCGCCGTGACCCAGAGCGACGAAACCAACCTGGTCGCCTGCAAGCTGGCGGCGACGATGTTCAACATCCCGACCAGGATCGCGCGCATCCGCGCCGCCGACTACCTGTCGCACCCGGAGATGTTCTCGCCGGAAAACTTCTCCGTCGACACCGTGATCTGCCCGGAGCAGGTGCTGACCGACTACATCGCCAAGCTGATCGAATTCCCGGAGTCACTGCAGGTGCTGGAATTCGCCGAAGGCCGGGTCAGCCTGGTCGCGGTGCGCGCCTTCCACGGCGGGCCGCTGGTCGGCAAGGAACTGCAGACCATCCGCAAACACCTGCCGAAGCTGGACACCCGGGTGGCGGCGATTTTCCGCCAAGACAGCCCGATCATCCCTGACGCGACGACGGTGATTGAGGCCGGCGACGAGGTGTTTTTCATCGCCGCCACCGAACACATCCGCGGCATCATGCGCGAGCTGCGGCGCATGGACAAGCCGGTGAAGCGCGTGATGATCGGCGGCGGCGGCAACATCGGCCGCCGGCTGGCCCGGGCGATCGAGGACCATTACGACGTCAAGATCATCGAGTACAGCCGCGCCGGCGCCGAAAAACTCGCCGCCGGACTGCGCTCGACGCTGGTGCTGGCCGGCGACGTCACCGACGAAGACCTGCTGCAGGCCGAGAACATGGGCGACATGGACGTCTACTGCGCGCTGACCAACGACGACGAAAACAACATCATGTCCTCGCTGCTCGCCAAGCGCATGGGCGTGCGGCGGGTCGTCGCGCTGATCAACCGCGGCTCCTACGTCAACCTGGTGCAGGCCGGGCAGATCGACATCGCGATTTCGCCGGCGCAGGCGACCATCGGCACGCTGCTCGCCCATGTGCGCCACGGCGACTGCGTGGCGGTGCACAGCCTGCGCCGCGGCGCCGCCGAAGCGCTGGAACTGGTCGCCCACGGCGATGCGCAATCCTCGAAAGTGGTCGGCCGCCGCATCGAGGACATCGACCTGCCGAAGGGCGCCACGATCGGCGCCGTCGCCCGTCCGCTCCGGCCCGGCGGGAACGGCGGCAAAAAACAGGATGGGTACGAAGTGCTGATCGCGCACCACGACACCGTCATCGAATCCGGAGACCACGTGATCGTGTTCGCGATCAGCAAGCGCATCGTGCCCAAGGTCGAAAAGCTGTTCCAGGTCAGCATCGGATTCCTGTGAACGCCCGCTCCCGGTACCGTCGCGGCGCAGCCGCGCCACGCCTCCGCCCGCGCTGATTCCGCATGTCCTGGCTGCTGACCGTCGCCCCGGTGGCCGCGCTGATCGCGATGGCGATGAGCCTGACCCATCTGCTGCCGATCGGCGTCTCGCTGCATTTCGGCGACGGCATGGCCGGCGCGCTGGCACTGTCGATGGCGTTCAACTTCTGCGCCGGCGCGATCCTCTGGCTGCTGACCCGCCGCAACAGGCGGGAACTCAGCCTGCGCGAGGGCATCCTGCTGGTGGTCGCGGTGTGGGCCGGCGGCGCGCTGTTCGCCGCGGTGCCGCTGCTGCTGGCGATGCCACAGCTTTCCTTCACCGACGCCTATTTCGAGGCGGTGTCGGGACTGACCGCCACCGGCGCCACGGTGATTTCCGGGCTCGAGGAACAGCCGCCCTCGATCAACGTCTGGCGCGCGGTGCTGCAATGGCTGGGCGGCATGGGCGTCATCGTGCTGGTGGTGGCGATCCTGCCGATGCTCGGCGTCGGCGGCCGCCAGATCTCCAAATCGGAAATCCCCGGCCCGATGAAGGACGAGCAACTGACCCCGCGCATCACCCAGACCGCCAAGGGCCTGTGGCTGATCTACGCGGCGCTGACCGTCGCCTGCGGCCTCGCCTACCATGCCGCCGGCATGTCGTGGCTGGACGCCCTGATCCACGGCTTCACGACGATGTCGCTGGGCGGATTCTCCGCCTACGACGCGAGCCTCGGCCACTTCGATTCGACCGCGGTGGAGCTGGTCGCGATCTGTTTCATGGTCATCGCCGGCATCAACTTCTCCACCCATTTCCTGGTCTGGCGCAGCAGAAGCCTGCTGGCCTACGCCCGCGATACCGAGGTGCGCTATTTCGTGCTGGCCATCGCGGTCAGCGTCGCCGGCATCGCGATGCTGCTCTACGGCTCCGGCACCTACCCCGATCCGCTGACCGCGCTGCGCTACGCCGCCTTCAACATCATTTCGGTCGGCACCACCACCGGGTACTCCACGGCCGACTACGGCCTGTGGCCGGTGTTCGCGCCGCTGTGGCTGCTGTTCCTCGGCACCTTCCTCAGTTGCTCGGGATCGGCCGGCGGCGGCATCAAGATGATGCGCGCGGTCATTCTCTACCGGCAGGTCTACCGCGAAATCAGGAGCCTTGCCCATCCGCAGGCGGTCAGCCCGGTCAAGGTCGCGGGCCACGTGATCGCTGATTCGGTGGTGTTCGCGGTGCTCGGCTTCTTCTTCGTCTGGGTCGCGCTGCTGGTGACGATGACGCTGATCCTCGGCTGGACCGGACTGGACGCGATGACCGCATTTTCGGCGGTCGTCGCCTCGCTGAACAACATCGGCCCCGGCCTGCACGGGGTCGGCCCGTCGACCAACTACGCGACGCTCACCGATTTCCAGACCTGGGTCTGCGCCTTCGCGATGCTGCTCGGGCGCCTCGAACTGTTCGCGCTGCTGGTGGTGTTCACGCCGGCGTTCTGGCGCAAGTGACCTCCTGTCCCTTCACCGCCTTGAACAGTTCGAGCGCGCGGATCCGCGCCTCGGTATGGTCGACCACCGGCGCCGGGTAATCGCGGCCGATCGTCACGCCGGCGGCCTGCTGCTGGCCCGGCGTCATCGTCCACGGCGCGTGGATGTGGCGCGCATCGCAGCGCGCCAGCTCCGGCACGTAGCGGCGGATGAACGCGCCGCCGGCGTCGAATTTCTCCGACTGGGTCACCGGATTGAAAATGCGGAAATAGGGCTGCGCGTCGCAGCCGGTCGACGCCGCCCACTGCCAGCCGCCGTTGTTGGCGGCGAGGTCGAAATCGTTGAGGCGGTCGGCGAAATATCGTTCGCCCCGGCGCCAGTCGACCAGCAGGTCCTTAACCAGGAAGGACGCGGCGATCATGCGCAGCCGGTTGTGCATGTAGCCGGTCCGGTTGAGCTGGCGCATCGCGGCATCGACGATCGGGTAACCGGTGCGCCCTTCGCACCAGGCCGCGAACAGCGCCGGATCGTTCGGCCAGCGGATCGCGTCGTACGCCGGCCTGAACGCGCCGGACACCACCTGCGGATGATGGTGCAGGATCATGAAATAGAAATCGCGCCACACCAGCTCCGACAGCCAGGTCGCCGCGCCGGCGCTGCCCCCGCGCGCGGCCTGCCAGGCGATGCGCGCCAGTTCGCGGACGGAAATCGTGCCGAAGCGCAGGTGCACCGACAGGTAGGAAGGTCCTTTTTTCGCGGGGAAATCCCTGGTCTCGCGGTAGCGGTCCATGCGCGGCAGAAAATCCGCCAGCAGCTTCCGCGCGGCCGCCGCGCCGCCGGCGATGCCCAGCGACCCGAGATCGGTGCTGCCGAAACCGATGTCGGCCAGCGTTGGCGGATCCGCATCCCCCGCGGCGCGGGCGAGGCGCGACGCATGGGCTTCGACCGGATAGGCCTTCAGGAAAAACGGCTCGAGTTTTTTCAGCCAGGCATTTTTGTACGGCGTGAACACCGAGTACGGCGCGCCGCCCTGGGTCAGCACTTCGTCCTTCTCGAAAATGACCTGGTCCTTGCGGGTCACGAATCCGATGCCGGAAACCGCGAGCGCCTGCGCGACCGCGGCGTCGCGCGCCACCGCCGCGGGTTCGTAGTCGTGATTGGCATAGACCGCCTGCACGCCGAGTTCCCGCGCGAGCCGCGGGATTTCCGCATGCGCCGCGCCGTGCCGCGCGATCAGCCCGCCGCCGGACGCGGCAAGTTCGCGATGCAGTTCGGTCACCGACTGCACGATGAACTCGACCCGGCGGTCGCTGCGCACCGGCAGCAGATCGAGGATCCCGGTGTCGTAGACGAAAACGCAATATACGCGCCGCGCCGCCTTGAGCGCAGCGTACAGCGCGGCATTGTCCGCGACGCGCAGATCGCGGCGGAACCACATCAGCGCGGTGTCGGATCGGCTCATCGGGGGAAAGATTTCCGGGGATCACGAATTGTCGCTGCCACCCGCCGGCTTTACAATACACGGCCGGCCATGAACAGCGTCGACCTCACGCAGCATTTCCTGATCGCCATGCCGGCCATGGCCGACCCGCATTTCGCGAAAACGCTGACGCTGGTCTGCGAACACAACGAAAACGGCGCGCTCGGCATCATCGTCAACCGCCCCACCGATCTCGATCTGCAGGGGCTGCTCGAACAGGTCAAGATCGCGCCGCAGCAGGGCCAGTCGTTCGGTGCCGTGCCCGTGCACTTCGGCGGACCGGTGCAGGTCGACCGCGGTTTCGTGCTGCACAGCCCGGCCGGGACCTGGCAATCCACACTGCAGGTCGGCGCGGACATCGGACTGACCACGTCGAAGGACATCCTCGAAGCCGTTGCCCGCGGCGACGGCCCGCCGCAGATGCTGGTGACCCTCGGCTATGCCGGCTGGGCGCCGGGCCAGCTGGAGCACGAGCTTGCGCAGAATGCCTGGCTGACGGTGCCGGCGCGCGCCGACATCCTGTTCGAACTGCCCGCCGAAGAACGGCTCGCCGCGGCCATGCAGTTGCTCGGCGTCGATTACGCCAACCTGTCGGACGAGGCCGGCCACGCGTGAACCCGCGGCCGGCACGCGGCGCGGTGCTCGCCTTCGATTTCGGCGAAAAGCGGGTCGGTGTCGCCGTCGGCGAAATCGAGCTGGCCATTCCCCATGCGCTGACGGTGATCGCGGCGGAAGACAACGACCGCCGGTTCGCCGTGATCGCAGCGCTGATCGCCGAGTGGCGCCCAGTGCGGCTGGTGGTCGGCGTGGCGACGCACGATGACGGCACCGTCCACGAAACCGGACGCCTGGCGCGGCGCTTCGGCCAGCGCCTGACCGGCCGTTTCGGTATCGCCACCGAGTTCGTCGACGAACGGCTGACGTCCCACGCCGCCGGGGCCGCGCTGCGCGAGGGCGGCGCCCGTGCCGGCCGGCGTGCCGCGATGCTCGACGCGGCGGCGGCGGCCGAAATCCTGCGCACCTGGTTTGCGACCCCGCCGGAAAAGCCGGTTTGACCCCCCGCGGGCATTTTGGCGGCGCAGCGATTGTGTTAGGCTACGGCCCGCCATGCCGGCTAACCCGCTTCCTGATGCCGAGCAACTGCTCGCATCGCTGACCGACCGGATGCGGCCCGCCGTCGGGCCGGACACCGGACTGGTGGGCATTCACACCGGCGGCGTGTGGCTCGCCCAGCGTCTGCACAAGGCGCTGGGCATCAGGCTCCCGCTCGGCACCCTCGACGTTTCCTTCTACCGCGACGACTTCAGCCGGAAGGGGCTGCGCCGCAACGTCAAGAGTTCGGACATCCCCTTCGACGTCGACGGCTGCCACGTGGTCATCGTCGACGACGTGCTCTACACCGGGCGCACCATCCGCGCCGCAATGAACGAACTGTTCGACTACGGCCGGCCCGCCAGCATCCGCCTAGCGACGCTGGTCGATCGCGGCGGCCGCGAACTGCCGATCAGCGCCGACTTCACCGGCGCGGACATCAGCGCCGGCGCCGACGAGAGCATCGAGCTCGCGCGCGACGCGCAGGACAGACTGTCCCTGCAACTGACCAGGAACTGAACGCGATGTGGCTCGATCCCGCCAACCCGCAGCTCAACAAGAACGGCGAGCTGCACCACCTGCTGTCGCTGGAAGGCCTGCCGGCCGGCGTGCTGCGCCAGATCCTCGACACCGCGGAATCCTTCGTCGGCGTCACGCAGCGCGAAGTCAAGAAAGTGCCGCTGCTGCGCGGCAAGGCGGTGTTCAACCTGTTTTTCGAACCGTCGACGCGCACCCGCACGACCTTCGAGATCGCCGCCAAGCGGCTGTCGGCCGACGTCATCAACCTCGCGATCAACGTATCCTCGCAGAGCAAGGGCGAATCGGTGCTCGACACCGTCGCCAACCTCGCGGCCATGCAGGCGGACATGTTCATCGTGAGGCACTCGGCAAGCGGCGCGCCGTACATGATCGCCAAACACGTCGCGCCGGAAATCCACGTCGTCAACGCCGGCGACGGGCGCCATGCGCATCCGACGCAGGGCCTGCTCGACATGTACACCATCCGCCACTACAAGGGCGACTTCACGAAACTGCGCGTGGCCATCGTCGGCGACATCCTGCACTCGCGCGTTGCGCGTTCCCAGATCCACGCGCTGACCACGCTGGGCTGCCCGGAGATCCGCGTCATCGGGCCGAAAACCCTGCTGCCTTCGCACGTAGACCGGCTCGGCGTGCAGGTCTGCGCGGACATGCGCCAGGGCCTGAAAGACGTCGACGTGGTGATGATGCTGCGGCTGCAGAACGAACGCATGAAAGGCGCGCTGCTGCCCTCGGCGCAGGAGTTCTACAAGTATTACGGCCTGACCGAGGACAAGCTGGCGCTGGCGAAACCCGACGCCATCGTGCTGCACCCGGGGCCGATGAACCGTGGCGTCGAGATCGACTCCAGCGTCGCCGACGGCAGGCAGTCGGTGATCCTGCCGCAGGTCACCTTCGGCATCGCCATCCGCATGGCCGTCATGAGCCTCCTTGCAGGAGGCCCGCGATGAACGATGAGCGCGGAACGATGAATACAAACCACAAACCGGTGACCAGGCTCCGCTCATCGCTCGAAGCAAAGCGCTCCCGATGAAAATTCACATCAAATCCGGCCGCCTGGTTGACCCCAAAAACGGCATCGACGCACAGCGCGACCTCTATGTCGCGGCCGGCAAGGTGGTCGCCGTCGGCGAGGCGCCGGCGGGATTCAGCGCCAACCGCATCATCGACGCGGCCGGCAAGATCGTCTGCCCGGGGCTGGTGGACCTCGCGGTCCGCCTGCGCGAGCCCGGCTACGAATACATGGCCACGCTGGAATCGGAAATGGAAGCGGCGATCGCCGGCGGCGTCACCAGCCTCGCCTGTCCGCCCGACACCGATCCCGCCCTCGATGAACCGGGACTGGTGGAAATGCTCAAGTTCCGCGCCAAGAATCTCAACCAGGCGCATGTCTACCCGGTCGGCGCGCTGACCGTCGGCCTGAAAGGCGCGCGCCTCACCGAAATGGCGGAACTGCGCGACGCGGGCTGCGTTGCCTTCTCGCAGGCGGAAGCGCCCTTCGCCGATAACCAGGTGCTGCTGCATGCCCTGGAGTACGCCGCGACCTTCGGCTTTCCGGTATGGCTGCGTCCCCAGGATCCGGCGCTCGCCGGCCACGGCGTCGCCCATGACGGCGAAGTCGCCACCCGGCTCGGCCTGCCGGCGATACCTTCCGCCGCCGAAGTCATTGCCCTGTCGACCATCCTGATCCTCGCCCGCGAAACCGGGGCCCGGATCCATGTCGCCCGCCTGTCCTCGGCCGAGGGCGTGGCGATGGTGCGCGAAGCCAGGGCGCGCGGCCTGCCGGTCAGCTGCGACATCGGCATCCACCATGCCCATCTCTCGGAGATGGACATCGGTTATTTCGATCCCAACTGCCACCTGTCGCCGCCGCTGCGCAGCCTGCGCGACCGCGACGCGCTGCGCGCGGGGCTCGCCGACGGCACGATCGACGCACTGTGCTCGGATCACACGCCGGTGGACGAAGACGTCAAGCAGGTGCCTTTCTCCGAAGCCGAGGCCGGCGCCACCGGCGTCGAACTGCTGCTGCCGCTGGCGCTGAAGTGGGCCGCGGAATCGCAACTGCCGCTGTCCATGGCGATCGACCGCATCACCGCCAGGCCGGCCGCGATCCTCGGCATCGACGCCGGCCATCTGGCGGTGGACGCCGCCGCCGACATCTGCATCTTCGATCCCAAACAGTACTGGCGGGTGGAAGCGGCGGCATTGCGCAGTCAGGGCAAGAACACGCCGTTCTCGGGCATCGAGCTGCAGGGCCGAGTCAGCCACACGCTGGTCAGCGGCAGCGTCGTTTTTGAAAATATCAATAAAATCAAATAGTTATATATGTTTGCGGAGCGTGACCCCGCGCTTCCCCCGTTAAACCAAACGCAGTTGCCACGGTCACACCGATGACCGCTTCCCACACACCGCACACCATGAATCCATTACTCGATTTTTCGGGATTGCCCCGTTTCGCCGATTTCCAGCCGGCCCATGTCGCGCCAGCAATCGACAGCCTGCTCGCTGACAACCGCACGCTGGTCGAAAGCCTCGCCGCGGATACCGCCGCGCCGACCTGGGAAAATTTTGCAGGCCCGCTGGAAGACGCCAATGAAAGGCTGCATCGCGCCTGGGGCCAGGTCGGCCACCTCAACGCGGTGATGAACAGCCCGGAACTGCGCGAGGCCTACAACGCCGCGCTGCCGAAAATCACCCAGTACCACACCGAGCTCGGCCAGCACGAAGGCCTCTACCGCAGGTTCAAGGCACTGCGCAACGGCAGCGCCTGGGACTCGCTGTCCCCGGCGCAGCGCCGGATCGTCGACAACGAACTGCGCGATTTCCGCCTCGGCGGCGCGGAACTCCCGCCCGCCGGCAAGCGGCGCTATACCGAGATCAGCGACCGGCTGTCGACCCTGACCTCGCGCTTCAGCGACAACCTGCTCGACGCCACCAACGCCTGGTCCCACGTCGTCACTGACGCCGCGGAGCTCGCCGGCCTGCCCGGAGACGCGAAAGAAGCCGCGCACGCCGCGGCGGAGGCCGACAAACTGGCCGGCTGGAAATTCACGCTGCATGCGCCCTCCTACCTGCCGGTGCTGCAGTACGCCGACAACCGCGCCCTACGCGAACGCCTCTACCGCGCCTACGTCACCCGCGCCTCCGAGTTCGGCGATGCGAAGCTCGACAACACGCCGCTGATCGCCGAAATCGTCGCCCTGCGCCGCGAGCTCGCGCAGCTGCTGGGATTCGCCAGTTATGCGGAGCTGTCGCTGGAGGCGAAAATGGCGGACACGCCGGCGCAGGTGCTGCAGTTCCTGCGCGAGCTGGCGGCGCGCGCGAAGCCTCATGCGCAGCGCGATCTTGCCGAGCTGCAGGATTTCGCGCGCGAAGAGCTCGGCATGACCCGGCTCGAGGCCTGGGACTACGCCTATGTCTCGGAAAAGCTGCGCGTCGCGCGTTATGCCTTCTCCGAAAACGAGGTGAAACAGTACTTCCCGGAAACCACGGTGCTGCCCGGCATGTTCAGGCTGGTCGAAACCCTGTACGACCTCCGCATCGAACAGACCGAGGCGCCGCAATGGCATCCCGACGTGCGCTTTTTCTCGATCCGCGACCGCAGCGGCGGCCTGGTCGGGCAGTTCTACCTCGATCTCTATGCGCGGCCGAGCAAGCGCGGCGGGGCGTGGATGGACGATGCGATCACCCGCCGCGCCACCGCGCAGGGCACCCAGGCGCCGGTGGCCTACCTCAACTGCAACTTCTCGCCGCCGGTCGGCAAAAAGCCGGCGCTGTTCACCCACGACGAGGTGATCACGCTGTTCCATGAGTTCGGCCACGGCCTGCACCACCTGCTGACCCGCGTCGACTACCTCGGCGTCTCCGGCATCAACGGCGTCGAATGGGATGCCGTCGAGCTGCCCAGCCAGTTCATGGAGAACTTCTGCTGGGAATGGGATGTCGTGCGGCCGATGACCCGCCACGCCGACAGCGGGGCCGCGCTGCCGAAGGCGCTGTTCGACAAGATGCTGGCCGCGAAAAACTTCCAGAGCGGCATGCAGACCGTGCGCCAGATCGAATTCTCGCTGTTCGACCTGCGCCTGCACCACGACTTCGATCCGGCGGGCGGACAGACCGCGCTGCAGCTGCTCGATGAGGTGCGCAACGAAGTCGCGGTGGTGTTCCCCCCGGAATACAACCGCTTCCCCAACAATTTCTCGCACATCTTCGCCGGCGGCTATGCCGCGGGCTACTACAGCTACAAATGGGCGGAAGTGCTGTCGGCCGACGCCTACAGCCTGTTCGAAGAAAACGGCGTGCTCGACCCGGAAACAGGCATGCGCTTCTGGAACGAAGTCCTGGCCGTGGGCGGCAGCCGGCCGGCGCTGGAATCCTTCGTCGCCTTCCGCGGGCGGGAACCGAAAATCGACGCCCTGCTGCGCCACAACGGGATGACCGCGGAAGCCGCCTGAAACCACGGCGACAACATAACCGGCCGCGGTATCATGCGGTTCTGCGGTCCGGCAGCGCATCCGGATGCCGGCCGCGACATTTCCTGCGAGGTGACCGACATGACAAAACCGATTGTTCTGCTCGCCGCGCTGGCCTTTGCCGTTCCGGCACAGGCAGCGCAACTCTATCGCTGGGTCGACGACAGGGGCCGCGTCGAATGGCGCGACACGCCGCCCCCCGCCACCGCGAAAAAAGTGGAGAAACGCACCGTCGGCGGCAGCGTGATCGAAACCTCGACGCTGCCGTACAGCCTGCAGCAGGCCGTGAAAAGTTTCCCGGTCACCCTCTATACCGGCAACTGCGGCGAGGGCTGTGACAAGGCGCGCGCGCACCTGGTGCGCCGCGGCGTCCCGTACAGCCAGAAAAACCCGCAGGACGATGTCGATGCCTACAAAAAACTGACCAACGGCGGCATGCAGGTGCCCCTGCTTTTCGTCGGCCGCGAACGCCTGACCGGTTATGAAGAAAGCGCATGGGACCGCGCGCTGGATTCTGCCGGTTATGCGCGCCAGCCGGTGCCCGGCTATACGGCGCCCAAACCCGCCGCTGCGCCACCGCCCAAGCCGCCGGCGCCCCAGGCCGCCGCCCCGGCACCGGAATCCGCGGAGCCGGCACCCGCGCCGGCGCAATGAAACTCGCCACCTGGAACGTCAATTCGCTGAAGGTGCGTCTGCCGCAGGTGCTGGACTGGCTGACCGCGCATCAACCGGACGCGCTGTGCCTGCAGGAAACCAAGCTCGAGGACGACAAGTTTCCAGTGGCAGAAATCGAGGCCGCCGGCTACCGTGCCGCCTTCAGCGGCCAGAAAACCTATAACGGCGTCGCCGTCCTGACGCGCAAGGCAGTGAGCGACGTCAGCCATGGCATTCCCGGCTTCAACGATCCGCAGAAGCGCGTGATTGCCGCCACGCTCGACGGCGTGCGCGTGGTCTGCGGCTACATGCCCAATGGCGAGTCCGTGGAATCCGACAAGTACCGGTACAAACTGGAATGGTACGCCGCGCTGACGAACTGGCTGCGCGATGAAGTGTCACGCCATCCGCAGCTTGCGCTGCTCGGCGACTTCAACATCGCCCCGGCCGACGCCGACGTGCACGATCCGCAGGCCTGGGCCGGCAAGGTGTTGTGCAGCGACGCCGAACGCAACGCCTTCCAGGGCCTGCTGGCATTGGGCCTGAGCGACACCTTCCGCCTGTTCGAGCAGCCCGAGCGCTCGTTTTCGTGGTGGGACTACCGGATGAACGCCTTCCGCCGCAAGATGGGCCTGCGCATCGACCACATCCTCGCTTCGGGACCGCTCGCGGGCCGCTGCAAGGGTTGCCTCATCGACAGCGCGCCTCGCGCCAACGAGCGCCCCTCGGATCACGCCCCGGTCATCGCTGAGTTCGCCACCATCTAAACAGCGGAAACAGGCGGCCGAATTCAGCCTTCGTCCCCGCGGCCCGGCTCGGTTCTCCGTTCGTCGGGCAGCAGCAGCACGATCGTGGCTTTGATCGTGGCGACACCGGCGAGTATCCACAGCGAGGCGGCAAATCCGATGTTCTTCACCATCGGACCGAGCAGCCAGACAGCGAGTGCGCTGATACCAAACGCGACCGTCAGCCGCAGGCCGGCGACTCGCGAGCGCAACCGGTCGTCGACGTAGCGCACGACCATCGCCTCAGTAAACGGAATAGAACCGAAGACAAACACCATCACCGCAAGCAGCGCGATGAACAGCCACCAGTCTTGCGTGTGCGCTGCGAAGATCAGCGGTGGAATCTGAATTACCGACATCCAGAACTGCAGCGGCTTGAACGGCATGACATCTATCATGCGCCCGATGACGATCTGCGCAAGCGACGCAACGACGTAGATCACCGAGAGCAGCGCACCCAGCACAGCCGGGTCTTCGATCACGCCGAGGAAAGCCTCGGACAGCAGCTGCGCATTACCGTTGGTGGTGAAGTTGAAGAGCAGGCTGCCCGCGACCGCCACCACCGTCATCACCGCGAATACACGTGCGAGCATCGCAGGCGACAACTTCACCTGGGCCTTGCCGCCCTTGCCTTTGGATGGTGCCTCGACTTCCTTCGGGCACAGAAGTGCGAACGCGATACCGCACGCGATCGAAATCGAGCCTGGAATCACGAATGCAGCACGCCAACCCAGCCATTTGACGAGGAAGCCAGTGAGCAGCGCGGCGACGGCGATGCCGAGGTTGCCTGCGAGCCCGTTGAAACCGATCACGGCACCCGGATTGGGTACGTTCTGCACCAGCATCGGGATACCGACCGGATGATAGATCGCGGCAAACGCGCCGAGCAGCATCAGTGCCGCCGCGAGCTGCCAGGCATTCTGTGTAAACGCCACCAGGATCGCGGCCGCGCCCATGCCGATGAAAAAAATGATCATCATGATGCGGCGGCCCCACAGATCGCCCAAATGTCCGGCGGGCAATGCGCCGAGGCCGAACAGTACGAACGCGCCCACACCGTACGGCATCAGGTCTGTCCAGTTCGAATAGCCGAATTCGACGGCGATCGAAGCGACGGCGGTTGCAAAAATCAACAGAAACATGTGGTCGATGCCGTGGGCAACGTTCAGCAGAAACCTAATGACACCATGATTCGCGGCACTGCCTCTGACATTTTCCATCCTGCCTCCTTGTGCGCCCATCCGCACTATTTTCCAAATCAACTAGTTTATTGCCCTTTCACGCTCCAACCATTCTTTCTCGGATTTTGACAAAGGAGCGTTCAACTTCACATGTCGCCGTATTGACCCAAAGCAGGGTTCCAGTTTTCGCAACTCATTGACCGTAACACGGGCAAGCAACTGCGGATACAAACCCTTCGGATTTTTCTTCGAACCCTGCTCGGCCAAGCGCAGACTCAACTCACGCATTAAAGGTGTTATCGAAACGGATCCTTTCATGCACTGAAAAATCGGCCCGGAAAATGATCGCACACGCAAATAGCATACTTTTGCACCTTTGCGCGCATAAAAACAGAATTTCCTATTCGCGCCGATCCATAAACCTCTTGCAGGGCTTACCGCGAAAAGCAATCCTCTCGTTGCGATCGCGACCACACCAGCATCAACAATGATCAATTGATTCCAAGGACAGCCATGCGGAGTCGAAGGGTTATCGTATCGCCTACTTTCAATCCGTCGCACTACAGAGTCGACGTCAATCGTGCCCTTATCTTTGACCTGTCGCCTTGCCATTAAGCCGCCCCTACCGAGATGTATTTACGCAACACACAGTAGCCGACTACATCCGAGAAATCATTTCTCTCCCGAAACCGGAGCACGATATTTGGCGAGATCCCTCAATGGACGACGCCAGATCGACGGTCACGACCCTGTCCCGGATCGTTTTCTCCAGTGAGTCACTTATAACTATCGCCGCTTCATTCCATCCCAGGTGACGCAGCATCATCTCGGCGGAAAGAATCTCGGATGATGGATTTGCACAATCCAGTCCGGCGATACTTGGAGCTGTGCCATGAGTGGCCTCAAAGACCGCAATTGAATCGCTTAGGTTAGCCCCTGGCGCTATTCCTATGCCACCCACTTGGGCAGCCAAAGCATCCGAAAGATAATCGCCATTCAAATTCAGGGTAGCCACGATGTCATGCTCCTCCGGTCTCAGGAGGATTTCCTGCATGAACGCATCGCAGATGACATCCTTGATCACAATGTCGCCATGTTCGGCGGGAATGCTTAACCATGGACTACTTCCGAGGAGCCGGGCACCAAACTCCTCTTTTGCCAGCTCATATCCCCAGTTCTTGAACCACCCTTCCGTGAATTTCTGAATATTTCCCTTATGAACCAAAGTCACCGAACGACGACGATTGTCGATCGCGTACCTGATCGCTCTCCTTATCAACCTTTGACTGCCCTCTTTGGAGACAGGCTTAATGCCGATGGACGCGGATTCAGGAAACTTTATTGAGGTCACCTTCATTTCAGAGATCAGGAAGTTCAATATTTTCGAGGCCTCCTTTGTCCCCGTTCCCCACTCGATGCCGGCATAAATGTCTTCCGTGTTCTCCCGGAAGATGACCATGTCAGTTTTCTCCGGATATTTCAGAGGACTTGGAACACCCTTGAAATAGCGTATGGGCCTCAAGCAGACATACAGGTCAAGAACCTGGCGCAGCGCGACATTCAGGGAGCGCGTGCCACCCCCGACCGGAGTGGCCAGCGGACCCTTTATCAGAACACCAAACTCCCTCGCCGCATCCAGCGTTTCTTCGGGCAGGGCATTACCGTCACCATAGAGTTGCGCGGCCTTCTTTCCGGCATATATTTCGGTCCACGCGATCTTCCGGCGCCTTCCATATGCCTTTTGGACCGCCGCATCAACCACCTGCATCATCACCGGCGTTATGTCGGCGCCTATCCCATCGCCTTCAATGTATGGCAACACAGGATTGTCGGGAACGCGCAACGTCATGTCCTTGGCGACAGACACTGCTTCGCCGGCTCCGACCTTGATGTGTTTGTACATGGCGAAAGTCTTATACCTTCAGCCAGCCGCTTTTATCGACGTCCTTCAGAACCCTTTCGACGATTTCCGGGGCGAAACCAATGTATGTGGTTGGGTCGAGCAGCTCTTTAAGTTCGCCCGGAGACAGCGCCGATCCGATCTGTTTGTTCTTGCTGAGCGATTCTTCGAGACTCAGCCCCTTTTCAATTCCATGAATCGCAACTTCGTGCATGACATCGTGCGCAGTTTGCTTGCCAACCTTGTCGGACAACGCGAACATGATTCGCTCTGTGAGAAGGTAGCCGCCCATGGTGTTCAAATTCCTGCGCATGCTCGAAGTGTTGACGACGAGACCCGCCAGCACGTAATGCATTCGGGAAAGCATCACCCCCAGCATGAGACAAGACTCGGGCACAGCGCGCCACTCACTGAACCATCCAGAACCATCCCGTTCATGCAACGTGACCATTGACTCCATCATCAAGGACGCGTTGTAGCGAAGTGATCGCCCTACGGCGCATATCTCCATCACGACAAACGGGTTGCGTTTGTGCGGCATCGTGGATGACCCCACATTGGCCTGCTCGGCCGGTTCAGAGATCTCATCAATTTCGTTATGGGTAAGAATATAGATTTCATTCGCGATCTTTGCGATTGTTCCGCCGATCAGGCCTAGAAGGTTCACATACTCCGCAAATCGGTCTCGTGCCGGTTGCCAGGAAATGTCCGCCACCGCCAAGCCAAGTCTTTTCATCACACGGGCATCGACTTCGAAAGGCTCTTGGGCAAATGACGCCTTAGTCCCCACCCCACCTACCATCAGCCCCACAAATACGCGTTCCTCAAGCTGCCGCAGCCTCTCATAGTGACGAGTTACTTCGGATAACCAGATTGCAGTCTTATGACCGAAGGTGATCGGTAGCGCCTGCGTGCCCAATGAGCGACCGACCATTGGGGTGCTCATGTGCTCCTTCGACAGGCGGTACAACTCCTTGCCGATCAGCTTCACGTCCCTCAGAAAGATCGCATGTGCTTCCTTGACCTGAAGCATCAGCGCCGTATCTGTAATGTCCTGCGTCGTGGGCCCGAAGTGAATAAACTCGCCGGCTTCTTTCTTACATGCTTTTTGAAGCGCCTTGAGGGCAGGAACCAGCGGGTGCCGGACACTCTTCATTCCGGCCCCGATTTCTTCCATATCGACGTTGGCAACCTTTGCCTTGGCCGCAATCTCATCCGCTGCGCTCTTGGGGATAATTCCCAGTGCCGCCTGCTCTATTGCCAGCGCAGCCTCTATGTCAAACCACTTTTGCACTTTGTTCGAATCGGAGAAGATGGCGCGCAACTCATCCGTTCCCCACATATGCTTTATTAGCCGATCGTCAAATATTCCGGTCGCCATTTCTGCTCCAAATAAGTGTTGATTTGAAATTAACCATCTAACGGGCGATTGAAACCTAATTCGCCCTCACATTGCCGCGCTTGATCACATCTGAATACTTGATCACCTCATTCTTGAAATACGACCCAAGTACGGCCGGAGAGCTGCCAACGGGATCGATTCCATCTTTCGCCATGAAGCTCAACACCTCAGGCGCTTTAGTTGCTTGAGAAAACTCTTCGCTGAGTTTCGTTACGATCTCTTTTGGCGCATTCACCTGCGCAAACACCGCATACCAGTTGTTTGATTCAAACCCCGGCAAGACCGATCCAACAGTTGGCAAATCGGGAAATGCCGGAGATTTGTTGGCCGTCGTAATCGCAATCCCCTTTAATCTACGGGTCGACAAATGCGGCTTTGCGGACGGAGCTGTAGCGAAGAGAATGTCTACTTCGCCAGAAACCGCACCTGTGATCGCAGGGCCTCCTCCCTTGTAGGGCACATGCGCAATCTCAATCCCGGTCATCTGTCGCAGCATTTCAATGGATAGATGGCTTGTCGTTCCCGCGCCGTTCGATCCCGCATTCATGCCGCCAGCACGATTCTTCGCCAGTGCAATAAGTTCTTTTAACGAATTTGCGGGAACACTTGGATGCGCCACCAACACAAGCGGCCCCGATGCCAGCCAGCTGACAGGAGCCAAGCTCTTGATAGGATCGAACCGGACATTGGCAAGAAGGCTTGTGTTCACTGCAAGCGAAGCTGTAGCGAGCAGGATGGTGTAGCCGTCCGGGGCGCTACCGGCAACGATCTGCGCCCCCAAGAGCCCACCCGCCCCCGCACGGTTGTCCACAACCAACATCTGATTCAGCTTCGCCTGCATGGGTTTTGCCAGAAGTCTTGCCAGCACATCAGCACCTCCTCCGGGCGCAAATGGAACAACCACCCGGATCGGCTTGGTGGGGTACTGCTGAGCAAGCAGCGCGTCACTTCCCACCATGCCTGTCAAAGCGAGCACTCCCGCTACAGCCGATCGGAAAGTTTTAAACTTCATGTGCTATCCTCCTAATTGTCCGCATGATCTCGTTTAACATATTGTTTTATATGAATTTTTTCATGTTGATGCCTGATGATCCCCTCTGTGCGAGAGCCCGTTGAAACTTCCACAATCGAGCGCCATGACACCGGGCATGACGTTCCGCGCGCGGTCATACTCCAGACGCGTCGATATGCCGCCGGAACCCAGATTCCAACGCACGTACATGCGCGAGCGCAGCTGGTGTTCGCTGAAGAAGGAGTCATGCGGGTCAGCACAGTCGACGGCAGCTGGGTAGTACCGTCGCAGCGTGCCGTATGGGTCCCGCCAGAAACCCCGCATACGATCCTGATCGGTTCTCGTCCACTCTTGATGCGAAGCTTGTACATAAAACAATCCGTCAAATCCCTGGGGCCTCGTTGCTGCACGGTTAACGTTTCCGAGTTGCTGCGCGCGTTGATTCTGCAGTTCTCGAGAATTCCGGAAGTTTTTGACGAACGAGGGCCAGACGGCCGATTGGCGCAAGTGCTGCTGGATCAAATTTCCTCATCTCAGGTCACTCCTCTTCACCTTCCGATGGGCCGGGACGCGCGTGCTCGGAAAATCATGGATTTTCTTGCGAAGCACCCGGAAGACACGCGAACCATTGAGGAGTGGTCCAGTGAAGTTGGTGGATCGCCGAAAACACTCACGCGCCTATTTCTCAAGGAAACCAGAATGGGTTTCAGGGAATGGCGGCAGAGGGCCCGCTTACTGAGGGCGCTCGAATACCTTGCGGGAGGCAGATCGGTCCACGCCGTCGCGAATGATGTAGGGTACGAAAGCCCCAGCGCCTTCATCACAATGTTCACCAAGACGCTAGGCATGACCCCGGCCGAGTATTTCCGGGACACAACAGAGCCCCGTCGCCGCAATATCTTGAAGTCTAGGCATTCAGGCTCCAAAGCGAAGCAAGTTCGTTAACGTCCTGAATCTCATCCAAGGAACGAATTTTCGAGATCAGTGTGGTTGCCGCGTCGCCAACCAGCACGTTTGCGGTAAGGTCCCGGAATTTCTGCTCAACCCGTTGCTGCTGATGCTCGAGATCCTGATCGGGTATGGTCATGTCCGAAGCAGCTCTGTGAGTAATGCCCGTATCCAATCTCACGATCACTTCGCCATTCCCCGGCGCCAGTTCCTCCCCCACTTCAACCCTGCACTTGTCCCTGATACGCACCAATTCGGGATCGTCGCAAAGCGCATCGCTGTAACTTTCGATACTGCTTGTGCTTCTTTTTGCAAGCGCCATGGCCGTCGTCATGCGCAGACTGAACTTGATCTCCAATCCGCTGACCGGCTTTTCAATGTTGCACATTCCCAATGCCAGCCTCGGGATTCGAATGACCACTCCTTCGATATTCTTCGCGTCGAATTGTGTGGTCTCCCGAATTTTTATCGCCGCTTCAATCGGCGCATGAGTGGCGTAGCAAGACGCGTGATACTTGAAAAGCAGGTCGCGGGCGTGAAAGCCGCCCTTGTTGATGTCCTTGAGCGCCGCTTCCTCGTTTTGGCCGTTGCTATGCGTCTTTACATACCCCTGATCGGTTTCCAGGATGCTGCCGTTCGACGTGAATCCCTTCCCGGCCAGCTGCGCTGCATAGAGTCCGTTCGAACACGCCTTCCCGACGTTGAGTGCCTTACACATCGTGCCGAACATGCTCTTCAACCCGGCCGCCTGGGTTCCGGCAATTCCAAGTGCCGTGGCACATTGCGCCGGCGTCAGATTGAGCAGGTTCGCAGCGGCCGCAGCAGCACCAAATGTGCCCATGGTGCCGCTCGCATGCCAACCCCTTTCGTAATGATCGTCCGTCATGAACAATCCCGCCCGGCAGGCAATCTCCAGTCCCGCGATGTAGGCTGTAATGACCTGCTTTCCCGTTGCTTTTCGCAGCTCGGCCAAGGCAAATACGACGGGAAGTACAGGAGCACTCGGGTGTCCAGGAACGGCAAAATGTTTATCGTCGTAATCAAGAACGTGGGAAGCGACACCGTTTATCAGCGCGCTTTGGATGGCACTCACTTTGCGTGCACGGCCAACTATCGAAGTCTGGGAAAATCCGCCTTCCTCGAGTGCCTGCTGAATGACGATCTCAGTGGTCCGATCACCAGCTCCTGCCAGTGCCGAGCCGAGCCAGTCGATGATCCCTTGCCGTGCGATCTGCCTCACGTCTTGCGGGATATCTTCGTATTTCAGCGAGGAAGCATAACCAGCCAAGGTGGCAGTCATACCTGCTGAAGTATTAGGCTCTGGTTTTA
The DNA here is from genome assembly GCA_026125585.1 of Burkholderiales bacterium. Classification (GTDB taxonomy): domain Bacteria; phylum Pseudomonadota; class Gammaproteobacteria; order Burkholderiales; family SG8-41. The sequence goes on from JAHCLD010000003.1 coordinate 28,087, forward strand.
CTGCCCTATCCATTCTTTTCATCCCTATTCAAGGCGATTACTTCTTGCCGAAGAGAACGGTACGGCGCGCTCTCACGGTGAACAATTCGAAATAGGGACAAAGAGTTGCTGTTTTAGGACAATCTTGGACGCCGTGCTGCCGTGCCGAAGATTTCTTGGCGAAATCCGCGATTACCTGGCTGCCAATGCTCCGGAGACCAAGGACCCACAATGGGGAAATGGGATCAGAAGCATGGCAGCCTGAAGGGGAGAGAGTCCGACAATTTAAGGATCGGGACAAAAATCAGCCGCTTCACAAGACCGTGAGCAACATCAGCCATGGCATTCCCGGCCTAGGCGACCCGCAGAAGGGAAGCGCGCGGAACTGGAGCAATATCAAACTTGGACTAGCAAAGCGCTGCAGCGATGCAGAACACATTGCCATAACCGGACTTGGCCTAAATGGCGCCTTCCGCCGCAAAATGGGCCTGCGCATCGACCACATTCTCGCCTCCGGCGCACTCGCCGGGAGTTGCCGCTCCTGCCTGATCGACATCGAACCGCGACGCAACGAACGCCCGTCCGACCACGCGCCGGTGATCGCCGAATTCGCCCGGTAATGCGCGGGCTCAGCCGCGCAGCGTGACGAACTCCTCCGCGGTTGTCGGGTGAATGCCGATGGTGGTGTCGAACTGCGCCTTGGTCGCGCCGCAGTTCATCGCAACGGCCAGGCCCTGGATGATCTCGCCGGCCTCGGCCCCCACCATGTGCGCGCCGAGCACGCGGTCCGAGGCAGCATCCACCACCAGCTTGATGAATACCTTGCCGGCATCGCCGGACAGCGTCGCCTTCAGCGGACGGAAACTGCTGCGGTAGACCTTCACTTCGGGAAAACGCCGGCGTGCCTCATCCTCGGCCAGCCCCACGGTGCCGACATGGGGATGGCTGAATATCGCGGTCGGGATGTTCGCGTAATCGACCGTCGACGGCTGCCCGCCGAACAGGGTGCGCGCGAGCGCGGCACCTTCCGCGAGCGCCACCGGCGTCAGTTGCACGCGGCCGATCACGTCGCCCACGGCGTGCACCGACGGCACGGCGCTGCGGTAACGGTCATCGACCTGCACCGCGCCGTTCTTCGCCACGGCGACCCCGGCGGCTTCCAGCCCCAACCCCTTGATATTGGGCCGGCGACCGGTGGCGAACATCAGCAGGTCGCTGGCCAGTTCGCGCCCCGAAGCCAGCGTCACCCGCAACGCGCCGCCCTCGCGCGCCACGCGGGCCGGTGATTCGTCGAGCAGCAGCGTGACTCCCTGACGGCGGAGTTCGCCTGACAGAACGTCTGCGATGTCCTCGTCGAAGCCGCGCAGCAGGCGGCTGCCGCGATGCACCAGCGTGGTTTCCACGCCGAGCCCGCTGAAAATCGAAGCAAATTCGACGGCGATGTAGCCGCCGCCGACCAGCAGCGCGCGGCACGGCAGGGCCTCAAGGTGAAAGGCCTCGTCGGAAGTGATGCCAAGTTCCGCCCCCGGGATGTCCGGCCTGACGGCCCGACCGCCGGTCGCCACCAGCAGATGCTCCGCGCTCAGGCGGCGCCCCGCCACTTCGACGGCATGCGCGTCCCTGATCATGGCGCGCCCTTCCACAACCTGCACGCCGGCATCGCCGAGCAGTTTTGCGTAGACGCCGTTCAGCCGCGATATCTCGCGGTCCTTGGCAATGCGCAGTGCCTTCCAATCGAAACGGGGCCCGGGCACCTGCCAGCCGTAACCCGCGGCATCTCCAAAATCGGACGCAAAACCGGCCGCGTAGGAAAACAGTTTCTTGGGAATACAGCCGGCGTTGACGCAGGTGCCGCCGAGCGCCGCCGTTTCGACCAGCGCGACCCGTGCGCCGAGGGAAGCCGCCACGCGGCTCGCGCGCACACCGCCGGAACCGCCGCCGATGGTGATCAGGTCGTAGTCGTAGCGGGGCACGCTGCCTCCGGGGTTGTTTTCCCCGGAATGTTACACCGCGTCTTCGCCGCGACCGGTCTCGATTTTCAGCTCCTGGATTTTCCGGGTCAGCGTGTTGCGGCCCAGCCCCAGCAACTGCGCGGCCTCGATGCGCCGCCCTCCGGTCTGCGCCAGCGCCTTCAGGATCAGCGCCTTTTCAAACTGGCGCGTCAGTTCATCGATGATCCCGGTTTCGCCGCGGTGCAACCGCAGTTCCGCCTCCCGTCCCAGCGCCGCCACCCAGTCGTCGGCGCCCCCGGCGGCGGACTGCGCACGCATTTCCGGCGGCAGGTCCTTGATCTCGATGGTCGCCGCGGGGGCCATCACCGTCAGCCAGTGGCACAGGTTTTCGAGCTGGCGCACGTTGCCGGGCAGATCCTGCACGGCGATGTACTTGAGCGTCGCTTCCGCCAGGCGCTTGGGCTCCACGCCCAGTTCGCGCGCGCTTTTCTGCAGGAAATAACGCGCCAGCAGTGGAATGTCCTCGCGCCGTTCGCGCAGCGGCGGCAGCCGCAGCCGGATCACGTTGAGCCGGTGGAACAGGTCTTCGCGGAACAGCCCCTGCTTGACCCGGGACTCCAGGTCCTGGTGGGTCGCGGCGATTACCCGCACATTGGCCTTGATCGGCTGATGCCCGCCGACGCGGTAGAAATGCCCGTCGGACAGCACGCGCAGCAGCCGCGTCTGCAGTTCCTGCGGCATGTCGCCGATCTCGTCGAGAAACAGCGTTCCGCCTTCGGCCTGTTCGAAACGGCCGCGACGCATGTTCTGGGCCCCGGTGAAGGCGCCGCGCTCATGGCCGAACAGTTCGGACTCCAGCAGCTCCTTCGGGATGGCCGCGGTGTTGATGGCGATGAACGGCCGTCCGGCGCGCGGGCTGTGGCGGTGCAGCGCGCTCGCCACCAGCTCCTTGCCGGTACCGGATTCACCGGTGATCATCACCGTCGCATGCGACTGCGACAGGCGGCCGATGGCGCGGAACACCTCCTGCATCGCCGGTGCCTGGCCGAGGATCTCCGGCACCGATTCGCTGACCTCGCCGGCAGTGTCCTGGCGCACGCTTTCGTCCATCGCGCGGCGGATCAGCTCGACCGCATGGTCCACGTCGAAAGGCTTGGGCAGGTATTCATAGGCGCCGCCCTGGAAAGCGGTCACCGCGCTTTCGAGGTCGGAGTAGGCAGTCATGATGATGACCGGCAGCGACGGATGCCGCGCCTTGGCCTGCTGCAGCAGTTCGAGGCCGGACTCGCCCGGCATGCGGATGTCGCTGACCACCACCTGCGGCGTCTCCCCGTCGAGCGCGGTCAACGCCTCCCGCGCGGATGAAAACGCCTTGAAGGCGATGTTCTCCCGGGTCAGGGCTTTTTCGAACACCCAGCGTATCGAACGGTCGTCGTCAATGATCCAGACTGGTTTCATGGCATTCCACAATCATTCATTGGTTTCGGGATGCAGGCGGCGCGTGCCCGGCCTGCCGCGATGCGTGTGCGTCGTCCTGCACCGGCAACAGCAGGGTGAAGCAGGTCCTGCCCGGTGCGGTTTCGAATGTGATGGCGCCCTGGTGCTGGGTGACGAAATCGTGCGCGATGGTCAGGCCGAGGCCGCTGCCGCCCTCGCGCCCGGAGATCAGCGGCTGGAACACGCGCTCGCGCATCTGTTCGGGAATGCCCGGGCCGTTGTCGATGATTTCCAGCTGCACCGCGTGCCGGTAGCGCCGGCGCGCCAGCGTCACCTGGCGCGCGATGCGCGTCCTCAGCCGGATCTCGCCGTCTGAAATCTCCATGCTGCCGCCCCGGATCGCCTGCGCGGCATTGCGCGTAATGTTGAGCACCGCCTGGATCAGCTGCTCGCGGTCGCCGGTCAGCAGCGGCATGCTGGTGTCGTAGTCGCGGCGCACGCGGATGCCGGGAAACTCGGCGAGGATGATGCTGCGCACGCGCTCCAGCACCTCGTGGATGTTGACCGGCCCGGGCAGCGGCAGACGGTGCGGCGTCAGCAGGCGGTCCATCAACGACTGCAGGCGGTCGGATTCCTTGATGATGACCTGGGTGTATTCGTGCAGCGCGGGCCGCTCAAGCTCACGGTCGAGCAATTGGGCGGCGCCGCGGATGCCCCCCAGCGGATTCTTGATTTCATGCGCGAGGTTGCGGATCAGTTCGCGGTGCGCCCGGCTCTGCTCGAGCAGGCGCGCCTCGCGTTCGACGCGCAGCTGGCGGTCGATCTGGCGGAATTCGAGCAGCGTGCCCGAGATTTCGTCCCCGAGGTCGGTCGGGCTGACGGTGCAGGCCAGGTTCAGCCGCAGCCTGCCGTTGACCGCGAGTTCGACCTCGTGTTCGGTGTAACTGCAGTTGTTGGCCTGCGCGTAACGGATCGCCGAGGCCAGCACGGCATTGTCGCCAAACAGGCGCTCGAGCGTCAGGCCGGCGACGTTGGTGACCGAAACCTCGAACAGGTTTTCCGCTGCGGGATTCATGTGGATCACGGCATGTTTGTCATCCGCCACGACCACCGCCGTGGCAAGCAGGTCGAGCCCGCCCAGCATGGCGGAATTCATGGCCGGACTTCATGGCATGCGCGAGCAAAAAGCACGCCAGCCGTGACAGCCTGAACAGGGCGGATGGACGGGAACCGCCGCCCGGCTTCGACGCCGGATGACGGGCGGCATCCAGCGGGATCGAGCGTCAGCGCAGCGCGCCGAGCTCCTTGCGCAGGTTCGCGACGTTGCTTTCGTGCAGCGCGACCTTCTTCTGGAAGGGCTCCAGACGGTCCAGCACGCGCTGGTAATTGCGCTCGCTGCCCAGCCGCACGGCCTCCTGCTCGGCGAGCTCCTTCCGGGCCTGGTCGAGCAGTTTCTGTTCGTTGGCCAGTTCCTGCTCGAGTATCTTGCGCCGCTCCGCATCGCGCTGCTGCTGTGTCGGCGCATCGACCTTGGGGAAACTGCCGGGCGTGGCCGCCTGTGGCTTCGCTTCCGCGCCTTTGGCGGGCACCTGCGGCTTGGGCGCGGGCACGCTCGACACCGGGGGCAGGTTCATCGGCTTGCAGCCCGCCGCCTCGGATTTCAGGTTGGTGAAACGCTTGTTGCCGTTGCTGTCGACGCACTCCCAGATATCGGCGCGGACCGTCGCCGACATTCCCAGCAAAACCGCGAAAAGCATCAGCAAGCGCATCGATGACCCCGGTTGAACCTGCAACAAGGCCGGTATTCCCGGCAACGGAAACGGCGGCTGCATGGTTGACCTGCAACATGGAGAGAGATATCGATTAAGTCTATGTCAGCAAAGAAAAAACCGCAATCCGGCAGAAAAACAAAAGGGCGGGCACAGCCCGCCCTTTTGCCGGAGCGCAGCCGCGATCAGAGGCTGTAGTAAAGCTGGAACTCGAGCGGATGCGTGGTCATGCGGAACGCGGTGACCTCTTCCATCTTCAGGTCGATGTAGGCATCGATCATGTCGTTGGAAAAAACGCCGCCGCGGGTCAGGAAATCGCGATCCTTGTCGAGATAGTCCAGCGCCATGTCCAGCGACGAGCAGACATTCGGCACCTTCTTCGCCTCTTCGGGCGGGAGGTCGTACAGGTTCTTGTCCACCGCATCGCCCGGATGAATCTTGTTCTGGATGCCATCGAGGCCGGCCATCAGCATCGCCGTAAAGGCGAGGTACGGGTTCGCCGTCGGATCCGGGAAGCGCACCTCGATGCGGCGCGCCTTCGGGCTCGCCACGTGCGGGATGCGGATCGAGGCGGAACGGTTCTTCGCGGAATAGGCCAGGTTGATCGGCGCCTCGAAGCCCGGAACCAGGCGCTTGTACGAGTTGGTGCCCGGATTGGTGATCGCGTTCAGCGCGCGGGCATGCTTGATGATGCCGCCGATGTAATACAGCGCGAGTTCGGACAGTCCGGCATAACCGTTGCCGCTGAACAGGTTCTGGCCGCCCTTCCACACGGACTGGTGCACATGCATGCCCGAGCCATTGTCGCCGACCACCGGTTTCGGCATGAAGGTCGCAGTCTTGCCATAGGAATGGGCGACGTTGTGCACGGTGTATTTCAGGATCTGGTTCCAGTCGGCGCGCTTGACCAGGCTGGAGAACATGGTGCCGATTTCGCACTGACCGGGCGCGGCGACTTCATGGTGATGCACTTCGACCGGCACGCCCTGTTCTTCGAGGGCAAGGCACATCGCCGAACGGATGTCCTGCAGCGAGTCGACCGGGGGCACCGGGAAATAGCCGCCCTTGACCGCGGGGCGGTGCGCCATGTTGCCGCCCTCCATGTCGTCGCCGGAGGACCACGGCGCCTCCGAGGTCTTGACCTTGACCATCGAGCCCGACATGTCGATGCTCCAAGTCACCGAGTCGAACACGAAGAATTCGGGTTCGGGGCCGAAGTACGCGGTGTCGCCGATGCCGGTCGACTTCAGATAGGCCTCGGCGCGCTTGGCGATGGAACGCGGGTCGCGGTCGTAACCCTTGCCGTCGGACGGTTCGATCACGTCGCAGGTCAGGATCAGCGTCGCCTCGTCGGTGAAGGGATCCATGCGCGCAGTGCCCGGATCCGGCATCAGCAGCATGTCGGAAGCCTGGATGCCTTTCCAGCCGGCAATCGAGGAGCCGTCAAAGGCATGGCCATCGGTGAACTTGTCCTCGCCGAACACCTTGGTCGGCACGGACACGTGCTGTTCCTTGCCGCGCGTATCGGTAAAGCGCAGGTCAACGAATTTGACTTCGTTGTCCTTCAGCATCTTCATGACATCGGCAGTGCTTCCCATCTAACTCTCCTAACGATTGCGAATGATTGAAAAAGGATTTGAACCGCTCCGGCGCTCCTGTTCAGCAGGATATGTACCACCACGGTGCATACGTATCTAATTGAATATAAAGTAGAAATTATCCGGGATCGCTTGCATGGCGCACCAAACTGGTGCTCACTCACCGACCACGCATCATTATAGTGCACCGGCCGGATGCCCGCCTCCGGTTAGAATCCATAGCCCTATTCCACCACGCCGCCCCACGGAAATCCGATGAACACCCCTGAAGAAATTCTTGCCGCAGCCCGCCAACGCGCCAGCCAGATGGGCCTGCCATACAACGGCGCGCTGACCCCTGCCGAAGCTTTCCGGTTGTGGAAATCCCTGCCGGGCACGCAACTGGTCGATGTCCGCACCCGCGCCGAATGGGACTGGGTCGGACGCATACCGGGTGCCGTCGAAATCGAACTGCTGTCCTATCCCGGCAACCGGCCGAATCCCGCCTTCATGCAGGAACTCGAGCAGAAAACGGACGCCGACGCGCCGGTGCTGTTCATCTGCCGCAGCGGCGGGCGTTCGCACAACGCGGCAATGCTGGCGCTGCAGGCCGGCTACGGCGAGATCTACAACGTACTCGAGGGATTCGAAGGTGACCGCGACCCGCAGGGGCATCGCAACACCGTCGGCGGCTGGCGCGCGGCGGGCCTGCCCTGGGTGCAGGGCTGAAGCGGGAAACACCGCCTACCAGCGGACGAGGCCGGTCCAGGCCGTGGCCAGAATCAACAGGCCGAAGCCGATGCGGTACCAGGCAAAAATCCTGAAATCGTGTGTCGCCACGTAACGCATCAGCCAGCGGATGCAGACAA
>JAHCLD010000030.1 GCA_026125585.1 Burkholderiales bacterium
TCATCGAGCCTGACGACGTCGGCGACGGTGCCCAGCGCGACGAGGTCGAGGACGGTGCCGAGGTTCGGTTCCGCCGACTTGTCTGCATAGGCGCCGCGCCGGCGGAATTCCGCGCGCAGCGCCAGCATCAGGTAGAACATCACGCCGACGCCGGCGAGGGATTTGCTCGGAAAACCGCAGCCGGGCTGGTTGGGATTGATGATGCACCAGGCGTCCGGCAGCGCGTCGCCGGGCAGATGGTGGTCGGTCACCAGCACCTTCATGCCGAGGCGGTTGGCTTCGGCGACGCCGTCGATGCTGGCGATGCCGTTGTCCACCGTGATCAGCACGTCGGGTTTTTTCCGCGTCGCCGCGAGCTGCACGATTTCCGGCGTCAGGCCGTAGCCGTATTCGAAGCGGTTGGGCACCAGGTAATCGACGTCGGCGCCGAACAGGCGCAGCGCGCGCAGGCCCACCGCGCAGGCGGTGGCGCCGTCGGCGTCGTAATCGGCGACGATCAGCAGTTTTTTGCGCCCGGCGATGGCGTCGGCGAGCAGCGCGGCCATGGTGTCGGCGTTGAGCAGCCGCTCCGGCGGAATCAGCCGCGCCAGTTCGGGCGCGAGCTGCGCGCGGTCGGTGATGCCGCGCGCGGCGTAGATCCGGGCCATGAACGGCGACAGCCCGGCCGCGACGAGACGTTCCGCCGCCCGGCTGTCGGCGGGGCGGGTGACGATCGCGCTCATGTGTCCTGTTGCATCAGCGCCGGCCACGGCGGCGGCCGGCGCCAGAATTTCAGCCGGTCGGCGGGGCTCAGCGTGCAGCGCAGGCACAGTTCCGGGCCGGTGGCGACGATCTCCAGTTCTTCAAGTCCGCGGTGGCCGAGGGTGCCGTAGAGCGGCGCGAACCAGCGTTCCTCGAGCATGGACAGCGTGCGCAGCCAGGCTTCGGGGCCGTCGTAACGCGCCGCGGCGTGCGCGCGGTCGAGGATCAGCAGATGGCGGCCCGCGGCATCGGGGCGCTGGGCCAGCCACAGCGCCGCGCTGGCCGGCGCTTCCTGGTGCTCGGCGCCAGCCTGCAGCGCCAGCGCGACGGCCAGCGCATCGTTGCTCCACAGCTGCGAGAAATGTCGTCCGGGAACCGCCGGCTTGCGGCCGCTACCCCACAGCAGCAGGCTGTTGACGGCCGGCAGGCCGCGGGCTTCGCGCGCTTGGTTGACGGGATGTTCATGCAGCAGCATCTGCGCCTCGGTCAGTACACGGTGCCAGTGGCTGGCGCGGCTGCCGGTCAGCGGATCGCGCGGCAGCGGCCGGCCGGCGAGCGCACCGAGCACCGGCGCCGTGAGGCCCGCCGGTTCGTCCTGGCGGAAGTACCAGCGCGCCGGATGCGGCGCCAGCAGCTCGAGCCCCTCGCCGGAAAAGTGCGCGTTCAGCGCTGCCGCCAGTGCCGCGGCCTCCTGCGCGTCCAGCGTCAGCGCCGGCGCGGCAAGCAGCCGCGTGTGGTTGCGCTGCAGCTGCAGGTGCACCGGGTCGGCGCGCAGCCACCAGCCCGATTCCGCGGCGAGGCCGTCGACGGCCGCGGTCAGCGGCGCCACCGGCCAGTCCTCGTGCTGCTCGACCTCGAAGGCCTGGCACAGCCAGACCTCGGTGTCGATCGCCGGAAAACGCAGCAGTTCTCCGCGGCCGAAGATGCGGCGCAGGACCGGGGCAGGATCGGGAGCAAGACCGGAGACGGGGCTGCCGCTCATCAGCGTTTCGGCGCCCGGCGGCGGCAGCAGGTCGGGAATGAACAGGGTGAGATGCACGGTTTGCGGTATCGATTCGCGGCCCGCGCATGGGCACGCGGGATACGCGGCGAGTCTAGCATGTGCGTCGCGCCGTGCGTTTATGGCACACTGCGCCTTTCGCATGCTTGATCTTCCGTGAATTCCTTTCCGTTATTTGTCGGCCTGCGCTACACGCGTTCGCGCCAGCGCACGAAATTCATTTCGGTGATCTCGCTGATCTCGGTGATCGGCATCGCGCTCGGCATGACGGTGCTGATCACGGTGCTCTCGGTGTTCAATGGCTTCCAGCGCGAGGTGCGCAGCGCTATGCTCAATTCCCTGCCGCACGTGCAGATCACGGGGTTCGGCGAGCATCTGGCGGAATGGGAGCGGATCGCCGCCGCCGCTGCGAAGCAGCCGCATGTTGTCGCAACGGCGCCTTACGTGTCGGCGCAGGCGCTGTTGACCAACAGCGGCAGCGTCCGCGGCGCCTTCCTGATCGGGATCGATCCGGCCCGGGAGTCCCGCGTCAGCGAGATTTCCGGGCACATGCGTGCCGGCACGCTGGCCGACCTGCGGTCGGGTGAATACGGCATCGTCTTGGGAGCGCCGCTGGCCCGCGGGTTGGGTGTGCGCCCTGGCGACAGGGTGGTGCTGGTGGCCCCGCAGGGACAGGTGACACCGGCGGGCATTCTGCCGCGGCTGCGCCAGTTCACGGTCGCCGGGATCGTGGATTCCGGGCACTACAAGATCGATTCGAGCTTGGCGCTGGTGCACATCGAGGACGCGCAGCGCCTCTACCGGATGGGCGAACAGGTGTCGGGGGTGCGGCTGAAGCTCGACGACCTGTTCCGCGCGCGCCAGGTTGTCCGCGATCTGCTCTCGGTGCTGCCGCCGAACGTGTCGATTGGGGACTGGTCGCAGTTCGATCCGACTTATTTCCGCGCCGTGGAACTCGAGAAGCGCATGATGTCGCTGCTGCTGTTCTTCATCATCACCATCGCCGCCTTCAACATGGTGTCGAGCCTCTACATGATGGTGCGCGAGAAGCAGGCCGACATCGCGATCCTGCGCACGATGGGCGCCTCGCCCGGCGAGGTGATGCGCATTTTCATGGTGCAGGGCACGCTGATCGGCGCCATCGGCGTCGGCTGCGGCATCGTCTTCGGCATCCTCGGCGCGCTGAACGTCGCAGCAATCGTCGGCTTCATCGAGCATCTGTTCCAGGTCAAGTTCATGCCGCAGGACGTCTACCAGATCGCCGACCTGCCATCCGAGCTGCAGGCGGGCGACGTGGTGCTGACCGCGGTGGTCGCGTTCGTGCTGTCGGTGCTGGCGACGGTCTACCCGAGCTGGCGGGCGTCGAAGGTCAATCCGGCGGAGGCGCTGCGCTATGAATGACGCGGCGAAACCGGTGATCGCCTGCCGCGGCCTGCGCAAGGCCTACCGCGAGGGCGCCGATGCGGTGCCGGTGCTGACGGGCGTCGACCTCGAGGTGATGCCGGGCGAGCGCATCGCCATCGTCGGCACTTCGGGTTCCGGCAAGAGCACGCTGCTGCACCTGCTCGGCGGCCTCGACGTGCCGAGCGGCGGCGAGGTGAGCATTCTCGGCGAAGCGCTGGCGGGGCAGGATGAAAAGCGCCGCGGCGAAGTGCGCAACCGCGCGCTGGGCTTCGTCTACCAGTTCCATCACCTGCTGCCGGAGTTCAGCGCCGAGGAAAACGTCGCGATGCCGCTGATCATCCGCCGCGTGCCGCGGACCGCGGCGCTGGCGGCGGCGAGGAAAATGCTGGAGGCGGTCGGCATGGGGCACCGCCTGACGCATGTCCCGGGCGAGCTTTCCGGCGGCGAACGCCAGCGCGCGGCGCTGGCGCGGGCGCTGGTGACGCAACCCGCCTGCGTGCTCGCCGACGAACCCACCGGCAACCTCGACCGCCGCACGGCGGAAACGGTGTTCGACCTGATGTTGCAGTTGAACCGCGACCTCGGCACCAGTTTCGTCATCGTCACCCACGATCCGCGCATCGCGGAGCGCGCCGACCGCATCCTCGAACTGCAGGATGGCGTGCTGAAGCCGTTCAGCCCTCCCGGCTGACGATGCGCATGATGCCGGCGTGCAGCGCTTCGCGGTAAAGCCCTTCGTCGGTCATCATCTGCTGCATCAGGAAGCTCGGCGCGCCGCGCTTGATCAGGCGCGGCACGACGATGCCCAGCGCGATCACCAGCAGCCCGGTCCAGATCCAGCCGCTCAGTGCCAGTGCCACGCCGATGCCCAGCACCGGCATCATGAACAGCGGCAGCAGCAGCCGCGCGCTGAGGAATTTCGCGGCGGCCTGCGGATCGAAGTTGACGATGATCCGGCCTTCGCCGTACGCCTGCACGAACTCGTGATGGGTCGGCGTCAGTGGCGGGGCTTGGGGCGTGCTCTCCGAGGGCATTATATAAGTATTTGATTTTATTGATATTTTTAATATTCCACAGGGACTGGATCGAGGCTGCGCCACAGGTACCAAGTGGCCACCGAACGCCACGGCGACCACAGTGCCCCCAGCGCGGCGATGCGGCGATCCGACAGCGGGCGTCCCTTATTGTAGTGGAGGCGCAATGCGCGCTGCAGGCCGAGGTCGCCGAGCGGAAACACGTCGGGCCGCGTCAGGTAGAACATCAGGAACATCTCCGCGGTCCAGCGGCCGATGCCCTTGACCTGGGTGAGGTCCGCGATCAGCGCTTCGTCGTCCATGTCGTGCCAGCGCGTGACATCGATGGCGCCGCCGGCGAAACGCTCCGACAGGTCGAGCAGGTATTTCACCTTCTGGCCCGAGAGGCCGCAGCCGCGCAGCCGCTCTTCGGACAGCTTCAGCACGCGCTTCGGCCGCATTTCGCCGACCGCGCCGGCAAAACGCTCCCACACGCTCTGCGCCGCCTTCACCGAAATCTGCTGGCCGATGATCGAGCGGGCGAGCGTCTGGAAGGCGTCGCCGCGGCTGGCCATGGTCAATCCCTTGTAGCGCACGATCAGTTCGTCCATCACCGGGTCGGCGGCGCCGAGTTCGCGGGTGGCGCGTTTCCACCAGGCTGGCGTTTCCGGTTTCATTGTTCGCGGCGCTGCTGCAGGCGGTGGCGCCAGGACAGGCGCACGTGGATTTTCCAGGCGGTGTCGACGATCAGGTAACCGGCGGCGGCGAGCGTGACCGCGAGCAGCGGCAGGCCCACCGCCAGCGGCTTGCCCATCGAAACCATCCAGTCGACCAGCGCCGGGATCCAGCTGGTCAGCGTATGGCCCTCCATGCTGAAGGTCGCGGGCATCGCGCCGCCGTTTTCGGACATCGTGACCAGCGCGCCGTAGCGGTATGCGAGGTAATACAGCGGCACGATGGTGAGCGGATTCGTATAGAAGGTCATCAGCGCCGCCACCGGCAGGTTGACGCGGAACAGGATCGACAGGGCCACGCTGCTGATGATCTGCAGAGGGCCCGGCACGAGCCCCGCGAACAGGCCGACCGCGACGCCGCCGGCGACCGAACGCCGGTGCAGGTGCCACAGGTTGTGATGTTTCATCCAGGGGCCGAAGCGGGCGATCCAGCGGTTGCCGGTGATCGATTCGTGGCTGGGCAGGTATTTGCGGAAATATTTGCGCGGCATGTCGTGTTTCGGGTTTGCTGCGGTCAGCGCCACGGGGGGCGCCGCGTTAGGGATCGATGGCCCCGCATATTATCGCTTTCGCCGCCGGCGTCTGGTTGCTGCAGCAGCAGGCCGGCTTGCCGGAGCTGCGATGGGCATGGCTGCTGCTGCCGGCCGTTTCGCTCGCGGTGCTGCTGCGCGGCGGCGGCGTGCCGCGCGGCTTCGGCCGCGGCGCGGTCATGCTGGCCTGCGCCGCGGCCGCGGGTTTTTTCTGGGCCGCCGCCTGCGCCCACTGGCGTCTCGCCGATCATCTGCCTCCGGAATGGGAATCGCGCGACATCATGATCGCCGGTGTCGTCTCCGGCCTGCCGCAGGCCTATGACCGCAGCGTCCGTTTCGAGTTCGACGTCGAGCGGGTGCTGACGCCGGAGGCCATCGTGCCGGAGCGCATCGCGCTCTCGTGGTGGGGTCGCGGCGCGCGTGACGGCGGGTCCGTGCAACTGCCCGAGGTCCATGCCGGGGAGCGCTGGGAACTGACGGTGCGCCTGAAGCGCCCGCACGGCCTCGCGAATCCGCACGGCTTCGACTACGAGGCCTGGCTGCTCGAACGCGGCATCCGCGCCACCGGCTACGTGCGCCCGAAAACACAGACACGGCGCCTGGATGCTGCGGCTTCCGGTTTTGCCTATCGCCTCGAAACCCTGCGCGAACGGCTGCGCGGGCGCATCCGCTCGACCCTGGGCGATGCACCCGCGGCCGGCATCGTCATTGCGCTGGCGATGGGTGACCAGCGTGCGATTCCGCCGGCGCAATGGCAGACGTTCACGCGCACCGGGGTCAATCACCTGATGTCGATTTCAGGCTTGCACGTGACCATGCTGTCCGGCCTCGCTTTTGCGCTGGTCAATCTGCTGTGGCGGCGCAGCGCGCGGCTGACGCTGGCGCTGCCGGCGGTGAAGGCGGCGGCGGCCATCGGCTTCGCGATCGCGCTGGCCTATGCGCTGATCGCCGGATTCGCGGTGCCGGCGCAGCGCACGGTGTTCATGCTCGCGGTGGTGGCGATGGCCCTGTGGTCGGGGCGCATCGCGGCGGCCGGGCCGGTTCTGGCGCTGGCGCTGTTCGCGGTGCTGGTCATCGATCCCTGGGCGGTCAATGCGCCGGGATTCTGGCTGTCCTTCGGCGCGGTGGCGGTGATCCTGTGGGTGTCGGTGAACCGGCTGCGCCAGCCGCACTGGCTCGTCACTTGGGGACGGGTGCAGTGGGCGGTGACGCTGGCGCTGATACCGCCGCTGCTGGCGATGTTCCAGCAGGTGTCGCTGGTGTCGCCGCTGGCCAATGCGCTGGCGATTCCGCTGGTGAGTTTTGTCGTCGTGCCGCCGGCGCTGGCCGGCATGCTGCTGCCGTTCGATGCGCCGCTGCATTTCGCGCAGTGGGTGATGGCGGTCTGCCTGCAACTGCTGGAATGGCTGGGCCGGTGGCCCGAGGCAGCCTGGCAGCAGCACGCGCCGCCGGCCTGGACCGTGGTTGCCGCGCTCGCCGGCACGGTGTGGCTGCTGCTGCCGCGCGGTTTTCCGTCACGCTGGATCGGCGCATTGGCTTTCCTGCCGCTGTTCCTGATCGTGCCCGCGCCGCCGCCCGGGGGCGCGCTGCGGCTGACCGTGCTCGACGTCGGCCAGGGCCTCGCCGTGGTCGCGCAGACGCGGAATCATGCGCTGCTGTTCGACACCGGCCCGGCCTTCGGTCCCGGTGCCGACAGCGGCAGCCGCGTGATCGTGCCTTTCCTGCGCGCGGCGGGCATCCACCGGCTCGACGCGATGGTGGTGAGCCACGATGATGCGGACCATACCGGCGGCGCGCTGTCGGTGTTGCAGGCCGTGCCGGTGGACACGCTGCTGACCTCGCTGCCCGACCTCGATCCGCTGCTGCTGATCGGCCCCGAAGAGCGGCGCTGCATGGCGGGGCAGTCCTGGCAGTGGGATGGCGCGAGATTTGAAATGCTTTATCCCGATGCGGCGACCCGCGACGCGGAAAAACTGAAGGACAACGAACGCAGTTGCGTGCTGAAGATCACCACCGTGGCCGGCAGCGTGCTGATTCCCGCCGACATCGAGCGCCTCGGCGAACGGACGCTGCTGGCGACGGTGCCGGAGAAACTGAAATCCGACGTGCTGGTCGCGCCGCATCAGGGCAGCCGCACGTCGTCGTCGCAGGCCTTTGTCGAAGCCGTCGCGCCGCGGCTGGTGATTTTTCCGGTGGGTTACCGCAATCCCTTCCGGCATCCGCACCCGGACGTCGTGGCGCGATATGAAGCCTTGGGCAGCGCGCGGGTGCGGACGGACGAGGGCGGGGCGATTGCAGTGGAATTGCGGGAAGGGCGACCGTTGACGGTGACGCGGCATCGGGACCGGTATGTGCGGTACTGGCATGCGCCGCGGGAGGGTGGCACGGTGGAGCCATTGCTTCCGCTTTCCGGGGATTTCTGAAAATACAAATAAAAACAAATAGTTACGATTATCGCCCAAGGCGGAATCAGGGATCGATCCATCGCTTGTGGCGGTTTCGGTGGTTTTTTGTGCGCGTGCGCGGCCACTGGCACCGGACACGGTCGCGAAAGTGGATTGCATTGACGGAACGGCAGGGGATATAAGCTGCAGCGAGCGCAACGCACATTGCATCAAAGGCAAATCCGTCCCCGTGTCACTGACCCCTGTCGATGCCCTCGCCATCTTTCTTGCGATGGGCTTTCTCGCGGCCATTCCCAGCCTCAGCGTCCTCGCCGTCACCGCCCGCGCCGCCTCCGCCGGTTTCCGGCAGGGCGCCTGGGTCGCGCTGGGCATCGTCGCCGGCGATACGGTGTTCATCGTGCTGGCGATTTTCGGACTGCAGTGGCTGGCGGCGGCGCTGGGCGATGCCTTCGTCTGGCTGAAAACCCTTGGCGGGGTTTACCTGCTGTGGCTGGGTTTCCGGCTGTGGCGCGCGGACCCGGCCGTCGAAGCACAGGCTGACGGCAGCGCGGCGGCTTCGACCTCGAGTTTCGTGTCCGGCCTGCTGCTGACGCTGGGCGACCAGAAGGCGATCCTGTTCTATCTCGGCTTTTTCCCGGCGTTCGTCGATCTTGCGGCGTTGACACCGGCCGATGCGCTGGCGATCGTCGTCATTGCCGCGGTCGCGGTCGGCGGCGTCAAGCTGGCCTATGCGGCCGTGGCGAGCCGGGCGGGGGCGGTGACCGGGCCGCGGCTGGGGCGGATCCTGAACCGTGTCGCCGGCGGGGTGCTGCTGGCGACCGGCGTGTATCTGATGGCGAGAGCTTGATCGGATCCGCTGTCGCCGCTCCGCGACAGAATCTGGATGCGCAGGCAAAGGGCAATCGCGTCAAGAGCTTAGCGTTTTCCCCGGGAAATGCCCCGGCCTGCGTTGGGCGCACTGTCAAATCCCGGTAAAATACGACGATGCAAGGTCTGCAAATTCAACAACCGGGTCCGCGCGTTCCGCGCCGCAGGATCCGCCATCACCGATCCCATGACTGAAGCCGCCGTTCCCGCCGCCGAGGCCGCGCCGCTGGCGAAGGTGTACGGCCAGCCGGTGCTGGAAATCCCGCAGGACCTGTACATCCCGCCGGATGCGCTGGAAGTTTTCCTCGAGCAGTTCGAGGGGCCGCTGGACCTGCTGCTCTACCTGATCCGCAAGGAGAACATCAGCGTCCTCGACATCCCGATGGCGAAGCTGACCGAGCAGTACCTGGTCTATGTCGAGATGATGCGTTCGCAGCAGCTGGAGCTGGCCGCCGAATACCTGCTGATGGCGGCGATGATGATCGAGATCAAGTCGCGGATGCTGCTGCCGCGGCCGGTCAACACCGAAATCGAGGAAGATCCGCGCGCCGAACTGGTGCGCCGGCTGATGGAATACGAGCAGATGAAGCTCGCGGCGCGCAACCTCAACGAGTTGCCGCAGGCCGGGCGCGACTTCACGGTTGTGCAGGTGCTGTTCGAGCGCGAGGCGATGCTGCGCCTGCCCGATGTCAGCATCGAAGACCTCAAGCATGCCTGGCTGACATTGCTGCAGCGGGCGTCGATCAACCGCCACCACCGCATCACCCGCGAGCAGTTGTCGGTGCGCGAACACATGACGCGCATCCTGCGCCTGCTGCAGACCGAGGAATTCATCGCCTTCGAGAAGCTGTTCACGCCGGAGCAGGGCGTGCCGGTGCTGGTGGTGTCCTTCCTCGCGGTGCTGGAGCTGGCGAAGGAAACGCTGCTCGAGATCAGCCAGGAACAGGCCTACGCGCCGATTTACGTCAAACTCCGCGGCGGCACCGTGGCCGCGGTCAAATAACAAGACCGAAGAATCATGGAAGAACAACCAGTCCAGGAAGAGCAGCAGCAGATCGGGGAAGAAGGCCAGGCGCCGGAAGGGCTGGATCTCGCACGCGTCAAATACGTGCTGGAGACCGCGCTGCTGGTGACCCAGGAGCCGATGTCGCTGAACGATCTGAAGAAGCTGTTCGACGAGAAGATCGACAATGGCACGCTGCGCAAGGTGCTCGAGGATCTGCGCGGCGACTGGGACGGCCGCGGTGTGGAGCTGATCAGTGTCGCCTCCGGCTGGCGCTTTCGCGCGCGTCCGGAATCGCAGCGTTTTCTCGACCGGCTCAATCCGCAGAAACCGCCGAAATATTCCCGCGCGGTGCTGGAGACACTGGCGATCCTGGCCTACAAGCAGCCGGTGACCCGCGGCGACATCGAGGAGATCCGCGGCGTGACGGTGTCGCCGGGCATCCTCAAGGCGCTGGAGGCGCGTGGCTGGATCGACGTCATCGGCCATCGCGAGGTGCCGGGCCGGCCCGAAATCTTCGCGACGACCAAATCCTTTCTCGACGACCTCGGTCTGCGTTCCCTGGAAGAACTGCCGCCGCTGTCCGAACTGGGCAGCCTGGTCGAGCAGAACCCGAACGCCGCAATGGACCTCGAGGCCGCGCTGGCGGCAACGGCGGCGTCGGCGAGCATGGCCGAGGGGGTGATGGATGCCGACGAGGGGGACGGTGAGGCGGACGCCCCGGCAACTGCTGCCGGAGACGACGGCGGGGCAATGTCCGCCGCGGACGCAACGGCGGAAGGTGCCGCCACCGAAGAAGAAGGGGCGCCTGCAGCGCGGCTGCACTGACCTCTGCCGCGTTTGCGGCCGGGTGCCCGGTCCTGCCGCGGCAGGACCATGATGACGAGGCTTGCCGCGGCCCGCCTAGGTCGCGAGCCTGCGGTAGATGCCGGCCACTTTCAGCGGCAGGCGTTCCACGTTGTCCACCAGCGTCCAGTTCACCGGGCCGTAGAGGTGCGGCAGGTAGTCCCGCGCTTCATGGTCGATGGTGATGCAGAAGGGCCTGATGCCGGCGCGGTGCGCCTCGATCAGCGCTTGCCGGGTGTCCTCGATGCCGTATTCCCCGCGATAGTGGTCGCTGTAGTCGTCGGGTTTGCCGTCCGACAGGGTGACCAGCAGCTTGGTGCGCGCATCCACGGCGCCCAGCCGTTGCGTCAGGTGACGGATGGCCGCCCCCATGCGCGTGTAGTCCCGGGGCGTGATGCCGGCGATGCGGCGGCGGACCGTGTCGTCGTAGGGATCGTCGAAGCGCTTGATGCGGTAGATTTCGCAGCGCTTGCGGGTGACGCCCGAAAATCCGTAGATCGCGTAGCGGTCGCCCAGCACCTCGAGGGCCTCGCAGAGCATCACCAGCGATTCGCGCTCGGCATCGTTGATCCAGCCCTTGGTCGAGCCGCTCATGTCGACCATGAACAGCGCGGCGAGATTGCGTTCGGCCTTGTGGCGCCGGGTCATCAGCCGTTCCGGCAGTTCCATGCCGGATTTGAGATCCGCGTAACCGTCGACCAGCGCGTCGAAGTCGATGTCGTCGCCGGCGGACTGGCGTTTCAGCAGGCGGTCTTCGCCGCGCAGCATCTCGAAGGTCCGTTTCAGCTGCGCGATCTGCGGCCGGTAGCGGTCGAGCGTGGCGTCGATGAAAGCGCCGTCGGCCGGCTCGATGTCGGTTTCGCGGAGCACGCACCAGTTCCTGCGGTAGTGCCGGCGTTTGCAGTCCCACTCGTCGTAGAAGTGCGCGCCGTGGTCATGCCCGTCCGGCTCGGATTCGTCGTCCGTTTGGGGTTCCCCGGTGCCGGTCTGTTCATGGCCGTCGCCGGCCGCCTGCAGATATTCATCGGGAATGCTGCCCAGATCCTGCAGGATGGAGTCGATCAGCCGCGCCAGCTGCGGGAGCGGGGCCACCGGATTGCCGTCGAGCCGCAGCGTGAATTCGGAACCGCCGTTTTCGCCCGCGGATTGTCCGGTCTCGATGCTGAAGCGGCCCTCCGGGGCGACGCCGCCGGATGCCGGCGGCGGGTGCTGCCGCATCAGCCCGGCAAGCGCGGCGGCGAGTGCGTTGCGCTCGCGGGCCAGCCTCGCGGCGCGCACGGCATTCGCGCCGGCGTGCAGGCTGAGGCGCCAGGGCAGCGCCGGCGGGTCGAAGGCGCCATACAGCCGTTCGAGCAGCGCGATGCTGTCGTCGACGGTGGCGGCCGGGGCGGCGAGGCCGGCGCAGCGCGGATCCGGCGCGCTGCCGCGCAGCCGCGCCATCGCGCGCGCGATGCCGGGAAACAGGCCGGCGATGCGTGCTTCGAGGCGCAGGCTTTCGAAGTGGGCCAGCAGCGCGGCGGCACGCGACGGATCGGCCCGTGCCGCGCAGATTGCGGCGAGGTCGATCTGTCCGCTGCCGTAGTGGCACTGCGCCCAGAGCAGCGTGGCGAGGATCCGGTAGACCGCACAGTTGTCGGCCTTGTCGGGGAAGAGGGCGATGCGCGGCGGCAGGAACAGGGTTTCGGTGTCGGTTTTCGCTTCGTCGGCGGTTTCCAGTTTCAGCCGCCGTCCGGCGAGGCCGCAGACGAATAGCTCGAGCACCGGGGCGTATTCGGCGAAAGTGGCGGCATGCGTGGCCGTCGCCTGTCGGCTGAACGCCTCGAATTGCCTGAATTCCTGGCTGCCGTGGTGAAGGCCGTCGCGGTCGTAGGCATCCATCGCGTGGATGATCCAGGCTTCGGCGGCGGCGGCGTCGAGCCGGCCCAGCGCGGCCGGCGCCGCTGCCGCGAACTGATAGGCCATTTCGTAGTTGCTGCGGTCGATGACCTCGATCCAGTGCAGCACGAAATCCTGCTGCCGGCGGTCGAGCGCCGAGAGCGCCTGCGCCAGGGGCGCCGCGCTGCGGCGCGGGGACAGCACCGGACCCAGCAGATAGTCGAGCCGTTTTCCGAGTTCGGTTGCGGACAGCGGCACGGTCATCGCAGCGTGTGCCGGGCGGCGGCATTCAGAAGACGGAAGCGGCGAATTCGTCGATCGCGCGCAGCATTTCCGGATCGTCGGACAGGGCTTCGGCGATCGCGCCGTGGCAGGCCGCGGCGGCGGGAATGCCGCGGGCGATCAGTTTGGCGGCATGCACCAGCAACCGGGTCGAGGCCCCCTCGTCGAGGCCGTTGCCCTTGAGGTTGCGCGTCATTCCGGCCAGGCGGACCAGCGCGGCGGCGGTTGCGGCATCGGCGGCGGATTCGCCGCGGATGATTTTTTCCTCGAGCGCCGCGTCGGGGTAGCAGAACTCGATGGCCACGAAGCGCTGGCGCGTGCTCTGCTTCAGGTCCTTCAGCACGCTCTGGTAGCCCGGGTTGAAGGACATGGCGAGCAGGAATTCCGGCGGTGCCTGCAGCAGTTCGCCGCGTTTTTCCATTGGCAGGATGCGGCGGTCGTCGGCGAGCGGATGGATGACGACCGTGGTGTCGCGGCGAGCTTCGACCACCTCGTCGAGGTAGCAGATCGCGCCGCTGCGCACGGCGCGCGCCAGGGGGCCGTCGACCCACACGGTTTCATTGCCGGTGATCAGGTAGCGGCCGACGAGGTCGGCGGCGGTGAGGTCGTCGTGGCAGGACACGGTGATCAGCGGCCGCTGCAGCCGCCAGGCCATGTGCTCGATGAACCGCGTCTTGCCGCAGCCGGTGGGGCCCTTCAACAGCACCGGGAGCGCGCTGGCATGCGCCGCTTCGAACAGCGCGATTTCGCCGCCGACCGCCTCGTAGTACGGTTCGTCGCGAATCAGGCGTGCTTCGGTCGGCAGGGGCCGGATGCCCGGCGGAGAGGGGCGTGTGACCATGGGTCGGCAGTGCGGCGAATCGGTTGATCGGACGAATATAGGCTGTTGCAGTGGGTGATATTTATAAGTTATTGATTATATTGATATTTTTAGTTTTTGCCGAATCCGGGAACCGGGCGTATCGCGAATTCGAGGGTCTGCAGGTCGCCGAACACATAGGTGGAGGCGGCGCTGACGCCGGCGACGCTGCCGGGGTCGATGCGCAGGGTTTCGCCGCCCTTGATGTTGCGGATGCGTTCGATGACGGCGCGGTGTTCATGGCCGTTGCAGACGAGGTCGTAATCGCCGGTCAGCGCCATGGCCTTGGCGTAATGCGGATAGTGCACCATGAAGATCCGCCGTTCCGCGAGCACCAGTGAGCCGTCCTGGCCGTGGTAGTGCAGGCGGTTTTTCGGCTCCTGCGCCCATTTCGACAGGAAATAGAGATCCCCGGTGTTATTGCCGTGGATCATGTGGATGGGCAGTCCGAATCCGGTGACAGCATGCAATGTGGACGGCGCCACCAGATCGCCGCAGTGCAATACGACCTGCGCGCCCAGCGATTTGGCCTCGGCAACGGCGGCGGCCAGTGGTTCGCGGTGATCGTGGCTGTCGGAAAGGATGCAGATTTTCATCGCGGGCATTGTAGCCGACGCGAACCAAGTTTTTATTTATGCGGGCATAATCTTTATTTCTCATGTGACTGGTGCTCTCCGTCTAGAATCACCGCCGGAAAAGAGGGGGGAATTTGATGTTCACCAGCAATCCGTTTGCCGGTCTTCCGGCGTCCGTATCACTCGGCTTCATGCAGGGTTTCATCATCGTGATGGTCGTCCTGGTGGCGGCCGGCACGCTGTTCGACATCCTGCACAAGGGCAGTGCCCGGTATTTCTTCGAGAACTGGCGCCGGTCGAAAAGCCGGAGCAAGAAGCAGGTTTCCACAGGCGAACTGCTGTCCATCGCCATCCACACCGGTGTCGTCGACGTGCTGATGTCCGGCGAGTTCTGCAATGTGCGCCGCCGTATCGCGCACCTGCTGACCATGTACGGCTTTCTGCTCTACCTGGCGACCACGGTGCTGATGGTCTTCTGCTATCCGACCGCCGCGACCCCGACGCCTTCCGTCGTGCCGCAACTGTGGTGGCTGGGCGGCCTGATGGTCTGCGTTGGCGGCTACTGGTTCTGGTTCTTCATCCGCGTCGACGTGGCCGCCGAGGGCGGTTCGCCGCTCCGCCTCATGAAGGCGGACCTGTTCATCCTGTCGCTGCTGGCGAGCGTCACGCTGGGCCTGATCTGGGCCTGGATGCAGGCCAGCGGCATGGTGGGCGCGATCGGCGTGTTCGGCCTTTACCTGATTGCCACCTTCGTGCTGTTCGGCGGCGTGCCGTGGTCGAAGTTCGCGCACATGTTCTTCAAGCCCGCGGCGGCCTTCGAGAAAAGGGCGTCCATCGCCGACGGCACGGCAGAGAACCTGCCGACGCTGACCCGCGACGATCCCGAGCAGCAGCAAAGGCACTCGATGGAACTGCTGAGGGATGCCCCCATGGACATGGGCCTCGGTATCAAGCGCGAAGCGCCGCGCCACTACTAAAAACACCCGCAAGTTCTACCGGAAAAGATCAAGGAGCCGACTTATGCCTACCTTCGTCTACATGACAAGGTGCGACGGATGCGGACACTGCGTCGACATCTGCCCGTCCGACATCATGCACATCGACAAGACCTATCGACGTGCCTACAACATCGAACCCAACATGTGCTGGGAGTGCTACTCCTGCGTGAAGGCCTGCCCGCAGCATGCGATCGACGTGCGCGGCTATGCCGACTTCGCGCCGCTCGGCCACAGCGTGCGCGTCCACCGCGACGAGCAGAAGGGCACGATCGCCTGGAAGATCAAGTTCCGCAACGGCACGGAGAAAAACTTCCTGTCGCCGATCACCACCAAGCCCTGGGGCACGGCGATTCCCAAGCTCGCGGAGGTTCCCGGGCCGAGCAAGGAGATGCGCGACAGCCAGCTGCTGTACAACGAACCGAAATGGATCCGCATGGATGACGGCGGCCTGCATACGCTCCAGTCCAACGGTCTCAAGATGAAGAAAGGCGTGTACTACTGATGGCTTACGAAACGATCGTCGAAGAAGGCATCGACATTCTGGTCGTCGGTGCGGGCCTTGGCGGCACCGGTGCCGCATGGGAGGCCAGGTTCTGGGGGCAGGACAAGAAGATTGTCATTGCCGAGAAGGCCAATATCGACCGCTCCGGTGCGGTTGCGCAGGGCCTGTACGCCATCAACTGCTACATGGGCACCCGCTGGGGCGAGAACAAGCCGGAGGACCACGTCCGCTACGCCCGCATCGATCTGATGGGGATGGTGCGGGAGGATCTGCTGTTCGACATGGCGCGTCACGTCGACTCCACGGTGCACCAGTTCGAGGAGTGGGGCCTGCCCATCATGAAGGACCCGAAAACCGGGCGCTACCTGCGCGAAGGGCGCTGGCAGATCATGATCCACGGCGAGTCCTACAAGCCCATCGTGGCCGAGGCCGCCAAGAAGTCGGCGGACAAGGTCTTCAACCGCATCTGTGTCACCCACCTGCTGATGGATGAAAGCAGGGAGAACCGGGTTGCCGGTGCCGTGGGCTTCAATGTCCGCACGGGCAATTACCATGTTTTCAAGTCCAAGACCGTGATTTGCGGCGCGGGCGGTGCTTCCAACATCTTCAAGCCGCGTTCGGTGGGCGAAGGTTCCGGACGCACCTGGTATGCGCCCTGGTCGTCCGCATCCGCCTACGGGCTGATGATCAACGCCGGCGCCAAGATGACGCAGATGGAAAACCGCATCGTGCTGGCGCGCTTCAAGGACGGTTACGGCCCGGTCGGCGCCTACTTCCTGCACCTGAAAACCTACACGCAGAACGGTCTGGGCGAAGAGTACGAGTCCAAGTGGTTCCCCGCGCTGCAGGAGATGGTCGGCAAGGAATACCTCGATCCGGAGGCGTCCCACCTGACCCATCGGCCGATTCCGACCTGTCTGCGCAACCATTGCATCATCAGCGAAGTGAATGCCGGGCGCGGCCCCATTCACATGGTGACGATGAAAGCTTTCCAGGATCCACACCTGGAAGAGGTCGGCTGGGAAAACTTCCTCGGCATGACCGTCGGCCAGGCGGTGCTGTGGGCCGCCACCGATGTGGATCCCAAGAACGAAAACCCGGAGCTGACCACGTCCGAGCCCTATGTGATGGGCTCGCACGCGACCGGTTCGGGCGCCTGGTGTTCGGGGCCGGAAGACGTTTCACCGCCGGAGTATTTCTGGGGCTACAACCGGATGACGACGATCGAGGGCCTGTTCGGCGCCGGCGATGCGGTCGGCGGCACGCCGCATGCGTTCTCGTCCGGTTCGTTCACCGAGGGGCGCCTTGCCGCGAAGGCCGCCTGCAAGTACATCGATGACGGCAAGGCCGAAGGCATCGTCGTGTCCGGGACGCAGATCAACCGCCGCAAGGAGGAGATCTACAAACCCATGGAGCACTACCGGATTTACCGCAATGCGATCGTGGCGGGCGATGTCAACCCGCATTACATCAATCCCAAGCAGGGCCTGGACCGCCTGCAGAAGCTGATGGACGAGTATTGCGGCGGCGTGACCGTCGGCTACATGACCAACGAGAAGCTGCTGAACATCGGCCTCAAGAAGCTCAAGATCATGGAGGAAGACCTCGAGAGCCTGGCGGCGAAGGACATCCACGAGCTGCTGCGCGCCTGGGAACTGAAGCATCGCCACCGCGCGGCGGAGTGCGTCACGCAGCACACGCTGTTCCGCAAGGAGACACGCTGGCCCGGCTATTACTACCGGGGCGATGCCATGAAGGTGGACGACGAGAACTGGCACGTGCTGACGGTTTCGCGCCGCGATCCGGCAACCGGCGAATACACCATGGAGAAGGCGCCCTGTTATCACCTGGTTGGAGACAACGAGTAGCGATGGTTCCTGGCAGAAGTCCGCGCCGGTTTCCCTGCAAGACGGAGAAAAGGCCGGTATGTCGAGCGTCATGAGCTCTGCAAAGCCGGATTCATCCGGCCTCGGGGACCACCGCGTGAACATCATCGACAAGACCGATGAGGAGATTCTGGCCGCGGCCGGTCTCCTGTGGCGCGACCTCGTCAAGGCTTCGAACGAGGGCAAATACGGGGAGTTCGCAAAGAACTTTTCCGGTTCCCTGGCGCGTGCCATGGACCAGGTCGTTGCGGGCCACCAGTTCGCCAACAGCGAACTGGCGAGAAGCCTGTCCGAAGACGTCGACACGCTCGGCATCATCCGCCGGGGAGAGCATGTGACCGTCCTGTACCGGCAGCGGAGCACCAAAAAGCCGGGCGAGTGGCTGGGCAGGCTGGTTCTCGGCTACGAGGATGGCAAGATCAGGATCTTCGGTGCCTCAATTTTCTGAATGTTTCTCCGGGATTTGACGTGAGCGAGGTTATCCGGGACGGCAAGTTGGTCGAGCTGACCTACAAGGTGACCGACAGGAAATCGGGGCATGTCCTCACCTGCGTCGAGTTCCCCTTGGGGTATGTCCACGGACACAATGAAATTCTTGCACCCTCCGTTCACAAGGAGCTGGCGGGCAGGTCCGCCGGCGAAGTCATCGAAGTGGTGATCGACGGCAACCAGATTTTTGGGCCCAGGGACGAGTCGCTGGTTTTTTCCGATCACATCGAGAATGTTCCCGAGGAGTACCGGCAGGTCGGAACCTCCATCCTCATGGAGAACGACAGGGGGCAGACCCGCAGCTTTCTGGTGACGCATCTGGACGACGAGAGGCTGACCGTGGACGGCAACAACCCGCTTTGCGGCAGGGAGGTCGTTTTTTCTCTCGAGATACTGACCGTGCGCGATGCCACTGATGAGGAAATCAGTGCGGGCGGCGCGATCATCGCAGGCGCGGATATCGACCCGGCGCTGATGAGGCCTGCCTGAGCGGCGGGATGTGGAACGGCAGCGGACACTTCCGGCTTTGTTACTTGCAATCCTGACTTCACGAAAAAGGTGACTTATGAGCGAGCAAAAACCCAGCAATACTCCGGTTCCTGACGGCCATACGGCCTATTACACGACGCGCCAGATGGCGCCCAGCGAGAAGGGGTTTGTCGGCTACGAAACCGTCTGGAAGCCTCTCCAGAAGGAAGTCGAATACAAGACGCCGAAACGGCCGTAACGCCGTACCGTCTGCCGGCGGTCTGGATTGCGCGCCTGCCGCATTCACCAGGGTGTTGCCCGGTTCATTGGTTTGCGGCGGATTCAATGCCGGCCTGCGGCATCATCCACCGGAAAGGCAGTCAATGGATGCAAAAAAAACCGCCCATCGGGCGGTTTTTTTTACGGCCGGAGAAACCGGAGGCCTGTCAGCGCGCTGAATGACCGGTCAGCTTCACCTCGACCTTGTCTTCGTCCTTGATCGTTGCATAGTGGTCGCGCAGGATCGCGA
>JAHCLD010000031.1 GCA_026125585.1 Burkholderiales bacterium
TTTCCCGGCTTGGCCACTCGTGGCGCCAGCGCCTGTCGGTACGTCAAAGTTGAACAGCGTGTCGTCAAAGCGGTTGTATTTTGCGTAATCCAGTTGTTCGTATAGCCGACTACGCAACTGGAGCTTGTCCTGGATGTGCTTTTGAGTGCCCGCCGTCAGCAACTCTTTCATGTAGTGCTCGACGGCGTTCATGGCAAAGCGGAATGCTTCGTTCGGATAAATAACGATGTTGATTCCGATGTCCTGTAATTGCTGTGCGCTAAGGAGTTCAGACTGGCCGAATGCCGTCATATTCGCGAGGATCGGCACGTTCACCGCATTGCGGAAGGCTTCGAATTCGCCTGCACTGTGCATGGCTTCGGCAAAAATGGCCTCGGCGCCGGCATCAACGTAAGCCTTCGCCCGGTTGATGGCGGCTTCCAGTCCTTCGACGGCTCGCGCGTCGGTCCGCGCCATTACGAGAAAGTTCGGGTCGAGTTTTGCATCAGTGGCTGCACGCAAACGCTGCGCCATTTTTTCGACTGAGCAGATTTTCTTGTTGTCGAGGTGACCGCAGCGTTTCGGTTCTTCCTGATCCTCAATGTGCATGCAGCACATTCCGAGCCCTTCAATTTCACGTGTTGTGCGGAATACGCTCTGCGGTTCTCCGAATCCGGTATCCACATCGATAATGGTCGGAAGGTTGGTCGAGCGGGCAATCTGGTAACCGCGCTGTGAAACTTCCGTCAGCGTGGTGAGGGCTATGTCGGGGAGTGCCAGGTCGGCCGCCAGCGACGCGCCGGCAATGTAAACGCCGTCATAGCCCTGTTCTTCCATGAGTTTTGCGACCAGCGGCGAGTAGGCGCCGGCGAAGCGCTGCAGTTTTTCAGATTTGAGGGCTGTGCGAAACGCGGCGCGGCGCTGCATGGGTGTGGTTGTGATATGCAGCATATGGGTATTCTCGAAGGCCTTGGTGTGGAAAAACGGCAAGCGTAGTGTCTGACCGAATCATATGAAAATTGAAATTTGACTTATTGTTGATACACTTAATGAAAGTGTTCTCATAAATGTCATGAATATCAATGCCTTAATGGTTTTTCGGACAATCGTGCTCAGCGGTTCCGCAGCAGCGGCGGCCCGGAGACTTAATCGCAGCCAGCCGACAGTGAGCCGTCTACTGGCGTTGCTTGAGCATGAATTGAAGATCAGTTTGTTCCATCGTTCCCGGCGACAGCTGGTGCTGACGGATGAGGGGGCGGCGTTTTACAAGGAAACCGAACGCATACTGTCAGGGTTGAGTGAGATTCCGAGAATTGCAGCGGATGTCCGTAAGCGCCGCCGCTCTAATTTGCGGTTGGTGGCGATGCCGCGTGCGGTATTTGCCTGGGTGACACCGGCGACTAATGTGTTTCAGCAGGAGCATGCTGGGATTCGGATGAGCATCGATGTCGCGCGTCATCAGGACATGGAAAGCTGGCTTGTCGGCCGGCACTACGATTTTGGCGTCGGTGTCTTGCCGGCCAACCACACGGCCATCGAGACCACAGAGGTGTTTCGCGCGCCACTGTGCGTGGTGGTCAAAAAGGGTGACGCGCTGGCGCGTCGCTCGAAAGTCGGCATCGGCGAACTTGCGAAGCGCCGTATCGTTGCCATTTCGTCCGGTTTGCTTCCGCGCGAGCAAATGGATCATGTTTTCCGGGAATCCGGTTTAAAGCTGGATTACGGCATTGAAACCACTGCAACGTATCTTGCCTGCGGCCTGGTCGGTGAGGGCGCTGGCGTAACGCTGATCGACAACGTGTCGGCAGCGGTGGCAGCCGATCGCACGGTATGTGTGCCGTTTGACCCCCCGCAATGGGTGTCGTTTGGCCTGCTCAAGCCGCGGCAAGCCGATGAAAATGTGGCCTTAAAGGCTTATGTTGCGCAGTTGTATGCAACGGCGAAGCAATTGGTAAAAACGCATCAGGTACGGCTGGTTTGATCCTGTGGCTTCCCGGGTGACGATTCGCGGAGAAAAATGCGCCGGCTTTGTGCGACAATCAAACTTGTCGCGCAGAGCCTCGGGCTACCGCTGCAACAATTTCTTCCGTAACCTGCATCCCGTTTTGAAGAGAGAAATCCATGAGTGCTGAAGTCAAACGCCGCGGCCCGCTGTCCCGCTTCCGTGTGATCGACCTGACCCGCGTGCGTTCCGGACCGACCGCAGTCCGCCAGCTCGGCGACTGGGGCGCCGACGTGATCAAGATCGAGACGCCGCCGGGGCTGAACCTGTCCGACGGCTGGGGCGGCAAGCGCACCGGCGCCGATTTCCAGAACCTGCACCGCAACAAGCGCGGCTTCACGCTGAACCTGAAGGATCCGGACGGCCTGAAGATTTTCATGAAACTGGTGGAAAAGTCGGACGTCGTCGCGGAGAACTACCGCCCCGACGTCAAAAACCGGCTCGGCATCGACTACGAGTCGCTGAAGAAGGTCAACAAAAAGATCATCCTTGCCAGCATTTCCGGTTTCGGCCAGAGCGGCCCCTACGCCAAGCGTCCCGGTTTCGACCAGGTGACCCAGGGCATGGGCGGGCTAATGGCGATCACCGGCGAGCCGGGCCGCGGCCCGATGCGCGCCGGCTGTGCGGTGTCGGATTCGGCCGCGGGCCTCTATTGCGGGCTGGGCATCATGACCGCGCTGCTCGAGCGCGAGGAGTCGGGCGAGGGCCAGTGGGTCGAGGTTTCGCTGCTCAATGCGATGATCGCGCTGCTCGACTTCCAGGCCGCGCGCTGGACCGTGGAGCATGAGGTGCCCGAGCAGGCCGGCAACGACCATCCGACCTCGATCCCGACCGGCGTGTTCCAGACCAGCGACGGTTACATGAACATCGCCGCCGGCGACAACGAGATGTTCACCCGGCTGTGCAAGGCGCTGGGTGCGGAAGGCCTCGACCAGAAACCCGAATACAAGGATCGCTCCTCGCGTTCGAAGAACCGCGCCGCGCTGAACAAGGAACTGCAGGCGTTGATGATCACCCAGGACAAGGCCCACTGGACCGCGCGATTCGAGGAGTGCGGCGTGGCCGGCGGCCCGATCTACAGGATGGATGAGGTGTTTGCCGATCCGCAGGTGCAGTACAACAAGATGGCGGCACCGCTGCACATTCCCGGTGTCGGCGATGTCGCGGTGATCAACCAGCCGTTCCGCCTGTCGCGTACGCCGCATGAAATCCGCAGCGCGACGCCGGACTGCGGCCAGCACACGGACGAAATCCTGCGTGAACTGGGTTATCGCGACGGCGAGATTGCGGACCTGCACAAGCGCAATGTGGTTTGATGATTTTGCGGGCGGCATTGCAGTCCGCCGGTGGTTCTTGGCCAACGCCGTCATTCCGGGTGCGTGCAGCACGAGCCGGAATCCAGTGATTCACCGGGAGCGTGTGCCTGGATTCCGGCGTTCGCCGGAATGATGGTCGTGGTTTTGCCGGGGTCATTCGGGATGGCGGCTTTTCCGCGGTCGCCCTGAGCAAAACGTGATGATCAGGATCATCCAGGATGACGCTCCCCTTGGTGCGCCGGTGTTCACCACGGCGATCCCGGTGCGCTGGGGCGATCTCGACGCCGAGGGGCATGTCAACAACACGGGGTGCTTCCGCTTCATGGAAGAGACTCGCATGCGCTGGGTTTCCGGCATGGGCATCCCGACCGTGCCGCCGCATCCGGTGATCGTGCTGCTCAACGCCGCCTGCCATTACCTGCGACCGCTGGGTTATCCGGCGACCGTCGAAGTATCGCTGCACGCCGGCCGCATCGGCCGCAGCAGCGTGCAGACCCATTACCTGTTGCGCCATGCTGAAGTCGGCGAGCCCTGCGCCGAGGGTTTCGCGACGCTGGTCTGGTACGACGTCGCGCGGCAGGAATCAGTGCCGCTGCCGGACGCGCTGCGTGCGGCCCTGTCAGCCTGATTTTCCGTTGACCGGAGTGGCGTTCAGCCGCGCAGGTTCTGCAGCCGGCGCTGTTCGAGTTCCTCGCGAATCTTGCGGGCGAGGTGGGGGTCGGTGACATCGGCGACGATGTCGGCGGGCTCGACCCAGGTATGCTGTTTCATGGTTTCGGCGTCGGCAATGCGATCACGCTCTGCCTGCGCGCGCAGGGCGGCGGCGTACTTGAGGCGGTGGTCGATGAACTTCCAGATTGTCCAGGCGGCCAGCAAAAGGCCGATGGCGGCGCTGGCATACATCACGTTTTCCCAGAACGGGCGGCAGGCCGGGGCGGACATCGGCAGTCCGGTGCACATGGCAATGACATCGATCCAGCGTTCGAACATCTGCATGACCTGCCCCGCGCCTGGGCGTGAATTGGTGATCTAGTATACGGGCAGTGCCCGCGGGTGAAGGTGATTATTTCGCCCTGAGCGTCTGCCGTTCGGCCAGCCGGGTGGTCAGAGGCCTGCGGCCGACAGGTCCAGCCTGCCGCCTTTCACCGGCGGGCACCAGAAATAGGCGCCGGTCAGTGGCCGCGTGAAACGGAACAGCGCGTCGGTGATGCCGTCGTCGACGCCGCACATGCGGTTCAACTGCGCCTCGTAGGCGTCGAAGGATTTACCGAAGGCTGCGAACACCAGACCGCAGCGTCCGCCCTCGGCCCAGGGCATCGAACGGCGCACGACGAAGGCTTCAGGCTCGAAATTTTCCTGGGCGGTGCGCTTGACGTGCGCCGACTCCGGCGCGTTGCCGAGTTCCTCGTTGTCGGATCTGCGGCGGCCGACGCAATGGTCCTGCTCCCGCTGCGTCATGGCTTCGAAGCGGGGCATGTCGTGCTCCCACTGCTGGATCGCGAGAAAGCTCGATCCGGCGATGCCCTCGCGGCTGCTGACGGCTGCGGTCACGGCTTTGCGGCCCTTGGGGTTTTCGGTGCCGTCCTCGTAGCCCGTCAGGTCGCGGCGGGCGCGGCCGTCATAAGTGAAGGCATCGATGACCTGCGCGCAGCGGAATGCGCCGGCGAGCAGGGCGTCGAATTTCCGGTGGCGGTGCAGCAGTTCGCCGCGGTCGCTGCCGCGCAGCCACAACAGCAGGGCTGCCGGTGTCGAGGGCACATCGATGCCGCGGCCGCTGAATTCGGGAAATGCGCGCAGTCCGTCAATGCTGCGGCCCAGTGCGGAGACCAGGGACAGCCCGAGGCCGGCGAGCGTGTGTTCGCCGTCGGCGGCGCTTTTCAGCGCGCGCAGCGCGGCGCGCGGATCGGCACCGGGTAGCAGGGTGTAGCCGAGGTAGCGGGCGAGCGGAGGGATGGGCTGGAGTATCGCGGGCTGGCAGCGGGTCATGGCTGGGCGGGCAGGGTGAAGAGTGGGAACCGCTGAACGTTATCACATCAGGCGGATTCCCCGGCGCCGCCCTGCGCATAGGCGCGTTTGGCCATCTGCGCGAGGATCACCGCGGCGGCCGAGCGGTGACGGTCACGGTGCCAGAGAATCGCGCCGGAGCGTCGCAGTTCCGGCGCGTCAATGCGCACGCGGGCGATGCCCGGCACACCGTCGAGCGCGCGGCCCGCGCAGATGGTGGCGAGCGTGCTGCAGCGGATCGTCGCCAGCGTGGCTTCGCCATTGCCCATTTCCATGACCACCCTTGGCGTGAGCCCCCGCGCGGCAAAACAGCGTTCGACCAGGTTGCGCGAGGGAGTGCCGGCCGCGCGCAGGATCAGCGGCATGTCCTTCAGCGCCTCGAGGCGGACCGGACCGTGGCCATGCAGTTCGTGCTGCCGGCCCACCGCCAGCACCAGCGGCTCGGTAAACAGTTCCTCGGACACCATACGGTCGGAAGTCGCGGGCAGGTAAGTGGTGATCGCGAAATCGAGATCGCCGTTGACCAGGCCGTGTTCCATCTCAGCGAGCGACATCTGCTGTATCGCGATGCGCACCTGGGGATGGGCCCGGTAAAACTCCGCGAGCACCGCCGGCAGCAGTGAATTGCCGAAGGAGCGGAAGACGCCGATCCGCAGCTGCCCGTGCATCAGGCCGTCGAGCTCGGTCACCGACGTGAGCCCGGATTCCAGTTCCCGCAGCGCGCGCTGGGCGTGGCTGCGGAACAGCCTTCCGGCCTCCGTGATCTGGATCGAGCGGCCGACCCGGTCAAACAGCGGCGTGCCGATTTCCTGTTCCAACTGCTTGATCTGGTGGGACAGCGTCGGCTGGGTCACCCGCAGGGCCAGGGCGGCCTGGGTGAAGCTCGAGGTTTCGGCGATTTTCAGGAAATAGTGCAGATGGCGCAGTTCCATGGCGTTCTGCCCCTATTCATAGATGACGTCGATGATTTTAATAAATAAAAAGCATTTGTTCTATGGGCGGACCCTGATTAAAGTGCCCTCACCGATGCCCGCGGCGGCGCAGACCGCCCGGCCCGGATCTTGAGCTGGCCCGCAATCAACAAGTTCTGGCACGGCAAAAGGAGGAGCCCATGCAACAGCCTTCGCTGGTCGTTTCATTGTGGCGCTGCCTGGCGGTCATGGCAGCGGTGTTCGGGGTGACGGGGGCGGCCCAGGCCGCCGAATGGAGTCCCGGCGACCGGGTCGTGCTGGCGACCCATGCCGGGCCCGGTTCCGGCATCGACATGTTCCTGCGCCAGGTGCAGAGCGCCTGGGAGAAAAACAAGATCGTGCAGGCGCGGGTGACGGTCGAGAACATGCCCGGGGCCGGCGGCGACCGCGCGCGCCGCCATGTCGCGGTGCAGAGCCGCGGCAATCCCAATGTGCTGATCGGCTTCACGCCGCAGATGATCGTCGGGCCGCTGAACGCAAAGTCCGAGGTCACCGTCAAGAGCTTCACGCCGGTGGCGATCACCGTGGTCGAGCCGATGGTGCTCTACATCCACGCCGGACTGCCGTGGAAAAGCATGAAAGACCTGATCGCCGGTGCAAAACAGAAGCCCCGCGCCGTGCTCCAGGGCGGCGGCGGATTCGGCGCGCCGCCGTCGATCGCCGGCCGCGACCTGGCGCGGGAGGCCGGCATCGAAATCTCCTACACGCCTTTCCGCTCCAGCGCGGAAGCCGTGGTGGCATTGCTCGGCGGGCATGTGCATTTCGTGCTCGAGCAGCCCTCGGAGACCGACCAGCACGTCAAGTCCGGCCGGCTGCGGCCGCTGGCGAGCCTGTATCCCTCCGAGCTCTATCCCGGCCTGCCGACCTTTGCGTCCCTCGGCTACAAGTTCCGCGTGCTGAAGCAGTTCCGCGGCCTGATGGCGCCGCCGGGCATTCCGCCGGAGGCGGTGGCCTACTACGTCTCGGCGATGGAGCGCACCCGGCAGACGCCGGAGTGGAAGAACTACATCAAGCAGAACGAACTGGTCGAGGAATGGATCACCGGCGCCGAGCTCGCCGCCTTCATCGACAGCGAGGAAAAGCTCTACGCCAAGGTTCTTGCCGAGATCGCGAACAAAAAATGAAGCGCATCCCAGCCATTCCGACCGGAGGTCGCCGTGCCGTTTTTCCGACTTGACGAGATGAAGCGTCACCACTTGAACCCGCACCTCTCCAGCGGAGAGGGGCCGGTGATCGAGGGGCAGTACATGTATTTCCGCATCAACATCAAGCGCGCCGGCACCGGCTCGGAAATGCATTACCACCCCAACGAGCTGATGGCCTTCCCGATCACCGGCAAGATCAACTGCGTGGTCGGCAAGGATCGCCAGATCGTGCCGCCCGGTACCTTCGTGCACGTGCCGTCCTGCGCGCGCCACAGTTTCCGCGCGACCGAGGACGGGGAGGTGCAGTACCTCTACATCAAGGACCGCACCTGGACGCTGATCGGCTCGGCGGCCGACGAATCGCTGCCCGATGAGGCGCCGTCGGCGACCCAGGTGGCGAAAGCCCTGAAGGCGGGCAAGTGGCCGGGCAAGGAGAAGGAGCCGCAGAAATCGCAGGCGATCATCGAGGGCCTCGGCCGCTGCTTCTATCCGATGCTCGAGTCGCTGGATGCGCCGCCGGCCTCGACGCACTGCGAACAGTGGGTCGAGGGCACGAACCTGGCTTTCGGGCTGATCGAGTCGCCGCCCGGCCACGAGCGCGCCAGCGAGGCTTCGGCGCATGAAGTGTTCATCTACGTGATCCAGGGCGCGCTGGACGCGGAAGTCGACGGCGAGAAGAAGCGTGCCGTGCCCGGCGACCTCATCCATGCGCCGAAAAACAAGCCCTGCCGCTGGCAGGTCGCCGGAAAAGGCAATGCGCGTTACGCGATAGTGGGTTCCACGGCGAAGCTGGAAGCCGAAATTGAAAGCAACGGTGCCGCGGACAACTGGCGCGGCTGAAAAACCAGGAAAACGGAAGGGAGCAACATGAGCACGGCCACACAGGAAAAAATCCTCAAGCGTTTTGTCTACAACCTCGATGCGCTGGACAAGGTGCCGGAAGGCCCGAACAGCTGCAGCGTGGCGCCGACCCGTTTGCTGTCCGGCGAGACGCTGGAGACCGGCAAGTCCACGACCCGCGGGCCGGTGCTCTCGGGCAGCCATGTGCATGTGGCCTGGGTGGTCAAGCCGCGCGGCACCGGCTCCAAGCTGCATACCCACCCCAACGAGCAGTTCAACTACGTGCTGAAGGGCACGCTGATCGCCGACATCGACGGCCAGGTGCTGCGCGTGCCGGCCGGCCATGTCATCCACATCCCGGCGGGCATGCCGCATTCGCATGTCTCGAGCCCCGAGGAGGACGTGCACTTCATCGCCGCCAAGGACACCCGCCACGGCATCGTCGGGCCGCCGGTCGACGGCAAGCTCAACGGCCCGCGTGCGCTGCCCGGTTTCGGCGGCAAGGCCGGCAACGAATGGCCGGTCGGACCCGATGGCGAACTCGTCGCGCAGAGCCCGCGGGTGTCGAAGGAGAAGGTGCGTTACGTCTACAAATGGGATGAACTCGACAAGGTGCCGGAGGGCCCTTGCAGCGCCAAGGTCCTGCCCGCGGGCCGGGTTTCGGGCAAGTCCTCGTCCTTCGGCGCCGCGCTGGTCGGCGAGAAGATCCAGGTCGGCCTGATCCGCAAGGGGCGCGGTTCCGGCTCCAAGCTGCACACCCATCCCAACGAACAGTTCAACCTGGTGCTGGAAGGCGCGCTGGTCGCCGACATCGACGGCCAGGAAGGCGTGATGGTGCCGCGCCACCACGCGATCCACATGCCCGCCGGCGTCGTGCATTCCTGCGTCGCTTCGGCCGAGGGGGATGTGCTGTTCTTCGTGGCGAAGGACACCCGCCACGGCCTTGCGGGCCCGCCGATCGACGGCATCGAGGACGGTCCGCGTTTCCTGCCGGGCTTCGGCCCGAAGAAGTGAACGTGTCCGCAGCAGCGTAAGCAAGCCAGCTTGCGGCAGGCCGGAATCGGGCGCATCGTCCACGGTTCCGGATCCGCCGCCACCGCGACAGGAGGAGCACGAGATGTCAGCGATCACCCAGGAAAAACCGCCGGTGCGCCATGTCTACCGTTTTGCCGAACTCGACCGCGTGCCGGAGGGGCCCTGCAGCGCGCAGGTGTCGCCGCGCCGGCTGCTGTCGGGAGAAACGCTGGCGACCGGCAAGTCGACCTCGGTCGGCGCCGTGGTCAAGGGCGAGCGGGTGCAGGTCGCGCTGGTGCACAAGCCGCGCGGCACCGGTTCCAAGATCCACACCCATCCCAACGAGCAGTTCAACTACGTGATCCAGGGCACCCTGATCGCGGACATGGACGGCCAGGTGTTCCGGGTGCCGAAGGGGCATGTCGTGCACATTCCCGCCGGCATGCCGCACAGCCATGTGTCGAGCGCCGACGAGGACGTGATTTTCTATGCCGTGAAGGACACCCGCCACGGCATCGTCGGGCCGCCGGTCGACGGTGTCTACAACGGTCCGCGGCACCTGCCCGGTTTCGGGCCCGGCGATAATGAATGGAAACCGGGGCCCGATGGCCTGCCCGAGCCGCAGACCAAAAACGTTTCGGGGAAAAAGATCCAGTACGTCTACGATATCGAGCACCTCGACGTCGTGCCCGAGGGGCCGACCAGCGCGCAGGTGATCCCGCGCAACTTCATCTCCGGGAAATCCTCCTCCTTCGGCGCCGCGCTGCGCGGCGAGAAGGTGCAGGTGGGGCATATCCACAAGGGCGTGGGCAGCGGCACCAAGCTGCACACCCATCCCAACGAGCAGTTCAGCTTCGTGCTGAGCGGCACGATGCTCTACGAAATCGACGGCCATGCCGTCGAGGCGCCGCCGAACTCGGTGACGCACCTGCCGCCCGGCGTGCGCCACAGCGCGATCGCCTCGGCGGCCGGCGACGTGCTGACCTTCGTCGCCAAGGACACCAGCCACGGCATGAGCGGTCCGCCGGTGGATGGCATCGAGGACGGGCCGGTCTACCTGCCCGGTTTCGGCAACAGGAAGTGACCACAAATCAACTGCGGCGCAACAGCCGCATGGAGGAGAGCCACATGAAAACCAGGATATCTGCTGCTGCAATCACCGCCGGCGCGCTGACGCTGGCCTTCGCGGGCGCCGTGTCCGCGCAATGGGCGCCGACGGAACGCGTGACCATGGTCACCCATTCCGCGCCGGGCACCGGCAATGAGCTGATGCTGCGCGAGATCGCCGACATCATGAACAAGAACAAGATCGTGCCGCGCCAGGTCGGCGTCGAGTCGGTGACCGGCTCCCAGGGCGAGAAGGCGCGCCGTTACGTGACCTTCCAGAACAAGGGCAACCCGCACATGCTCGCGAGTTACACGCCGCAGAGCCTGAACTTGCCGCTGCTGATCAATTCAGACACCGGCTGGCGCAGCTTCACGCCGATCGCGCTGATGGCGGTTGACCCGATGCTGCTGGTGGTCAATGCCGAGAGTCCCTGGCGTTCGGTGCGCGACCTGATCGAGGCCGCGAAGCAGAAACCGAAGCAGATCCTGCAGGGTGGCGGCTCCTACGGCAGCAGTGCTTCGATGTCGGGCAAGATCCTCGAGGACTTCGGCGGTGTGCAGTTCTCCTACACCCCCTTCCGCGGCGCCGGCGAGGCGATTCCGCAGCTGCTCGGCAAACACGTGCATTTCATGATGGAGAACCCCGCGGAGATGGCGCAGCACGTGAAGGCCGGCAAGCTGCGCGCGCTGGCCGCGACCGAGAAACTCGATCTGCTGCCGGATGTGCCGCGGTTCCAGGACGTCGGCGTGACGGCGCGTTTCCCGAAGCAGATCCGCGGCGTGATGGCGCCCCAGGGCATCAGCGCCGAAGCCGCCCAGTACTGGGTGCAGGCGCTGGGCAAGGTCCGCGAGACCCAGCAGTGGAAGGATTACGTCGTGCGCAACGCGCTGGTCGACAGCTGGACCACCGGCCCCGCGCTGATCGCCTTCTACGAGGAGGAGGAGAAGGCCTACATGCGCCTGAACAAGGAGATGGGCCTGATCAAGACCCCCAAGTAAACCGGAATCCGGGGAACCCACATGCGCCTGAAATTTTCCTCTCTCAGCGGTGACCGCATCGCCGCGCTGCTGTTCCTCGGCGTGGTGCTGATTTACGGCTGGGGCGGCACCCAGCTCACCGCCTCGCTGCAGGGCGATGTTATCGGTCCGGCGTTTTTCCCGCGGCTGCTGACGGCGCTGGGCATCCTGCTGGGCATCCTGCTGTTTGTGCAGGGTGTGCCCTCCGCCAAAAAGGGCAAGGCTGAAGACGAGGGCTCGGACATCACGGCGCTGGTGCCGGCGGCGATGCTGCTGGCCTATGCGCTGGTGTTCGAG
This sequence comes from Burkholderiales bacterium, assembly GCA_026125585.1. Taxonomy (GTDB): domain Bacteria; phylum Pseudomonadota; class Gammaproteobacteria; order Burkholderiales; family SG8-41. The sequence goes on from JAHCLD010000031.1 coordinate 11,693, forward strand.
ACCCTGGGTTTCCTGCTGGCGACGCCGCTGTTCCTGGTGATCGCCTTCCGTTACCTCGGGCATCCCAGCTGGGTGGGCATTGCGGGCTACAGCACCGCCGTCACGGCCGTGGTGTTCGGGCTGTTCCACTACCTGCTGGACATCCGGCTGCCGCTCGGGCCGCTGGCCCGTTTTTTCCAGGGCTGAACCATGGGCGACGTACTGCCGCTGCTGATGGGCGGGTTCGAAACCGCGCTGCAGCCCCAGAATCTGATGTTCGCCTTCATCGGCGCCATCCTCGGCACGCTGATCGGCGTGCTGCCGGGCATCGGCCCCGCCGGCGCGCTGGCGATGCTGCTGCCGATCGTGTTGAACCTGAACCCGGTGGGCGCGATCATCATGCTCGCCGCGCTCTACTGCGGCGCGATGTACGGCGGTTCGACCACCTCGATCCCTGCTCAACGCCGGGCGAATCGTCATCCGTGGTGATCCACCGACGGCCACCAGATGGCGCTGTAGCAGGGCGGGCCCCGCGCTGTGCATCTCGGCGATCGGCTCCTTCATCGCCGGCACCCTCGGCGTGGTCGCGCTGATGCTGTTCGCGCCGCGCATCGCCGAATGGGCGCTCAACTTCGGGCCGCCGGAATACTTCGTGCTGATGGTGTTCGGCCTGTCCTCGGTGGCCAGCCTGTCGGGCGGCTCGCTGGTCAAGGGGCTGATGGCGATGACGCTGGGGCTGATGGTCTCGACGATGGGCACCGACGTCACCGGCGTCGCGCGTTTCACCTTCGGCATCCCCGAAATGCTCGACGGCATCGAATTCCTGATCGTTACCATCGGACTCTTTGCGGTGTCCGAGGTGCTGCTCAACACCAACGAGCTGCGCGGCGGCGAGGTCAGGTCGGTGATCAAGCACCGGCTGTTCATCTCCTTCCGTGAAATCCGCGACTGCCTCGGCGCCATCAGCCGCGGCACCGTGATCGGCTTCATTGTAGGCGTGATGCCGGGGGCCGGTGCAGGCATCGCCTCCTTCCTGTCGTACTCGGTGGAGTCCCAGGTCAGCAAGAACCCGGAGCGTTTCGGCCACGGCGAGATCCGCGGCGTCGCCGCGCCGGAATCCGCCAACAACGCCGCCAGCGCCGGCGCGATGGTGCCGATGCTGACGCTGGGCATTCCCGGTTCCGGCACCACCGCGATCCTGCTGCTGGCGCTGACCGCGTTGAACGTCCATCCGGGGCCGATGATGTTCAGCCAGCACCCGGAAGTGGTGTGGGGCCTGATTGCCGCGCTCTACGTCGGCAACGTGATGCTGCTGATCCTCAATCTGCCGATGGTCGGCCTGTTCGTGCGCCTGCTCTACGTGCCGATGCGGCTGATGTTGCCGGTGATCATGGTGATCTGCGTGGTCGGTGTCTACAACGCCAACCAGCAGACGCTGGACCTGATTTTCCTCTGCGGTTTCGGCGTGCTCGGTTACTACATGCGCAAGCACCGCTACCCGGTGGCGCCGGTGATCCTCGGCCTGGTGCTGGGCACGCGCATGGAGGAGGCGCTGCGCCAGTCGATGATCATGTCGCAGGGCAACCTGCTGGCGCTGCTCGACCGGCCGATCGTCGTCGTGTTCCTCGTGCTGACGGTGGTCTTCCTCTGTGTGCCGGTGATCCTCAAGCGCCTGCGTTTCCGCGGACGCAAGGTGGAACTCGAAACCGAGGATTGAGCGCGGTTTGCCGCTGCCCTCGGCGGTATTATTTAAATATTTGATTATATTGAATATTTTTTGAAATTCACTGCTGTGGCCTATTCAGGTCCGCAGCAGCACCAGCCCTAGCCCCAGCGCGAGCGCCGACAGCGCGAACGCACCGATCCCCAGCAGCATCAGCCGCTGCTGCCGCGCTTCGGCGATCGCTGCCGCCTGTTCCAATGCCTTCACCGTCGTCTGCAACTGCGCCGCGAGTTCGCGGAGGTGCGTCGCATTCTGCGAGGCCGCGGCCTGCAACTCCGCGATCTGCTGCTGCACGGCGTCCGGGTTGTCCGTGGCGCCGCTTCTCATCTTGGTGAAGGCGGGCGCCGCGACCGACACGATGGTGCCGACGTGGGGGAGGACGGCTTTCAGCGCGGGGATCAGCCAGGCGGGCATGGGGTTCCTCGTTTGCGGATGTTGAGTCGTGATTGTAGGGCAGCGCCGGCGGGCCCGGGTTCAGTGCTGTTGCCCTCCGGCGACAGTGATGGACGGGCCGCGAACTTTGCCGGCCGGGCAACGTCTCATCCGGAAGGACATCAGGGCGGGCGGCGATCGACGCCGCGACCCGCGCGTCCGCAGATACTCCGGCACGTGCAGCAGATCTGCCGGAACACATTGAGGAGGCAGAGCATGAAACTCACCCGATTTGCAGCGGCATTCCTGATCACCAGCATCGCCTACCTGTCCCCGGCGGCGGCCGAAGGGCGGGTCGAGGAAAAAAGCCAGGGCAGCGTCCGTTACGCGACCGGCGGCATCGGCGCGGATGAAGTCGCCGCGCTCAAGGCGGCGGCGCCGCAATATCCGCTGGAACTGCTGTTTGCGCAGAAGGCCAGCCCGAACGATGTCTACCTGAGCGACGTCAAGGTCACCGTGAAGTCGGCTTCGGGACAGGTGCTGCTCGACACCGTGTCCGCCGGCCCCTTTCTGCTGGCGCGGCTGCCCGCGGGCAAGTACCGGATCGAGGCGGACAATGACGGCGTGGTGAAGCAGCAGGCGGTCGAACTGAAGGCGGGGCAGCACCGGCGGGTGGTGTTTGTGTGGGATGCGCCGGGAGGATGATTATTCGCGTAAGGCGGATACGCCCCGCAGGAAGTCCCCTTGGGGGAAGCCGCGAAGCGGCACCATCCGCCAGTCCACGGTCTTTTTGCGCGACATGACCGGGTTTTCATGCGGCTGAAGGCGCTGCGCTTTTCCGCCGTACGAGTTACTCGACGGCTTGGAAAGAAGTTAAACACGTAGCCAGTAAGGATTACGCCCCGGAGGTAGTCACCTTGGGTGGTAGCGGATTACGGGAGTGGTGGCGCTAGATCCCGCTACGCTTGCTTTAGATCCTTGCGGTTTCTGGCTACCGATCAAGGCAAACTCTATTGAAAATATTTCTTTCCATTGGCAGTAAATTCGCCCACGGTCCAGGAGAGTTGGTTCTGTCTATTATTAATCCCTTAGCCATATGATCAGAGTAGGCGGTCGCAGTTAGAGTTCTAGTCAAATTTTTAGTGCAATCATACTCACGCAGCATTCGATAAGAAGACTCTGGTTGTTTATGGCCGTGCGCTAAATTTAAAAGTTCCCAAACTTTTACTACGCCATCTTGTTTGCCTAATATCTTGCTGCTTACAAAGTTTTCTGTGATAACGCTTTTATCAATAAGTATCCATTGATCGCAAATGGACGCAAAAATAATGCTTTTTTGTGCTTTTGTATCTACGTCGGTTGCCCATCGGGTCTGACTATAACCTTGCAGTAATACTTTGCCGCTGCCAGTATTGCCAGTCGTCGAGATTAATATGAACGCCTTCAGTATTAATTTTTGACAATCAAATTCAAAATAGCCTTGTCGGGATCTCGCTCCAAGGTTGTCTGTATTTCTTAAGTCTTGGAGTTGCCAAAAGCGTACTTTGGTGTCGTGATTGGTTATTGAGGTTGAGTCAATGGAGTAGATCGTGTCGTCATTTTCAAAAATCTTAAGGTTGTTATTCCAGTTTGGCCTAGGGGCGCATGTAGCGATTAGCAAGAGATCTCCTGCTGATTTCGGTGGGATGTATGACCAGCCGGAAGCTGGGTCCTTAGATGTGATGGCTTGACCGCCCCCCATTTTTTCTGAATATCCAATTACATCAATTACGCGGACTCTTTTCTCGATGCAATCAATCTCCGTTAAGGCCTTAACGGACTTATTGCCCTTTTGTTTTTCGGCTACATAGTCTATTAACTGCCACACTCTTCTGATGTTTCCTTTTGCTTCTACGTTTATAGGATCAAAATATATAATTCTTTCTGCGGTTACGGATAAACGTGCCCACTCTGCTTTTGCGCTTGTGAAAGATGGCGTTAGTGCCAAGGAAAATAAAATTAGTTTTATCGTGTTTAAAGCCATATCATTTTTTGCTCTCGGTAATCTAAATGCTATTAATGAATGTCGTGATTCGCCATCCGCTCCAGCGCCTTCACCATCGCCGAGTGATCCGACTTCGCGCCACCATTCGCTGCGCATGAATTGAACAGTTCCTGCGCCGTCGCGGTATTCGGCAGCGACACGCCCATCGCGCGTGCGCCCTGCAGCGCGAGGTTCAGATCCTTCTGGTGCAGTTCGATCCGGAAACCCGGGTCGAAGGTGCGTTTGATCATGCGTTCGCCGTGGACTTCGAGGATGCGCGAGGCGGCGAAGCCGCCCATCAGGGCTTGCCGCACCTTGGCGGGGTCGGCGCCGGCCTTGGAGGCGAAGACCAGGGCTTCGCTGACGGCTTCGATGTTCAGCGCGACGATGATCTGGTTGCACACCTTGCAGGTCTGGCCGTCGCCGTTGCCGCCGACCAGCGTGATGTTTTTGCCCATCAGTTCGAACAGCGGCTTGACCCTGTCGAAGGCGGCCTGGGGGGCGCCGCACATGATGGTCAGTGCGGCGTTTTTGGCGCCGACCTCGCCGCCGGAGACCGGGGCGTCGACGTAGTCGCAGCCGAGGTCGTTGATTTTTTTGGCGTAGGCTTTGGTTTCGATCGGCGAGATCGAGCTCATGTCGACCACCGTTTTGCCTTTGCTCAAACCTTCAGCCACGCCGCCGGCGCCGAACAGCACCTTTTCCACATCCGGGGTGTTCGGCACCATGGTGATGATGACGTCGGCCTTCTGCGCGACGTCCTTGGCGCTGGCGCAGGCGGTGCCGCCGGCATCGGTCAATTCCTTCGGCACGCCGCTGCGCGAGTTCAGGAAGAGCGTGTGGCCGCCCTTGATCAGGTTGAGGGCCATGGGTTTGCCCATGATGCCGAGTCCGATGAATCCGACGTTCATTTTGGAGTCCTTGAGGAGGTTAAAGGCGAATTAACAGGATGGACAGGATGAACAGGATCAAAACCACCCAAGTGCGCGGACTGGCATCCTGATCCTGTACATCCTGTCTATCCTGTAAATGTTCCGGCCCGTAGTGGATTGCCACCGGGGTGAAACGATTATAGGCGTCAGCGCGCAGCCTGTGCCGCCCGCCGGGGTTCGTTGCGGCGGAGCACGAGCTGGCTGAACAGCACGACGGCGAGCGCGCCGAACCCGATCAGGTCGGTGACCAGGCCGGGTTTGATCAGCATGAAGGCGGCGACCAGCAGCAGCGCGCGTTCCCAGCCCAGCGCCCAGCGGAACAGGTAGCCGAACAGTCCGCCGGCGAGGCAGATCACGCCGATGCTGGCGGTGGTGAAGGAATGCAGGATCGTGATCCAGTCGCCGATCATCAGCAACGAGGGTTCGAACACGAACATGAACGGCACGATGAAACCCGCGGCGCCGATGCGCACTGCCGCCCAGCCCGACTGCCAGAGGTCGGCCTTGGCGAGGCTGGCCGCGGCGAAAACCGCCAGCGCCACCGGCGGTGTGATCGCGGACAGGATCGCGAAATAGAACGCGAACATGTGTGCGGCCGGAACCGGCGCGCCGAGCTTGATCAGCGCGGGCACCAGCAGCGAGACCATGACGATGTAGGCCGGCGTCGTCGGCATGCCCATGCCGAGGATGATGCCGGCGACGGCGGTCAGCAGCAGCGCCAGCGGCAGCAGGTTCTGCGCGAGGCCGACGACGATCTGGGTGAACACGATGCCGAGGCCGGTGATGGTGACGCAGCCGATGACGATGCCGGCGCAGGCGCAGGCCATCGCCACCGCCAGCGTGTTTTTGGCGCCTTCCTCCAGCGCCTCGAGCACGCTGCGCCAGGTGATGCCGCCGCGGGTGGATTTGCGCAGCAGCGCCATCGGCAGGCACATCAGCGCGCCGACCAGCGCGCACAGCGGCGCCGAGTAACCCATGGTCAGGCCGATGAAGATGGTGACGATGGGGATGAACAGGTGGCCGCGCGACAGCATCACCTGGACGAAGGCCGGCAGTTCGTTGCGCGGCACGCCGTGCAGGCCGTAACGCTTGGCCTCGAAGTGCACCGCGAAGAACACCGACATGTAGTACATCACCGCCGGGATCACCGCCCACATCGCGACCTGGACATAGGGCACTGCGAGGAATTCGGCCATCACGAAGGCGGCCGCGCCCATCACCGGCGGCATGATCTGGCCGCCGGTGGAGGCGGTTGCCTCGACCGCGGCGGCGAAGGGCGGACGGAAGCCGGTGCGTTTCATCAGCGGGATGGTCATCGGACCGTCGACCATCACGTTGGCGACTGCGCTTCCCGACACCGTGCCGAACAGGCTGGAGCTGACCACCGCAACCTTGCCGGGGCCGCCGGCGGTGTGGCCGGTGATCGACAGCGCGAAATCCATGAAGAGCTGCCCGGTGCCGCTTTTTTCCATGAAGGCGCCGAACAGCACGAACAGCATCACGTACGAGGCCGATACGCCCAGCGTCGAGCCGAAGATGCCTTCGGTCGACAGGTAGAGCTGTTCCATCAGCACCGTGGGCTGGACGTTGGTGAAGAAGGCGGCGTAGACGAGGAACAGCAGCGCGGTCAGCGGCAGCGCCCAGCCGAGCACGCGGCGCGTCGCTTCGAGGATGATCAGCACCGCGATGACGGTGTTGACCCTGTCGGCCAGCGTCAGCTCGTCGATGTAGATGATGCGGTTGGTGATGTACTGGTAGTTCAGGAAGATGTGGGCGATGAAGGCCCAGGAGCCGAGCAGCAGCAGCGCGTCGCTGAGGCGCCATTTCCAGCTGCCGCCGGGTTTCAGCGGGTAGAGCAGGAACACGAGGGTCAGCGCAAACAGCAGGTGGGTGCCGCGGAAAATCATCGCCTCAGGCGGGCCGAAGGCGACGATGTACATGTGGTAGAGCGACATCACGACCGCGATGACGGCGACGGCCGTCCTGAGCGCAGCGGACTGCGGCGTGGCGGCGACTTTTTCGTCGAAGATGATGCGCGGGGCGGTTTCTTTTTCCGTGGCGGCCATGTCTTACCCGTTCTGCCCGTATGGATGCGGAACGGGGCGGCAAGGCCGCCCCGTCATGTCTGCCCGACTGCTGTTGCGGCGCTTATTTCGCGCCGGCTTCTTTGTAGAACTTCAGCGCGCCCGGGTGGAAGGGCACGCCGATGTCGGCGGCCATGTCCTTCGGCGTGAC
>JAHCLD010000032.1 GCA_026125585.1 Burkholderiales bacterium
TCGCGCTCGCTCATTGAGAAGTCGCGCAACGGCCCGACCCTGCAGTTGTTCACCGCTTCCGCCAGCAGCATGGTCAGCGTCGGCACGCGCTCGCAGTGTCCGCCGGTGTACGGTGACTTGTCGTCGATCGCCGCGTTGATCATCTGGATGAACGACTCGAACAGGCTTTCCAGGTGGTTGATCAGCAGCCGGTTGGTCAGCGCGATCGCCGCCTGCGAAGCCAGCGATTCGGCAAGCTTCTGGTCATCGCCCGAGAACGGCACCACCTCCCCGGTCGGGCGGCGCTTGGCATTGATCAACTGCAGGACGCCGATGATCTCGTCCTCGTGGTTCTTCATCGGCACCGTCAGGAACGAGGTCGAGCGGTAGCCCGTTTTCTTGTCGAAATTCTTGGTCCCTGAAAAATCGAATCCGGCCTCGGTATAGGCATCCGCAATGTTCACCGAGCAGTCGTGATGAACGGCGTAGGCGGCGACCATGCTGTGGATCGCCTTGCCTTCCCTGTCGAACAGATTGACCGGATAGAACGGAATGTCCTCTCCGCTGGTGCCGCCCATCGCGATACCCAGCGTGTCGTTGCGCATGATCTCGAAACGCAGGGCCTGCTGGTCTTCCATCATCCGGTACAGCGTGCCGCCGTCGGCGTTGGTGATGTTCTTGGCCGCCACCAGAATCGCCTCCAGCAGGCGGTTGATGTCGCGCTCCTTGGACAGCGCGGCGCCGATGCGCAGCAGTTCGGACAGCCGGTGCGACAGGTCGCCGTGGGCCGGCGGGGCTTGGACGGAATTCATGACCGCTGCGACTGCGGATTTACTTGATGCAGACCGCGCGCACCTGCTTCATGTCGGTGATGCCCATCAGCACCTTCTCGATGCCGTCCTGCTTCAGGGTGCGCATGCCGTCTTCCAGCGCGGTGGCCACCATTTCGGCAACCCGCGCGTGCTCCTGGATGTTCTTCTTCAGCGGATCCGTGCCGACCAGCAGTTCGTGCAGGCCGACGCGCCCCTTGTAGCCGCTGCCGCCGCAGACCTCGCAGCCCACCGGATCGTGGATCACCAGCTTGCCGTTTTCGTTGCCGTACTCCTTGACCCAGTCTTCCAGTACTTTCTCCTCGGCGGCCTTCGGGTCCTTCTTCCAGCTTGTCGTGTTCCTCAGTTCCAGCGAGAACTCGGTGATCAGCGACTGGATTTCCTCCGGCGTCGCCTCGTGCGGCTTCTTGCACTTGCCGCACAGCCGCTTGGCCAGGCGCTGGGCCAGGATGCCGAGCAGCGCGTCGGCGAAGTTGAACGGATCCATGCCCATGTCGAGCAGGCGGATGATCGACTCCGGCGCGCTGTTGGTGTGCAGGGTGGCGAACACCAGGTGACCCGTCAGCGAGGCTTCGATGCCGGTGCCGGTGGTTTCCTTGTCGCGCATCTCGCCGACCATGATGATGTCCGGATCGGCACGCAGGAAGGCCTTCATCGCGACCGCGAAGGTCATTCCGGCCTTCGGATTCATCTGCACCTGGCGCAGGCCTTTCTGCGTGATCTCGACCGGGTCTTCCGCGGTCCAGATCTTGGTATCCGGCGTGTTCAGATAACCGAGAACCGAGTGCAGCGTGGTGGTTTTACCGGAACCGGTCGGTCCGCAGACGAAAAACAGGCCGTAGGGCTTGGACACCACCTCTTTCAGTGTCTCCAGGTTGCGCTTGGTCAGCCCCAGCTTGTCGAGCGGAATCGGTTCGCCGGCCGCGAGAATCCGCATGACGATGTCCTCGACGCCGCCGGCGGAGGGAATCGTCGCCACCCGCAGCTCAATGTCCAGCGGGCCGAACTTCTTGAACTTGATCTTGCCGTCCTGCGGCCGCCGGCGCTCGGAAATGTCGAGGTCGCACATGATCTTCAGGCGTGCGGCGAGCGCGCTGCGGTAACTCGCCGGCACCTGGATGTACGGCTGCAGGGAACCATCGCGGCGGAAGCGGATTTCGGTTTTCGACTTGCCGGGATAAGGTTCGATGTGAATGTCCGACGCCCCCATCTGGTAGGCATCGATGATGATCTTGTTGACGAGCTTGACCAGTTCGTTGTCGGCCGCGGCGGAGGCCACATCGTCACCGCCCGCGCCATCGCCTTCGGCCTCGTCATCCAGCGTGCCGAGCATGTCCTCGATGTTTCCGGAATCCTCAAGCCCGCTGCTGGCTCCGAACATCTGGTCCAGGGTGTTGATGAATTCGCTGTTGGTGGTCACCCGGAAGACGATCTTGCTCTTCGGAAACACGTTGTTGACCATGCGCGACGCCTTGACCCGCTCGGGGTCGGTGGTCATCACGATGATGCCGTCCTTGGTGTCGTCCAGCGGCATCCACTGGTTGGTCTGGCAGAACTCGCGGTTCATGTTCTTCATCAAGTCCGGCGGCTTGATGCGGTCCTGCTTGAACGGCTCGTAGGGCACTCCGAAGTAACTGCCCAGCGCATCGCCCAGCGCCGGCAGCTTGACCTGGAATTCGCCGGTCAGCACCGCTTCGACGTCCAGGTTCTTGCGCCGTGCCGAACGCTGTGCCAGTTCCAGTTCCTCACCGGAAATGACCGCGTTGGTGACCAGGCCGTCGTACTTGCTGCGCACCTGCATCATCGGTCCCTGGCGCTGGCGGAAAGCGATGGCCAGCGTTTCGGTCAGCGACTGGACCCCCTCCTCCATGATCTGCGGGAACGGCGTGCCGGACTTGTTGTTGATGATCTGCACGACACCGATGAGGTCCCGGGACTTCGCCTCGATCACCGGCGCCACCAGCATCTGCTTGGTGCGGTACCCGGTTTTGGCATCGACGGCTTTCAGGAAATTGAGCTGGCCGCTGTGGGATTTGAGCTCGGCGTCGTCGTAGACGTCGCGGATGTTGACGATGCGCTTGCTGGCTGCAACGTAACCGGCCACGGACTGCTCGTTGATCGGCAGCTTGATGTCCTTGAAGGAATTCAGCCCGGTCTTGACCTTCGAAATGATCGAGCCCTTGTCCTCGCTCAGCAGATAGATGGTCAGGCGGTCGGCATTGAACAGGTTGCACAGCTCCTGCGACAGCTCGAGGATGATCTCGTCGATGTTCTTGGTCGCGTGGATCTTGTTGGTGACGGCCTGCAGTTTCTGCTGGAAATTCAGCTTCTCGGCCAGATTGTCTGCCGCTGCCGCCGCCGGTTTGGGCTGGAGTACTGTGCTCATGGTCACCCCCTTTTCTTTCCGCTGCTCTTTCCGCTGCTTCCTGTGCCGTCGCCGGATCCGAAAATCCCGCGCCGGACAACTCAGAGTCTGAAAACCGGCCCTGACCGTGCCTTTTCGCGCGGCGCTACGCCGCTAGGGCCGCACCCATGACGGTCTCCGTTTGCCGCAGTCCGCAGTGTGTCACACAAACGGCGAATCCGGCCGCAGAACAGCCGATTGCCCCGCTGCAGGAACCGGACGCCGCTGTTCGGAGACTACCGCAAGTTCGCGTTCTGCGGCAGGCATGGTTGCCTCGACATTTCAATATCATAAGTTATTAATTTTATTGATATTTTTATACCGTGGCGGTCTTGCTGCCATTCAGGGTGACAGCCCCGTCATCATTTGGTTTCGAATTTGTGGACGCCGTTCCACTCCGGTTCCGGCGGGTGCGCACGATAGTCAGCGATGCGCTCGAGGAAGACGTCGTAAAGATAGGTCTTCTCCGCCATCTTCCTGAGATTGATCAGTTGCAACTCCGCCTTGTCCCAGTCCTGGGCCCGGTAGAACCGCAGTGCCTGGTTCCAGAGCTTGATCTCGTCCAGGCGTTTCTGTTCGACTTCGCCCTCCAGTCCCAGCGGCTCGTAGATTGCCACCGGCTCGTCCTTGCCCTTGACCTGGACGAGATCGATCTCGCGCGCGACGATGCCGGTGATGCGCGCCTTGGTCGCCTCGCCGATGATGATGTCCGCGCCGTACTGCTTGGTGATGCCCTCGAGGCGGGAGCCGAGGTTCACCGCGTCGCCCATGACGGTGTACGCCTTGCGGATCTGCGATCCCATGTCGCCGACGCGCATCACGCCGGAATTCACGCCGATGCCGATCGCGAAGGGCGGCCAGCCCCTGGCGTGGAATTTTTCGTTGAGCACCTTCGCCTGCTTCATCATGTTCAGCGCCGCCAGCACGGCATTCTGGGCATGGTCGGGATCGGCCACCGGCGCGCCCCAGAACGCCATCACCGCGTCGCCGATGTACTTGTCGAGCGTGCCGCGGTGGCCCTCGCGGATCACCAGGCTCATCGTGGTCAGGTAGTCATTGATGTAGACCGACAGGTCTTCCGGGGTCAGGCTTTCGGAAATCGTCGTGAAGCCGCGCACGTCGGAAAACAGCACGGAGAGTTCTTCCGCGCGCGGCGCCATGTTGAACTGCTCCGGGTTGCGCGCCATTTCCTCCACCAGCTCGGGCGGCACGTACTGCCCGAAGAGCCCCGTGATCAGCCGGGTGCCGCGCGCTTCGACCAGGAAGCCGTAGGCCATGTTGAAGGTGAACAGCACGAGGATCAGCAGGATGCCCGATGCCAGCGGCAGCACCAGATTCCCCGAATGGAACACCGCCAGGTTGGTCCCGACCACCGACAGCAGCGCCAGCGCCGTCACCAGCATCGACTTGAACGGCGTCAGCATCGGCAGCAGCAGGGCCAGCGCCGCCCCGGACAGCAGCAACAGGGCAAACTCGGCACCGACCACGTACGGCGGACGCTGCTTGATGTTGCCGTCGAGGATGCCGCCGATCAGGTTGGCATGGATTTCCACTCCAGGAAACACCGGATCCACCGGCGTCGCGCGCAGGTCGAGCAGGCCCGGCGCCGTGGTGCCGACCAGCGCGATCTTGCCCTTCAGTTCATCGACGGGCACCCGCTCGTTAAGGACATCGACCAGCGAGTAGTACCGGTAACTGCCCTTGCCGCCGCGGTACGGCACCAGCGCCGCTGCCTGGAAATCGACCGGAATCTCGAAAGGCCCTGCCTTGACCCACTCCAGCCCGCTGTAACCGGTGGAACCGTCTTCGCTGACCACGGGAATCACCGGCGGCTGTCCGGTGACGGCGCGCACCATCGCGAGCGACAGGGGCTCGTAATAGGCGCCGGCGTGTTCGACCAGAATGGGCACGCGCCGCGTGATGCCGTCCTGGTCCGGCAGCGGGTTGATGTGGCCCGCGCTGCTTGCAGCGCGCTGCAGGCGGTCGAGATTTGCGGTATAGCCGGTCCAGGAAGTGACGCCGACCCTGCGGTCGCCGAAAGCGCCCGCGGGCAGCACCGGCGGCGGCAACATGCCCTTCTTGCTGGCGCTGGCCGGATCGTCGCTGAGGAACACATGTCCCAGGACCACGGCCCGCCCCTTCATCTTGCGGGCGAAAATGTCGTCGTATTCGAGCTGCGGCCGCACCTGGTCGAGTACCGACTGGAATTGCGGCACCCCCTTCAGCTCGCGCTGGCCGAGACGTTCGAGGACGCGGATGCCCGAAGACTCGTCGCGCTCCGCAAACACCACGTCGAAGCCGACCACGGCGATGCCGTACTTGTCGAACAGCCTGTCGAGCAACAGCGCAAGCCGGTCGCGCGGCCACGGCCAGCGGCCTTCGCCGCCCTGCTCCTTTTCCTGCAGGCTCTTTTCGTCGATATCGAGAATCACCACCCGCGGATCCACGGTGTTCGGCATCGTCAGCCGCAGCCGGGTGTCGTAAACGATGGCTTCGAGATTGTCGAGAAAAGGCACGCGCAGCAAATGCACGGCATGCGCGAGAAACGCGATGACGATCGCCATGCCGACCACAATGCGCGTCAGATTTTTTCTCACCCTGTCGTCCTAATGCAGCCCCGTTTTCGCGGGAGCGATGCCGTGCGCGGAAATCCGCGAGCCTGCTGGCCGTCCGCAGCCGCGCCCCGCTGCCAGCGCCGCGGACATGCGGGCGCTTATTTTTTTACGAAAAATTCCATCTTCACACCCGCAAGCTCGATGACATCGTGATCCTGCAGGGGCTGGGCCTGGGCATCGATCATCTTGCCGTTGACGACCGGGAACTTGGCGCCCTCCACGTGCGTGATGAAATATCCTTGGGGACGGCGGGTGATCACCGCGACCTGGAGACCGGGTTTGCCCAGCGTGGTCAGATTTTTCACGAGGTCGAGTTCCTTGCCGGCGCTGGGCCCGGTCAGGATCTGCACCGCGCAGCGCCTGTTGCGCCTTTGCCCCGCCGCAGGCGGGGCGGCCGGCGGCACGGCAGGCTTCGCCAGGGGAGGAACCGGCCGTGGCGTCGGCGGCGGCGTCGAGGGTTTGGAAGGGGCCGCCGGCTCGTTGGCCGGCTTGGCCGCAGGCGCCGGCTTCGGCGGCGCGCGCAGGATCATCGTCTTCTCGAAGTCCTCGCCCGCCGCATGGCCGGCTGCCGGCGCATCCGCGACGTATTTCAGCTTGTATTTGCCGATTTCGATCACATCGTTGTTCTGCAGGATGTGCTTCTTGATCGGGTTGCCATTCACCAGGGTTCCGTTGGTGGACCCCAGATCCTCGAGGAACGAATCGTTGAGAATGGTCACGATGCAGGCATGCTCGCCGCTCACGGCCAGGTTCTCGATCTGGATCTCGTTGGAGGGTTTGCGGCCGATCATGATCCGCTCCTTGTCCAGCGGAACCTCGCGGATCATCGAGCCTTCGAGAGAAAGTATCAACTTCGCCATAGTAGTATCCCCGTTGCTTATCTGAACCAGGACTTCAGCCGGTCAACCAACCCCGCGCGGGCCGGAAAGTCCTTCAGCGCGCGCACCAGAATAACCGAAACATTGTCACGACCGCCATTGTCGTTCGCCTGCTGCACCAGCTGCTCGGCCGCCAGCGGCAGATTGGCCTGCAGCGAACCCAGCGTCAACTCCATGTCTTCATCGGTCACCATGTCGTTGAGCCCGTCGGAGCACAGCAGGTAGATGTCGCCCGGCAGCACCGGATGGCTGTGGACTTCGGCCTCGACTTCCGGATCGATGCCGACCGCCCGCGTCACCAGGTTCTTGTTCTGCGAATGGCGCGCTTGCTCCTTGGTGATCAGGCCGCTGTCGATCTGCTCCTGCAGCAGCGAATGGTCGCGCGTGACCTGCTCGAGTTTGCCCCCGCGGAACCGGTAGAGCCTCGAATCGCCGATGTGCCCGACCACCAGACTGTTGTCATGCAGCAACATGACCACCAGCGTGGTGCCCATGCCCGCATACTGCGCCTGGTTCTGGGAAGCCTGGAAAATCGCGTTGTTGGCCCGGACAGCGTGTTCGCCGACCAGCCGCTCGGCGGCCGCGATGTCGAACCCTTCATCACGGGCGGCAAGCGCCTTCTTCAGCTCGGCGCTGATCATCGCCACCGCGATGCCGCTCGCCACCTCTCCGGCGTTGTATCCGCCCATGCCGTCGGCAAGCACGGCAAGGCCGGCGGCCGCGTCCGCGGCAATGCTGTCCTCGTTGTGCGAGCGCACCATCCCCGGGTGGGTGGCCGTGGCAATTTCGACGACGCCGGAAAGATCGTTCATCGGATCCTCAGGTCGTCGCGGCGGCGGCGGGTTTGGCCGCCAGCGTGCCCAGGCAAAGCCGGATCGCCTTGGCCATCTGCTCGCCGCTCTGGTAACGCTGGTCGGGATCCTTGGCCAGCGCCTTGTTGGTGACCGCCGCCACGCAGGCCGGCAGGGCCGGGTTCAGCGTGCGGATGTCGACATGCGGCTCGTTGGCGATCTTGAACATCAGCTGCGCCATCGATTCTCCCTGGAAAGGCAGCTTGCCGCTGAGCATCTGGTAGAGCGTGACCCCCAGCGAGAACAGGTCGGAACGCCCCTCCACCTTCTTGCCAGCCAATTGCTCCGGCGACATGTAGGACGGCGTGCCCAGCACCATGCCCGTCTTGGTCTTGGAGGAATCGGTGACCCGCGCGATGCCGAAGTCCGTCACTTTCGGCGTGTCGCCTTCCGGCTCGTACATGATGTTCGCAGGCTTGATGTCGCGGTGCACGACATTCTGCTGGTGGGCGTAGCCCAGGGCCTCGGCCACGCGGGCGATGATCGACAGCACCTGCGGGACGGGCAGCAGCGCATCGGGCTTGGTGTACGGCGCGAGATCGCGCCCCTTCAGGAACTCCATGGCGATGTAGGCCAGGTCGTGTTCTTCGCCGGCATCGTAGATGGTGACGATGTTCGGATGGGTCAGGCGGCCGGCCGTTTCCGCCTCGCGGAAGAAGCGCTCCTTGACCTCGACCAGTTCGTCGCCCTCGAACTCCTGCGACAGCGCCATGGTCTTGATCGCCACCACGCGCCCGATCTTGGGGTCTTTGCCGAGGTAGACGACGCCCATCGCCCCCTTGCCGAGTTCCTTCTCCACCTGGTAGCGGCCGAGCATCGGCTTTTCCATGCCGCCGCCTTCGAGCATCACGGTGCCGCCGGGATGCCCCTGCGCCCCGCCAAGAATCACCGTTTCCGACAGCGCCTTGGCCCGTGTCAGCCGCTGCTCCAGATCGCGGAACTTGGGGTTGAACCCGGCCATGTAACGGAACACCGATTCGGCCTTGTTGAACTGGCGCTTGCGCTCGAAATCCAGAGCCAGGCTGTAGAGGTTTTCCATCACCGGATCATTGAGCGGGCACTGCCGGAACTTGTCCCAGGCCAGATCCAGCTGGCCCTGGGCTTGGTAGGCGATGCCCAGCATCCGGTTCGATTCCGCGGATTCGGCGTCCGATTTCTCCTTGCCCCGCTCCGTGACCAGAAAACGCTTGGTGGTCAGCGCGGCATAGCCGACGGCGAGCAGCGCCGCCGAGCCCATGAACTGTATCCACATCAACTGTCCCACCATCAGGCCGAAGTGCGCGCCGATCAGTGCGACGCCGATCACCAGGCTGATCACCGCGGCGATGCCGGCCCTGAGCCGGGGCAGGACGAGGATCAGGTACAGCGCCACGGCGAGGAACACGCTGAGCTGCACCCAGATGCCCCAGGCAGGCGTCACGAAGAAATGCTCGCCGAGGATGCTCGACACCGTGTGCGCCAGGGTCAGCACCGGAGCCATCGCCGGAGAAACGGGCGTCACCTGCGCGGAACCCAGCCCTGCGGCCGTGGAGCCGATCAGCACGATCTTGTCACGGTACTTCGCCGCCGGCACCTTGCCGCTGATCACGTCGAAAAACGAATCCACCGGAAAAGCGGGACGGCCGTCGCGATCGGCATAGAAAAACGTGTGCATCCGCAGCTCGGGATCGGTGGCCACGCGCAGCCTGCCAAGTTGCAGCGCCTCCCCCCACACCGGCTTGATGTCGGCAACGCCAAGATTCAGGCTGCGCGCCGCCACCATCACCGACAGCGCCGGAAATACCTGGTCGTAGTAGCGCACCAGCAGCGGCTCGGCGCGGACGGCGCCGTCGACATCGATATCCGCGTTCAGATGGCCGATGCTCGCAACCGCCGGCCCGAGTTCGTCCACGGGATAGAGCGGGAACACGCCTGGCGGCGGCAAGGCATCCACACCCTTCGGCCCCGCCATGCCGCTGGCCAGCACATAGGTCGGCAACGGCTTGTCCGGATTGCCCTGCGGCTCGGCGAGCTGCTGGAACACCATCGGCAGCACCACATTGCCGGCGGCCTTCATGCTGCCGGCCAGTTTGCGGTCGGTGTTGAGGACCTGCTCCGCCTCGGTCAGCACCGCGCCGATCCGGGTCAGCCCTTCGGTGGCCGCAACCGCCTTGGGATCAGCCGCGGCCTGTGCCGACAGTTCATTGTGCAGGTTCAACAGTTTTTCGACATAAGCCAGCCCGGCATCGCGCTGCGGCTCGAAGAAAAACGTGGTGTTGGCAATCACCTTGGCCTGCGCACCGGCCAGCAGGTCAATCATGCGGGCATGCACGTCCCGCGACCACGGCCAGCGCCCGATGTTGGCGATGCTGGCGTCGTCGATGGCGATCACGGCAATGCGTTCGGAAGGCGTGCGCGTGGCCGCTTGGACCCCCAGATCGTAGGCCTTGCGCTCTAGGCTCTGGATCAGATCACCGCGTGCTGCAACCAGCATCACCACGGCAACGACGAGCCCCAGAAACCAGTCCGCCTTCCAGAAACCCAGCTTTTTCATCCCTTTTTACCCGTTTCGTGCCGTTTTTATGTTTGTAGAGAATGGCTTAACGACGGTGTTTCACGGATTTTACGATATCCATTCCGGAAAATTGCTTTTTTTTAAGGACTTAGTGCAAAACGTCACGGCCTGAACCGGAGCATCCGACTGCCGGTCATTGGCTACCGACCGGCGTGTCGCCGGCTCCGGGAAAAGGGCAACTTTGCGGTTTTTGAGGCTTAAAATAAAAATATCAATAAAAACAAGTACTTATAAAAAAGCCACGCGGCTGCGTGGCTTTTTTCTGACCCAGATGATCCAAGGTAGCGGCGCTAGTTTCCGAGCAAGGCCCCCTTCGCCAGACCGTTGGCGCGCGCAAAATCGCCGCCCGACAGCTTTTTGCCGTCCTCGCCGCGCGCGCGCAACACTTCGATGAACCCGCCCTGCGCCGTGACCTTGAAACTGCCCTCGGTCACTTCGGCGATCTCGCCAATCTTGCCGACCACGTCGCCAAATTTGCGGAACAGGTGTTTGCGCGCATCAAAAATCTGCACTTTCTTCCCGTTGAGCGTGGTCCATGCGCCGGGCGCCGGATTGGTGCCGCGGATCAGGTTGTAGACGAAATCGACATGATTCGCCCAGTTGATGCGGGCTTCACCGGCACGGCACCAGCCTTCGTAGCTCGCCTGCGATTCGTCCTGCACCGTCTCGCTGTGTTTGCCGGCATGGACCAGGTCGGCCGCCTCGAGCATCGCCTTCACGCCCATCGGAAACAGCTTGTTGAAATAGACCTCGCCGATGGTTTCGTCAGGGCCGATGTCGCAGGTTTTCTGCAGGATCACCGGACCTTCGTCGAGTCCTTCGTTCGGACGGAAAATGGTCAACCCGGTCTTGGTGTCGCCGCGGATGATCGGCCAGTTGATCGATGAAGGGCCGCGGTATTTCGGCAGCAGCGAGGGGTGGTACTGGATCGTGCCCAGCCTGGGCAGATGCACGAAGCTGTCCGGCGCGAACTGCAGCACGTAGGCCATCACGCCGATGTCGACGTTCAGCGCCTTCAGCGCGTCATGCGCCTCGGGCACGCGCAGCGAGGGAAACTGGAACACCTTCAGGCCGCGCTCTTCCGCCGCCGTGCGCAGCGGATCGGGTTTCGCGCCCGGCTTCTCCGGCGCGCAGAACACGCCCGCCACCTCGTCCTTGCGCTCGAGAAAGGCCTCGAGCACCGATTTGCCGAAATCCTGCTGTCCGATAATCGCGATTTTCATGTGCGTCCTCTGCCGGAATTATTTCTTTTTCGGCGGCGCGCTGAACGCGCCGGCGGTCTTCAGCTTTTCGATCTGCCCGGCGTCATAGCCCAGCACTTCCTTCAGCACCTCGTCGGTGTGCTCGCCGAGCAGCGGCGAACGCCTGATCACGGCCGGCGAGGCCGAAAGCTTGATCGGCATCCCGACGTTGTACCACTTGCCGCGCTGCGGATGATCGAGCTCGACATACATGTCGCGGCCGCGCACGTGCTCGTCGTTGGCCAGATCCTCGGTCGACATGATCGGGCCGCAGGGCACGTTGAGCGGATTGAGGATTTCCATGAACTCGCGCTTGGTGTGGTTCGACGCGAACTTCGTGATCAGCGCCCACATCTCGTTCTGGTTCTTGCGGCGCTCGCCGATGGTGGCGAACTTTGGGTCGGCGGCAAGGTCGGGCTGGCCGAGGTCGGGGCCGATGCGCCTGGCCAGCGCATCCCAGACCGCTTCCTGCACGACGATGTAGAGCCAGTCGTTGGGGCCGCCCGGCTTGCACTGGATCGCGTTGCCGAGTTGGCCGCCGCCGGAATCGTTGCCGGCGCGCGGGGTCGCCCCCATGCCCTGGTGCGTGGGCACCGAGTACTCGGACAGCCCGCCGCGGGTCAACCGCTGGTGGTCGCGGAACTTCACGCGGCAGAGGTTCATCACGCCGTCCATCATCGCCACCTCGACGTACTGGCCCTGGCCGGTACGGTTGGCCTGGTACAGCGCAGCCAGCAGGCCGATCGCCAGATGCAGGCCGGTGCCGGAGTCGCCGATCTGCGCGCCGGTCACGAAAGGCGGGCCGTCGGGCACGCCGGTGGTGCTCATCGCCCCGCCCATCGCCTGCGCGACGTTTTCATAGGCCTTGAAATCGGCATAGGGGCCGGAAGAGCCGAAACCCTTGATGGAACCGACGACGATCTTCGGATTGATTTCGTGGATTTTCTCCCAGGTGAAACCCAGACGCTCGAGCACGCCGGGCCCGAAGTTCTCCATCATGATGTCGCACTGCTTCAGCAGGTCGACGAACACCGTCTTGCCCTCGGGCGACTTCATGTTCACGGTGATCGAACGCTTGTTGCAGTTGAGCATCGTGAAATACAGGCTGTCCGCGTTCGGCACGTCGCGCAACTGGCCGCGGGTCGCATCACCCTGCGGCGGCTCGATCTTGATCACGTCGGCGCCCATCCACGCCAGCAGCTGCGAGCACGTCGGCCCCGCCTGCACATGGGTCATGTCGAGAATCCGGACACCCTTCAATGCTTCCATTCTGATCTCCAATCATTCCGCGGCGGATGAACAACCTGCCCGCCGATTATGCCGCTGTAGTCACGGCCATGACGCCGTTTGTCTGAAGTACGCTCTTCCGGGCGGGAGGGCGTCACTATAGGAAATGCGCCATGCCATGGCCTTGACCGCAGTCAAGATTCCACGCTCCGGAAATATCTCTGAATAAACAAACAGTTATAAAAGTAATACAATCGGCGCCCATGACCCAGCTTGCGCTCCACGCCCAATCCAGAATCATCCGCGTGCAACTGCGGCAGAACCTGGTGCTGAAAAACCTGGCCGCGGCGCAGTGGAACGAGTTCGAGCCGTTGCTCGAAATCTCCGATTACGCCAAGGGTGAAACGCTCGAGCATCAGGGAACGCACTCGATGGAGCAGTATTTCGTCATCGACGGCATCCTCAAGCGCACGGTATCGACCTCGCAGGGAAAGGAAATGATCCTGCGCTTCGCGGCGGAAAGCGACATCGACACCAGTTACGCGGCGTGGCGCCTGAAAACGCCGATGCCGTACTCGATCCGGGCGGTGACCAAGGTGCGCGCCGCCAAGCTGTCGATGCTGCAATGGGCGGCATTCCTCGAGCGGCACCCGAAAATCAAGGCCGAATTCGAGCTGGAAGTCATGCGCCTGATGAGTGAGGTCATGGCGCACACCATCACCCTGCACCTGCTCGATGCGCCCGGCCGCGTCCAGCGATTCATGCGCAAGCATGCGGAGATCGGGAACCGGCTGCCGAAAAAGGAACTGGCGTCCTACCTCAACCTGTCCCCGGAAACCCTGAGCCGGCTGAAACGCCGCGGCAAGATCTGAACGCCTGCCGGCAGCGGCACAGGGTTCTTTGATGCGACGCAGCACCCGCTGTCTTGTCGTGGAGAATCACCCCTCCCGGAGTCACCGTACTGCTGCAAAATTGACCGGGGTCAAGAGCAAAAAAGCCCCCCTCCCCCTATGATGCTTGCCACCCGCAGGCAGCCATTTCCGTGCGTTTGAATCCGCCGCGATCGCGGGACTCCGGTCCCTGCCGGCGCCGCGCGGATTCAAGGATTCAACCGACACCAACCCCTGTCTCACAGACGGCAAGAACACGAGGCATCCAGACATGACGACCGAAACACAAGCGCAGACACTGAGCGACGGTGCCGATCTGCTCATCGACGCGCTCAAGCTCAACGGCATCACCAATCTCTACGGCCTGCCGGGCATCCCGATCACCGATCTGACCCGCCGCGCGCAGGCCGCCGGCATGCGCATGATCGCCTTCCGCCACGAACAGAACGCCGGCAACGCCGCCGCCATCGCCGGGTTCCTGACCCAGAAACCGGGCATCTGCCTGACGGTGTCGGCCCCCGGTTTCCTCAACGGCCTGACCGCGCTGGCCAACGCGACGACCAACTGTTTCCCGATGATTCTCATCAGCGGATCGAGCGAACGCGAGGTCGTCGACCTGCAACAGGGCGATTACGAGGAAATGGACCAGCTCGCCATTGCCCGGCCGCTGTGCAAAGCTGCATTCCGCGTGCTGCACGCCGAGGACATCGGCGTCGGCGTTGCGCGCGCCATCCGCGCCGCGGTCTCCGGACGCCCGGGCGGCGTCTACCTCGATCTGCCGGCCAAGGTGTTTGCACAGACGATGGACGCCGAGGCAGGCCGTCAGTCGCTGATCAAGGTCGTCGATCCGGCGCCGCGCCAGATCCCGGCGCCGGACGCCGTGCAGCGCGCCCTGCAGCTGCTCGCCGGCGCCAAGCGCCCGCTGATCATCCTCGGCAAGGGTGCCGCCTATGCACAGGCCGACACCGAAATCCGCGCGTTGATCGAGAAAACCAGGATTCCCTACCTGCCGATGTCGATGGCCAAGGGCCTGCTGCCCGACACCCATGAACAGTCGGCGGCGGCGGCGCGCTCCTACGTGCTGCCGGAAGCGGACGTCGTCATGCTGATCGGCGCGCGCCTGAACTGGCTGCTGTCGCACGGCAAGGGCAAGACCTGGGGCGGCAAGAGCACCAAGGCCTGGGGCGGCCAGAAGTTCATCCAGATCGACATCTCGCCGCAGGAAGCCGACAGCAACGTGCCGGTCGACGCCCCCGTGGTCGGCGACATCGGCTCCTGCGTCTCGGCATTGCTCGAGGGCATCGGCGCCGCGGGCTCGGGCTGGCCGCAACCCTCGGCCGACTGGCTGGGCGCCATTTCGGACCGCAAGAGCAAGAACATCGCCAAGATGGCCGAAACGCTGGCCAAGAACCCGGTGCCGATGAATTTCCACAGCGCGCTGAACGTGGTGCGCGACATCGTCAAAGCCAACCCCGACGCGATGCTGGTCAACGAAGGCGCCAATGCGCTCGACTTCACCCGCAGCATCGTCGACATGCACAAGCCGCGCAAACGCATCGACGTCGGCACCTGGGGTGTGATGGGCATCGGCATGGGTTTTGCCGTTGCAGCCGCCGTGGAGACCGGTCTGCCGGTGATTGCGGTCGAAGGCGACAGCGCTTTCGGCTTCTCCGGCATGGAGGTGGAAACCATCTGCCGCTACAACCTGCCGGTCTGCATCGTGGTGTTCAACAACAACGGCGTCTACAAGGGCACCGACGTCAACCCGACGGGCGGTTCCGATGCCGCGCCCACCGTGTTCGTCAAGGGCGCGCGTTACGACAAGCTGATGGAAGCCTTCGGCGGCGTCGGCGTGCACGCGACGACACCGGCCGAACTGCGCAAGGCGATGGAAGACGCGGTGCGCTCGCGCAAACCGACCCTGATCAATGCGGTCATCGACGAGACCGCCGGCACCGAAAGCGGCCGCATCACCAGCCTGAATCCGAAAAGCGCCAAGAAATAAACCGGCGCAGAGTGACAACCCGCGGTCATCCATGCAACACGCATGGATGACCGCTTTACTTGCCCCCCGGGAAACAAGGCTGCACCCGGCAGCCGGCGGCCACCACTCCTGACGAAAAAAAGCCGCGGCCGGTTCGTTCGGGCCACGGCTTTTCCTTTTCCAGAGGTCTGGTCCTCAGGCCGCGCGGCTGCGCAATGCCGCGATCCCCTTGCCGATGAGCGGCCACACCAGCATCAACAAACCCAGTCCCATGATGCTGCCGACCAGCCAGTTGGAGAAGAAAATCCGCAGGTCGCCCTGCGAAATCAGCATCGACTGGCGGAAGGCATCTTCCGCCTGGTCGCCCAGCACCAACGCCAGCACCAGCGGCGCCAGCGGATAGGACAGCTTCTTGAAGGCGTAGCCAAGAACGCCGAACAGCAGCATGAACCAGATGTCGAGCATCGCGTTGTTCACCGTGTAGGCGCCGATCGCGCAGATGACGATGATCACCGGTGCCACGATTGAGAAGGGAATCCGCAGGATCGCCGCGAAAAGGGGAACGCAGGTCAGCACGATGATCAGGCCGACGACGTTGCCGAGATACATGCTGGCGATCAGTCCCCACACGAAATCCTTCTGCTCGACGAACAGCAGCGGCCCCGGCTGCAGGCCCCAGATCAGCAGGCCGCCAAGAAGGACCGCCGCCGTGGGAGAACCCGGGATGCCGAGCGACAGCATCGGCAGCAGCGCCGCGGTGCCGGCAGCATGCGCCGCGGTCTCGGGCGCGATAATGCCCTCCTGCACGCCATTGCCGAATTTCTGCCCGTCGGGCGACATGCGCTTGGCGATGCCATAGCTCATGAACGAGGCGGGCGTCGCCCCCCCCGGCGTGATGCCCATCCAGCAGCCGATGACGCAGCTGCGCAGCGAGGTCAACCAGAACCGGGGCAGCTTTTTCCAGGTCTCGAACACGATGCGCGTATTGATCTTCGCGCTGCGTCCCTGGAACGACAGCCCCTCTTCCATCGACAGCAGTATTTCGCCGATGCCGAACAGGCCGATCACCGCGATCAGGAAATCGAAGCCGCGCATCAATTCGTGCCAGCCGAATATGAGCCGCAACTGGCCGGTCACCGTATCGATGCCGACCGCGGCCAGGCCGAAACCGAGCATCATCGCGGCAAGAATCTTGAACGGCGGCTCCTTGCCCATGCCGATGAAGCTGCAGAACGTCAGGAAAAACACCGAGAAAAATTCAGGCGGACCGAACTGCAGCGCGAATTTCGCGACCAGCGGCGCAAGAAAGGTGATCATCACCACGGCGAACAGGGCGCCGATGAAGGAGGACGTAAAGGCCGTGGTCAGCGCCTCCCCCGCCTTGCCCTGCTGCGCCATCGGGTAACCGTCGAAGGTGGTCGCCACGGACCACGGCTCGCCCGGAATGTTGAACAGGATCGAGGTGATCGCCCCGCCGAACAGCGCCCCCCAGTAGATGCAGGACAGCATGATGACCGCCGAGGTTGGCGGCATCGTGAAGGTGAGCGGAAGCAGGATCGCGATGCCGTTGGCGCCACCCAGGCCCGGCAGCACGCCGATCAGCACGCCCAGTATGATGCCGACAGCCATCAGCATCAGGTTGAACGGCGTCAATGCCACGGAAAACCCGTGCATCAAAGCATTGATTTCTTCCAATTGGGAATCCTCTTGAGCTCGTGTGTTCTCAGTAACCGATCAGGGCCAGAGGGTTGTACAACCCCTTGTACAGCAGGACCTTGAACCATATTTCGAATGCGACGAACACCACCGCGCTGACGGCAATGCCGAGGAGGATGCTCTTGATCCAGCCGTACTTGCCCAGCCAGATCATGAACACTGCGATGTAAACGGCTGATGCCACATAGATGCCGATCAGCTGGATGCCGAGCACGAAAAACACCGCCGGAATCAGGACCATCGACACCAGCTTCAGCTGCCCCCACTCGACAAAAATCTTGTCCGCGGCCGCCTTGTTGAGCAGCGCCTGCACCAGCGTCACCGCGCTGGAAATGCAGATGAACAGCCCGATATAGAACGGGAAATAGCCCGCCTGGGGCCCGTCTGAAAGCCAGCGTACCCCCAGACGGACGCTGTCGTAGACGACCAGTCCGCCGAGCAGCATCAGAAACAGGGCAATCGCGATTTCCGCCGCCCTCGACGATATGCCCGACGGGCGTTCGGCGGCAGCGGAACTGTCTTTTTCTTCCATGGACTTGGCCTGGGATTGGGTGAAACGGAAAGCCGGGCGCGAACCCGCAAGCAGGCCCCGGCTCCGCGTTGCGCGCGGAACCGGGGTAATGCCGGTCAGGGCTTGGCGAGGAAGCCCGCTTCCTTCATCAGGTCGCGATGCAGCGACTCCGCTTTCGCCACCCAGTCGGCATAGGCCTTGCCGGTCATGAAGGTCTGGTTGAACGCACCGTCCTCCATGAATTTTTTCCATTCCGGAGTGGCGCGGACCTTGTTGAAGAGATCGACGTAGAAGTTCACGACCTCGGGCCCAACGCCGGCCGGCATGAAGATGCCGCGCAGCATCACGTAATCCATCGGGATGCCGGCCTCCTTGCAGGTCGGAATGTCATTCCAGGACTGGGTGTCCGTCACCTTGGCCTTGTACGGCATGCGCTCGCTGTCAAACACGCACAGCGCGCGCAGCTTGCCCGCGCGCCATTGCGCCACCGCCTCGATCGGATTGTTGACGGTGGAATTGACATGCTTGCCGACCAGCTGTGTCGCCACCGCACCGCCACCCTTGAACGGGATGTAGGTGAACTTCACGCCGGCGGCCTTCTCGATCGCCACGGTGATGATCTGGTCCTCCTGCTTGGAGCCGGTACCGCCCATCTTGAACACGTTGGCGCCCGCCTTCTTCACCGCGTCCAGGTATTCCTTGGGCGTCTTGTACGGATCCTCGGCATTGACCCACAGCACGAAGTTGTCCAGCGACAGCATCGCCACCGGCGTCAGATCCTTCCAGTTGAACGGTACCCCGGTCGCCATCGGCGTCGTGAACAGGTTCGACAGCGTGATGATGATCTTGTGCGCGTCGCCCTTGGCCGCCTTCACCTCGAGGAAACCTTCGGCGCCCGCGCCGCCCGACTTGTTGACGGGGATCAGCGGCTGCTTCATCAGGTTGTGCTTGGCGACGATGCCCTGTATCAGGCGGGCCATCTGGTCGGCACCGCCGCCAGTGCCGGCGGGGATGACGAACTCGACGGGCTTGGACGGCTCCCATGCCGCAACCGGCGCGGATGCGGCAACCAGCCCGAAAGCCGCAACGAGCGGCAACAGGCCGCGGGACAGTACGCGTTGGATACCCAT
>JAHCLD010000033.1 GCA_026125585.1 Burkholderiales bacterium
GTCATCCCCCATGGCCTGCGGCATGTAGGCCTGCAACAGCACGAGTTCCTGCTTTTCCCTGTCGGCAAGGTCCTGCCGCCCGCCCTGCTCGAACTGGGCAATCGAGTCGCGGCGCTGCTTGATCATTTTTTCGATCACGCCCAGCACGTCGGCATCGGTCAGCGTCTTGCGTTCGTCGACCTCGCGCTGCTTCAGCGCCGCCGTCAGCAGGCGGATGGTGTCGCGGCGCGCAACGTCGCCGCCGCGCATCGCGGCCTTGAGGTCATCATTGATCTGATCACGCAATCCCATGGTGTGCTCTCCAGAAACGACAAAAGGGTGCGAGGACTAGCCTCTGCACCCTTCGGCGGAACGGACCGGAAACTCAGCTCAGTACAGTTTCGGCGGCAGCAACTGCGAGCGCAGGCGCTTGTGCGTGCGCTTCACGGCGGCGGCCAGCTTGCGCTTGCGCTCGGCGGTGGGCTTCTCGTAGAACTCGCGGGCGCGCAGTTCGGTCAGCAGGCCCGTCTTTTCGACGGTGCGCTTGAAACGGCGCAGGGCCACTTCAAACGGCTCGTTTTCCTTGACGCGTACGGTGGTCATGAAACCTCGGGGCTGAATTCGGAAAAACGCGTATTATAACCACATCCTGCCAATATTCACAGGGGTGGCTGCAGGAACGGCATTTTACGGGGGCTTACGGGGAATTTACCGGAAATGCCTTCCGCCAGACCGCACCGCTTTTCCCGCCCGCCTCCGCTCACCTCCGCCCGCCTTCCAGTGCTCGTACTCGGCATCGAAACCTCCTGCGACGAAACCGGCATCGCGCTGTATGACACCGGCCGGGGCTTGCTCGCCCACGCACTGCACTCCCAGGTCGCGCTGCACGCGGACTATGGTGGCGTGGTGCCGGAACTGGCCTCCCGCGACCATATCCGGCGGGTCCTGCCGCTGACCCGGGAAGTACTGCGCGAATCGGGCGCCCGGCTGGCCGATCTGGATGCGGTGGCCTACACCGCGGGTCCGGGACTGGCCGGCGCATTGCTGGTCGGCGCCGGCATCGGTGCGAGCCTTGCCCACGCGCTGGGCATTCCGGCGCTGGCCATTCACCATCTCGAGGGCCACCTGCTGTCGCCCCTGCTCGCCACGCCGGCACCGCAGTTCCCGTTCGTCGCCCTGCTGGTCTCCGGCGGGCATACCCAATTGATACAGGTGAAAGGCGTGGGTGACTACTCACTTCTTGGGGAAACGCTGGATGACGCGGCCGGTGAAGCCTTCGACAAATCCGCCAAGCTGCTCGGACTCGGCTATCCCGGCGGACCGGCCGTGGCGGCGCTCGCCGCATCCGGCCGTGCCGGCCGATTCACGCTGCCGCGGCCGATGCTGCGCAACAACAGCCTCGATTTCAGCTTCAGCGGCCTGAAAACCGCCGTGCTGACCGCCGTCCGCGACCTGCCGCCGGACGCGCAGGCGCGGGCCGACCTGGCCGCCGAACTGCAGGCCGCCATCGTCGACGTGCTGGTGGGCAAATCCGTCGCCGCCCTGGAACAGACCGGCATTCCGCGGCTGGTGGTCGCCGGCGGCGTCGGCGCCAACCGCCGGCTACGCGAGCAACTGACCGCCGCGGCGCAGCGGCTGGGCTGCACGGTGTTTTATCCGCCGTTCGAGCTCTGCACCGACAACGGCGCCATGATCGCGTTCGCCGGCGCCCTGCGCCTGCAGCAGGGCGCGCACCGCGGCACGGCAGCGGGTTTCACCGTGCGCCCGCGCTGGGACCTCGCAAGCCTGTCAAAAGCCTAGTTTTCCGCCTTCGCGCCCAGCCGGCTTTCCTTGCCGGCAATCAGGTTGCGGATGTTCGATCGGTGGCGCCAGACCAGCAGCACCGCGATCACCGTGACTGCCGCAAAAAACGGATGCGCCACATTGAACAGGATCAGCGCGAAAAACACCGCGAACAGCGCCGACACCAGCGCCGCCAGCGACGAGTAACGGAAAAACACCACGATGGTGATCCAGGTCGCCAGTGTGCCCAGCGCCAGTATCCAGTTCAGCGCCAGCAGCACGCCGAGCGCGGTGGCCACGCCCTTGCCACCGCGGAAAGCATGAAACACTGGATACATGTGGCCCACGATCACGGCCACCGCCGCCGCGGCCATCGCCATCGGCATGGCATCGGGCATCCATTGCCCGGCGGCATAAACCGCCACCCAGCCCTTGGCACTGTCACCGAGCAGCGTCAGCGCCGCCGCCGCCTTGCGCCCGCTGCGCAGCACGTTGGTCGCACCGGGATTGCCCGAACCGTATTTGCGCGGGTCGGGCAGGCGAAACGCCCTGCTGACGACCACCGCGAAAGAAACCGAGCCGATCAGATAGGCCGCAACGACGACGATTAGTAGCCCCAAGTGATTTCCCCTAGAATGGCGCCGGACATTTTAGCCCAACGCGGCCCGCCGCCCGGCACATGGACACCATAATCATCAGCGAACTGCGCATCGAAACCCGCATCGGCATCTATGCACAGGAAAGACAGGTGCCGCAGACCATCCAGCTCGATCTCGAGATCGGGCTGCGCGGCGAGCATGCCGCGCACAGCGACCGCATCGAGGACACCATCGACTACGCGGAAGTCGTCGCCGACATCCGCAGGCTGTTCGCGCGGCAGCATTTCGACCTGCTCGAACACGCGGCGGAGTCCGTCGCGCAATTGGTGATCGGCGATTTCCGGGCGCCGTGGCTGCGGGTGGCCATCGCCAAGCTGTCGCCGCTGCCCGGCGTGAAAAAGCTCGGCGTCACGATCGAGCGCGGCAAAAAAACCTGACCGCCGCACGGCCTCAGCCCCGCGGATGGTGTTTCGCATGCAGCTGCTTCATGCGTTCCCGCGCGACATGGGTGTAGATCTGCGTGGTCGAGATGTCGGAATGCCCGAGCAGCAACTGCACCACGCGCAGGTCGGCGCCGTGGTTGAGCAGATGGGTGGCGAAGGCATGGCGCAGCGTGTGCGGCGAAACTGGCTTGCCAATTCCCGCCTGCGCGGCATAGCGCCGCAGCAGGTGCCAGAAAGCCTGGCGCGTCATCGCCTCCGCCCGGCCGGTCACGAACAGCGCGTCGCTGGTCCGGCCGCCGAGCAGCAGCGGCCGCGCCTCGCGCAGGTAGCGCTCCAGCCAGGACAGCGCTTCCTCGCCCAGCGGCACCAGCCGCTCCTTGGAACCCTTGCCGAGCACCCGCACCACGCCCATGTCGCGGCTGACCTGCGGCACCTTCAGCGTCACCAGCTCGGACACCCGCAGGCCGCTCGCATACAGCACTTCTAGCATCACCCGGTCGCGCAAGCCCAGCGGCTGGTTCAGATCAGGCGCCGCCAGCAGGCTTTCGACGTCCGCCTCGGTCAGCGTTTTCGGCAGCGGGCGCGGCAGCTTCGGCGTGTCGATGCGCAGCGTCGGGTCGGCCCCGATCGCGTTCTGGCGGACCGCGTTGCGGTAGAACCGCTTCAGCGCCGACAGCAGCCGCGCGGCGGTGGACGCGCGCGCCCTGCTGCGGAAGCGGTGCGCGAGATAGCCCTGTATTGCCGCCTGGTCGGCCGCCAGCAGATCCATTCCCTGCGGCTCCAGCCAACCGGCGAACTGCTTCAGATCGCGGCGATAGCTGTCCAGCGTGTTGCGGGCGAGGCCGTCCTCCAGCCACAACGCGTCGCAGAACTCGTCAATCAGTTGCAGCGAGGAAGCCTTCATGCCGCAGCAGCCAGCGTTTGACGGTCAGCGGAAAATCCTTGCGCCCGCCCATGAAGCCGCCGAGCCCGCCTCCCGCGGCAAGCACGCGGTGGCAGGGCACGACCAGCGGCACCGGGTTCGTGCCGCAGGCGCCACCCACGGCCCGCGCGCTGCTCTGCAAGCGCGCCGCAATATTTCCATAAGTTGTTGTTTTTAAAGGAAAAAGTTTTTCTATTTCGCGCCATACCCGTTGCTGGAATGCAGTGCCATGCAAGCGGTAGGGTAACGCGAAATGATGCTGCGGATCGTCCAGATAACGTTCGATCTCGCGGCAGGCGCGCTCGGCCACGCGGTCGTGCGGCGCGCGCTGCGCGGTGTGCCGCGGCAGGTAACGGATCTCCGTGACATGCCCGTCGTCGGTGGCGATCGCAAGCACGGCGAACGGCGTCAGGTAACGCGTTTCGGCGCGCGCCCGGCCCGCGGTCATGCCGGCGCGGCCGCCGTTCCCCGGCGCAGTTTCTGCATCACCGCCACCAGCGCAACCAGCGCGGCGCCGATCAGGTCCGAATTCGTGGTCGGATAGACCAGCGCAAGGCCGGCAACGATCAGCATCCAGCGTTCGACGACATTGGTCCGGCGCAGCAGCCAGCCCTGCAGTCCGCCCGCCAGCGCAAGTACGCCGATGACCGCGGTGACCGAGACGACCGCGATGGCCCCCCAGTCCGCCTGCGCCAGGTTCTTGAAGGAACCGCCGAGGAGCAGGCCCGCGCCGGACGGATCGAGCACGAACATGAACGGCACCAGGAAAGCCGGCGCGCAGTATTTCCAGGACAGCAGCGTCGTGCGGTACGGCCCGCCGCCGGTGATCGCCGCGGCGGCAAACGGCGACAGCGCGGTGGGCGGCGACACTTCCGACAGCACCGCGTAGTAGAAAATGAACATGTGCGCGGCAAAATCCGGCACGCCGAGCTTGATCATCGCCGGCGCCGCAACCACGGCACAGATGATGTACGAAGCCGTCACCGGCACCGCAAGGCCGACGATCCACACGATCAGTGCCGTGTAGAAGGCCGTCAGCAGCAGCTTCATGTCATGCAGCAGTTCCGGCGTATTCGCCGCGCCGAGGAACGTCCAGAGGGTGACCAGCCCCTGCGCGCCGGAATCGGCGTAATCCAGCACGATCGCGCTGAACTTCAGACCCAGCCCGGTCAGCGTCACCACGCCGACAATGATGCCGGCGGACGCACAGGTCATCGCGACATTGAGCACGCCCACCGAACCCGATTCCAGCGCCTTCACGAAGCCCGATTCCCAGAACCCCCTGATCCAGGGCATGCGGCCGCGGAACCAGTCATAGGGAATCAGGGCCGAATCGCTGCGGAAGAACGAAAACAGCGCGGTGACCAGCGTGGCGTAAAACACCGACAGCACCGGCGAATAACCCATCAGCAGGAACACGACGATCGACACCAGCGAGACGAAGTGATACCAGTATTTTTTCGCCAGTTCGAGCGGGCGGTGATGCTTCTCGAGGGCCACCGCGCGCATGTTGAACTTGCGCGCATCGATTTCGACCATGATGAAAATCCCGAGATAGAACAGGATGGTCGGAATCGTCGCCATCAGGATCACGTCGAGGTACGAAATCTTCAGGAACTCCGCGATCAGGAATGCCGCGGCGCCGAGCACCGGCGGCGAGATGATCGCGCCCAGCCCGCCGGCCGCCAGCAGTCCGCCGGCCGCCTCCTTGCCGTAACCGGCCTTGGCCAGCAACGGATAGGCCACCGCGCCGATGGTCACCGTGGTGGCGACGCCGGAACCCGAGGGGCCGCCGAGCAGGAACGAAGACATCACCACCGCGCGCCCCGCGCTCGAAGGCTTGCCGCCCATCGCCGCGAACGAGAAATCCAGAAAAAACTTGCCGGCGCCGGAAAACTGCAGGAAGGCGCCGAAAATGGTGAACAGGATGATCAGCGTCGAGGACACGTCGACCGCGACGCCGAATATGCCCTCCAGCGTCATGTACAACGCGCCGGTAAGTCGCGCGATGTCGTAGCCCTTGTGCGTCCAGGGCTGGGGCAGATAGGGACCGAACAGCGCGTAGGCCAGGAACAGCAGCACGATGAACGGCAGTATCCAGGTCGAGCTGCGGCGGTTGGCCTCGAGGATCAGCACGATCAGTGCTACGCCCAGGATCTGGTCCATCAGCAGCGGCGTCACCGCGCGGTCGCCGAACTCGTCGCCCCAGTACAGCACGTAGGCCACCACGGCGATCGACGCCACCGCAAAAATGACGTCCCACCACATCAGCCGGTGGCGGAAACGTTTGGCGATCGGGAACAGCAGGAACACCAGCGCCAGCGCAAACGCGACGTGGACCGGACGCAGTATGTAGGCCGGCACGATCTCCACGGCGGCGTAGAGATGGAACAGCGACATGATCACGGCCGCCGCGGTGAGCATCACCGCCAGCACGCCGCGATAGCGGTTGTGCGCCCCCTCTTCCTCCTCGATCAGCTCCTCGACGCGTTTGAGCGCCTCTTCACTGATCCCGCCGGCATCCGCCGCCCCGGTGCTGTGATCGGCCATCGTGAAGCCCCCTCCGGTGTTTTTTGTGCCGGAATCATAACATGTGAACTTCGACTCACCGCCCGTCGCAAGCCGTAAAAAAACAAAACCCCGCCGGCAAGCGGCGGGGTTTCGGGGTGATCCGGCTTCCTTGCTCTTACTGCAGCTTGACGCCTTTTTCCTTGAAGTATTTCAGCGCGCCGGGATGGAAAGGCACGGGAGTCGCCGCGATCTTCTGGTTCTCGAACTTGATGTTCTCCGCTTCCTTGTGCACCACGACGAGTTCCGGCTGCTTCTCGAAGATCGTCTTGACGATGTTGTAGGCGGTTTCGTCGCTCATGTTGGCATGCGTCACCAGGATGTTCATCACCGTCGCCTGCTTGTTGTCGGCGGTCATGCCGCTGTAAGTGGTGCGCGGAATGACGTCCTCGACATACAGGTTGCCGTACTTCTTGTTCATCGGCCCCACGGTTTCCGCATGGTCGATCATCCTGATCTTCACGCCGGGCGTGGCCGCAAGGTCCGTCACCGCCGCGGTCGGCAGGCCGCCGACCCAGAAGAAGGCATCGATCTTCTTGTCCTTGATCGCGTTGACCGATTCCGCGACGCCGAGACGCTCGCGGCGCATGTCCTTGTCGCGGTCAAGACCGGCCGCCTCGATCACGCGAAAGGCCATCACCTCCGTCGCACTGCCTGGCGAACCGGTGGACACGCGCTTGCCCTTGAGATCCTTCACCGAGTTGACGCCGGTGCCCTCGATGCTGACCACGTGCATGCGATTCGGGTAAAGAATCGCCAGGGTGCGCAGCTCGACCTTCTTGTCCTTGAACTTCTCGACGCCCTTGTAGGCATCCAGCGCCGCGTCGGTCATCGACAGGCCGATATAGGGCTTGCCGGTGCCGATCAACTGCAGGTTGGCCACCGAACCGCCGGTGACTTCGGCGGTCGCCGCCATGCCGGGCACGTATTTCGACAGCACATTGGCCATGCCACCGCCGAGCGGGTAATACACGCCGCCAGTGCCGCCGGTGCCGATCGAGAGATTCACCTTCTCCTGGGCCGCTGCCGGCATGGCGACGAGCGCGCACGCGGCGAGCGTCAGGGCTTTCAGCAATTGACGCATGATATCCTCCTGAGGGTCGTTATTAAGGCTGTGGGCTGGAGAGTGTAGGAACATTCACCGGGGTTGGTCAACCGGGCTTGCCCCCGGCCCCCTCACTTCGCGAACAGCTGCGACATGTCCCGGAAAGCCTTGAATTCCAGCGCATTGCCGCAGGGATCGAGGAAAAACATCGTCGCCTGCTCACCCACCTGCCCCTTGAACCGGATATGCGGCTCGATGACGAATTTCGTGCCTGCCCGGGTCAGCCGGTCGGCCAGAGCCTGCCATTCCGCCATAGACAGGACCGCCCCGAAATGACGCACCGGCACATTGTCGCCGTCGACGGCGCTGGTGCTGCGGTGCCCGACCTCGCCGGGGGCGAGATGGGCGACAATCTGGTGCCCGTAAAAATCGAAATCGACCCAGTCTTCGGACGATCGTCCCTCCGGACAGCCGAGCAGTCCGCCGTAGAACGCGCGGGCCCTGGCAAGATCATCGACGGGGAAGGCAAGGTGGAAAGGCGGCTGGCTCATGGTCGGAAAATCCGTAAACGTGAAAACGCGTATTCTACGGTTTCCCCGAAAAAACAGCCCCCGAACACATGACTCCGGACCACTCCCCGACACTCGCCGCCCATGGCTGCAGCATGCCGCAGATGGGCTTTGGCACCTCGCAGCTCGGCGACTGCGGCGACCTCGTCGCCACCGCCCTCCGGCTGGGTTACCGCCACATCGACACCGCTTGGAAATACGGCTCGGAAAAGGGCGTGGGCGCCGGCATCCGCGCCTCCGGCGTGCCGCGCGGCGAAATCTTCCTCGTCACCAAGGTTTCCCACGAATACCTGCGCGCCGCGGATTTCGCGCGCTCAGTCGATGAAAGCCTGAAAAACCTGCATGTCGACTACGTCGACATGCTGCACGTGCACTGGCCCAGCCCGGAGAAAGTGCCGCTGGCCGAAACCATGGGCGCGCTGGCGCGGGCGAAACGCGAAGGGCTGACCCGCCACATCGGCGTCGCCAACTTCAACATCGCGCTGCTGGAAGAGGCCCGCAGAACCTGCCCAGAACCCCTGGCCACCCTGCAGGCCGAATACCATCCCTATCTCGACCAGCGCAGGGTCCTCGACTACTGCCGGCAACACGGCATGATCTTCACCGCCTACTGCCCGCTGGCCCGCGGCCGCCTGTTCGGGGATCCCGTCCTGGCCGGTATCGCAAAGGGGAAAAACAGAACCATCGCCCAGGTCGTGTTGCGCTGGCTCGTTCAACAGGGCAACATTACACCCATCCCGCGCTCTTCAAATCCGGAACGCATCGCGCAGAACCTCGACGTGTTCGATTTCACGCTGACCGCCGACGAGATGAAACGCATCCATGCGCTGGCACGGCCCGACGGCCGCATTGCCAATCCGGCGGGCCGCGCGCCGGCGTGGGATTGAACCCGGCAGCACCGCAGCACACAAGTAGCCAAAATATACGGAGAAAATTCATGAAAATCAGCACGTTCGCAAGCTCAGCCGCGATTGCCGCCCTGTCACTGGCCGCCGCGCAGGGCGCCCATGCGCAGGGCGCGTTTCCGTCAAAAAGCATGGTGATGATCGTCCCCTACACCCCGGCCGGCTCCGCCGACGCGATGAGCCGGGCCATCGCCACCAGGCTCGGCACGGCCCTGGGACGCAACATCGTTGTCGACAACCGTCCCGGCGCCAGCGGCATGATCGGCACCGAGATGGTCACCAAGGCCGAGCCGGACGGCCATACGCTGCTCGGCCACACGTCGTCGTCGTACCCGGCCACGGCCGCGGTGCGCGCCAAGCTGCCCTTCGACCCCGCCAAGGCCATCATCCCGATCGGCATGACGGCGCGCGCGCCGATGCTGTTCGCCATCCACCCGTCGATTCCCGCGAAAAGCGCCAAGGAACTGATCGCGCTGGTGAAAAAGGATTCGAAAAAATACTTCCTGAACTACGGCTCCTCCGGCTCCGGCGGCAACAACCATTTCGCCGGCTCGCTGTTCGCCGCCGCCGCCGGCATCCAGATGCAGCACGTGCCCTACAAAGGCATTTCCAATGCCGTGACCGCGCTGGCATCGGGAGAAGTGGAGGTCGTCATCGCCAGTTCGTCGGCCCTGCTGCCGCAGCGCGATTCGGGCCGCATCCGCATCCTCGGCGTGACCAGCGCGGAGAAATCCCCGCTGTTCCCGGATCTGCCGACCATTGCTTCGCAGGGCGCGCCGGGTTACGAGTACGAACTGTGGTGGGGCACTTTCGCGCCGGCCGGCATGGCGCCCGACCGGCTCAAGTTCCTGTACTCGGAAATCCAGAAGATCGTCGTCAGCCCCGACATGAAAAAATTCCTCGATACCCAAGGCGCCGGCGTCTGGCAACTGCCGATGGCGCAGCTGCCGGATCTGCTGCCGAAGGAAATCGCGCGCTACAAGAAAGCCGCGCAACTCGCGGGCATCCAGCCGCAATAAACGACGGATCAGATCCTGCAGCATCCAGCGCCGGCCCATGCCGGCGCTTTTTTTGCGCTCATCCCTGCGCTCAGCCCGTCAGGCGCCCGGCCTGGTAATCCCGGATTGCCTGCTCGATTTCCTCCCGCGTGTTCATCACGAAAGGCCCGTACTGCACGACCGGCTCGCGCAACGGTTTTGCCGCCAGCAGGATGAAACGGGCGCCCTCGCCGCCCGCCGTGACACGGACCGAATCCCCCGCCGAGAAAATGCCCGCCGCCCGCCGCGGCAGCGCACGGGCACCGGCCGCCCCGTCGACCAGGACATCGCCCTCGCAGGCATACAAAAAGGCGTTGTGGCCCGGCGGCAGCGGCTGTTCGAACGCCTCGCCGGCCGGCAGTTCGACATCGAAATACAGCGGCTCGGTGCTGAGCCCCTGCACCGGCCCCGGTGTTTTGCGCCCGTCGAGCCGCAGCGTGCCCGCGATCACCTTCACGCGGCCGCCGCCGGGCAATGC
Organism: Burkholderiales bacterium; assembly: GCA_026125585.1. Classification (GTDB taxonomy): domain Bacteria; phylum Pseudomonadota; class Gammaproteobacteria; order Burkholderiales; family SG8-41. The sequence goes on from JAHCLD010000033.1 coordinate 10,328, forward strand.
CGCTCCGGGAATCGACGCCGCCGGAATGTCGCGGTAACCCGCCGGCTTCATCTTCTCCGCCGCGGGCAGATTGATCCACAACTGGAAGCCGCGCATCCGTCCCTCCAGCTGCTGCGACATCTCGGAGTGGATGATGCCGCGGCCCGCGGTCATCCACTGCACGTCTCCGCTTTTCAGGTCGCCGCGGTTGCCGAGATGATCCTCGTGCAGCATGTGCCCGTCGAGCATGTAGGTCACGGTTTCGAAACCGCGGTGCGGATGCGACGGAAAACCGGCGATGTAGTCCTGCGGGTCATCGGTGCCGAACTCGTCGAGCATCAGGAAGGGATCGAGCCGCGCCTGCGGCGACTGCCCGATGCTCCGGCGCAGTTTCACGCCGGCGCCGTCGGAAGTCTCCAGGGCCGGAATCACCTGCTGCAGCGTGCGCAGTGCCATGGCTTGGATCTCGGGATGGCGAAAGCCGCAAGCCTAACCCGGCGCCGCCCGCCGTGTCACCGCCCCTTGAACACCGGCTTGCGCTTTTCCATGAACGCGCGGCGGCCCTCGATGAAATCCTCGCTCGCGCCGCAGCGCCTCACGAGATCCTCGCACAGCGCGACGTTGCGCTCCGCGGGGTCCTTCATCAGCTCGTCGACCACGCGCTTGGCCGTCAGGATCGACAGCGGCGCATTGGCGGCGATGGTGTTCGCGAGCTCGCGCACCGCGGCATCCAGCGACTGCGCCGGCAGCACCTGGTTGACGATGCCCATGCGCAGCGCCTCCGCCGCGGTGTAGCGGCGCGCGGTGTAGATGAATTCCTTCGCCGCCGACGGACCGGCCAGTTCCACCAGCCGGCGCAGGCCCTCCATGCCGTAGCCGATGCCCAGCCGCGCGGCCGGGATGCCGAACTGCGCATCATCGGAGCAGATGCGCAGGTCGCAACTCAGCGCCAGCGACATGCCGCCGCCGATGCAGTAGCCGCGGATCATCGCGATCGTCGGTTTGCCGGTCCCGCGCAGCAGCGCACGCATGCCCGAGGAGGTTTTCGAATACTTCTCCTGCGCCTCCGCGTTGGCGCGTTCGTCCTCGAATTTCGAGATGTCGGCGCCGGAAACGAAGGATTTGCCACCGGCGCCAGCGAGCACGATCACGCGCACGCCGTCATCCTGCGCGAACCCGGTGACCACTTCGGCGGCCCGCTGCCACATGTCCAGCGACACCGCGTTGCGGCGCTCCGGATTGTTGAACACGAGGAAGCCGACCGGACCTTCCCGGCTGGCCAGTATTTTGTCTGTCGTCATCGATTCATCCTGGAGTGAGGGCGCGCGCAGCCGGCGGGGAGTCCGCCAGCGCGCCGGCCACACTATGCGCCGGAGCGCGCGGCGACTTCCGGATTCAGCAGGTTACGCCGGTCGTACACCTCGCCGCGCAGCCAGCTGATGATGTTGTTCGCGGCAATCGTGCCCATGCGCACCATCGCCTGCGTGGTCGCCGCGGCGACGTGCGGCGTGACGATCACGTTCGGCAGCGCAAACAGCGGATTCGCCGGATCCGGCGGCTCCACCGCGAAGGTATCGAGACCGGCCGCCGCCAGCCGGCCGCCGGCCAGCGCCGCCACCAGCGCCGTCTCGTCGACCACCGGGCCGCGCGCGGTGTTGATCAGGATCGCGCCCGGCTTCATCCGCGCGAACTGCGCGGCGCCGATCAGGCCCCGCGTTTTTTCGGTCAGCGGACAATGCAGGCTGACGATGTCGGCCCGCTCCAGCAGCCGGTCGAGCGCCGCTTCCCGCACCATGCCTTCCGGCAGCGCGGCCTCCGAACGGGTATGCACCAGCACCTGCGCGCCACAGGCCTGCGCCAGCCGCGCCGTGCGCTCGCCGATCTGTCCGAAACCGACGATGCCGACCGTGCGTTCGCGGAAATCCCGCGTGAAATGGTTGAGGTCGCGCCAATTGCCCTGCCGCGTCCCGCGGTCGAAAGCCGGCAGCTCCCGGACCAGCGCCAGCATCATCGCCAGCGCATGTTCCACCACCGCATCGGCATTGGCGCCGCCGGCGACCATCACCGCGACGCCGTGCCTGGTGGCAGCCGCCAGGTCCACCGAATCGACGCCGGCGCCGTGTTTGGCCACGATCCTGAGTCCGCGCGCCGCCTCGAACACCCGCGCCGTCAGCGGCGGCGAGCCGCGCAGCAGCACCGCGGCGACCCTGCCCGTCGATGGCTCCCGGCATGAACTCGATCTCCGCGCCGCCTTCGCGCAGCAAGCCCTGCGCGAGGTCGGACACGGTGGCGGCGGTAACAAGAACGACCGGTTTGCCCACGTCTTTTTCCTTTCCGGAGAGGCGATTTCACGAATGAAGCGCGCAGATTACCCGATTGCCGCAGCCGCGCAGAAACTTGTTCACATCGCAGGCGCGGTTGCCACTAGAATGTGGACGTCGGTGACGCGCACCCACTACACAAACCGCGCGCCCGGCATCCATGTCACCACACATATGGAGGAGAACAATGAAGCAACGCTGCGTATCCCTGGTACTCGGCGTCCTGGCGCTCGCACTGGCCGGCCAGGCCGTCGCCCAGCAGTATCCCAGTCGCCCGATCCGGCTGATCATCCCCTTCCCGGCCGGCGGCAATGTCGACGTGTTCTCGCGCGTGCTGTTCCGGCAGGTCGAAACGGAACTCGGCACGCACTTCGTCATCGACAACCGCGGCGGCGCCAACGCCATCGTCGGCTCCGACATGGTCAGGAACGCCACGCCCGACGGTTACACCATCATGAACACCTCCTTCGGCTTCGCGGTGAACCCGGCGATCCTGAAGAAAATGCCCTTCGACGTGGTCCGCGACTTCACGCCGGTCACCAACGTCGCCACCGGGCTCGGCTATCTCGTCGTGGTCAACCCCAAGCTGCCGGTCAAAAACACCGCCGAACTGATCGATGCGGCGAAAAAACAGCCGCTGCGCTACAGCACGGCCGGCATCGGCAACGGCCAGCACCTGGCCGGCGCGCTGCTGGCGAGCATGGCCAAGATCGACATGCTGCACGTGCCTTACAAGGGCGGCGGCCCCGCCGCCGCGGCCGCGATCAGCGGCGAAGTGCAGGTGCATTTCCCTGCGGGTTCGGTCGGCGTGCCCCACCACAAGGCCGGACGCCTGCGCGCCATCGCCTTCACCGGTGCCAAACGCCTGTCCTCGCTGCCGGAAATCCCGACCGTCGGCGAAACCGTCAACGGCTACGTCTCCGACGCCGGCTGGCACGGCGTGTTCGGCCCGGCGAAGCTGCCGATGCCGATCGCGCGCAAGCTGCAGCAGGCCATTCACAAGTCGCTGCAGGAACCGAAGATCAAGGCGCACTTCGTCGACAACGGCTACGAGCCCAACGGCGACCCGCCGGACGTCTGGGCGAAGCAGTTCCGCGAAGACGTCAGGAAGTTCGCGGCCATCGCCAAGGCCGCCGGCATCGAGCCGCAATAAGCGCAAAAGCGGGAAATCCGCCGCCGGCAGTCACAAATGCGGGACTGCCGGCGGCATGTCCGTGAAAAGGTAACCCGATCCTCCGGCACGGACGCCGGAATAATGCAGTCGCGCCCGCTGTTCCCCGCGCAGGCGGCGGCCTCCGGCTAGAATGGACGCGCATTCCGCCATGCACACATCACCCATCCACCCCGGAGACGCCATGCAATCCTTGCGATCCACCATCACCGCCGGCGTGTTTGCCCTGGGCTTCGCACTGGCAGGCCCTGCGACAGCCGACACCCTCGCGCCGCTGCCGCAGCCGACACCGATGCCCTCGTTCAAGATCCCGGGCATCAACGGCAGCAGCGGCAGCGACGCCGACCTGCGCAACAAGGTCACCATCATCCGCTTCTGGGCGTCCTGGTGAAGCTCCTGCGTACGCGAGCTGCCCTCCGTGCAGAGGGCGCATGACGAACTGAAAAAGGACGGCATCCAGGTCATCACCATCTCGATCGACGGCACCGGAGAAGCCGCCGTCAGGCCGATCTTCGCCAAGGGCGGCTATACGATGCCCGCGCTGCTCGACCAGGACATGAGCGTCGCCCGCGGTTTCGGCGTGCGCGGCGTGCCGTCCACGGTCATCGTCGACAAGAAGGGCCTGATCAACGCGCGCGGCCTGGGCCACGTCGATTTCGACGGCAGGGTGCTGCGCAATTACGTGCGCGACCTCGCCCGGCTGAAATAACCCACCACCACCGGAGGTGCACCGTGACGAAAATGTCCCCGCAACGCTGGATCGCCGCCACTCTGCTCGGGGCCGCGGCGCTGTTCGCCGCGCCCGCGCAGGCGCAGATGCCCAAACCCGGCGACAGGGCGCCCGCGTTTGCCGTGATGTCCACCACCGGCAAGCCGGTGGGGCTCGCGGATTACCTCGGAAAGAAGAACGTCGTCCTGTTCTTCTACATCGCCGCCTTCACCGACACGTGAACGACCGAAGTCGTGGCCTTCCAGCTCGATCTCCCCGAGTTCGAAGCCGCCAATGCCCAGGTCCTGGGCATCAGCGTCGATTTCAACGCCGCCAACACCGAATTCGCCACCAAGCTCGGGCTGAAGTTTCCGCTGCTCAGCGACACCCGCCGCGAGATGACCCGGGCCTACGGCGTGCTCAACGACGATCCCGCTCTGGCGAAGGACGGCAAGCGCATCGCCGCCTACCTGCGCGCCAAGCGTGCCTGGTTCATCATCGACCGCGAAGGCATCGTCCGCTACGCCAACGTCAACGATCCGCGCGGCCTCATGCCCAACGACGAACTGCTGGACGTGCTACGCAAACTGAAATAAAAATTCCTTAAAAATCAAATACTTATAAAATACTGCGACTCAAGCACCTTCGGCCGCGCCGGGGTTCCACTGCCCCTTGCGCATGCGGGTGATGGTGATGCTCTGGAACACGCCCTTCTGCGTGAAGGGATCGCCATCGGAGAATTTTTTCGCGTCGGCGCGGCTGTTGACGTTGACGATGAACAGGCTGCCGACGGCCTCGGTGCCTTCGTCGTTCTGCGTCGCGCCGGCGAGCACCAGGATGTGCTTCTGGCTGCCGAGATATTCACGGTGGGAAATCAGCACCGATTCGCGGATCGCCGCGGTATTCGGTTTGTCGACGCAGGAAATGGCCCAAAGCATGTCGAAGCTCCTCAATATGGACTGTTTCAATATGGACTGTTTCACGAAATCGCGGACGGCTGACCGGCCGCGTCAAAGAGGCCGTATCATAAGCGCCTTTCCGCAAACCGCACCATTCGGAGGATCACGATGACCGTCCCCTACAATCCCGACAGCCTCTACGCCGTCAAATGCTGGGAAGTCGAATACCGCAAGACCGAAAAACGCACGCTGATTGCGCGCATCTACCAGCCGCAGGGTGCGGGGCCGTTTCCGGTGCTGCTCGACCTGCACGGCGGCGCGTGGAGCCGCAAGGACCGCTACGCCAACGAACCGATGGCGCGCTCGGTCGCCGCCGCCGGCATGCTGGTGGTCTCGCCCGACTTGCGCCTCTCCCACGAAGCGCCGTATCCGGCCGCGGTGCAGGACGCGCACTACGCGATCCGCTGGCTCAAGCACAAGGCGAAGGAATGGAACGGCGATCCGACGCACTTCGGCGTGCTCGGCAGTTCCAGCGGCGGCCACATCGCACAGTTGCTGGCGATGAAACCGCACGACCCGAAATACGCCGCGATCCCGCTGCCGGAAGCGCCCCAGATCGACGCGACCTTCTCCTATGTCGCCACCCGCTCGCCAATCAGCAACCCGGTCGCGCGCCGCGCCCAGGCGGAGAAAAAAGGCAACAAGGACATGATGAAGAAGTCCGACACCTTCTTCAGCGCGCCGGACAGTATCCACGAAGGCAACCCGCAGGAAATCCTCGACCGCAAGGAGAAGGTCAACCTGCTGCCGATGCTGATCATGCAGGGCGGCCTCGACGACAACGTGATCCCGCCGATCCAGGAAAAATTCGCTGCGACCTACCGCGCCGCCGGCGGCGAATGCCAGCTCGAGATCTTCGGGAACAGCGAACACGAATGGACCGCGGTGCCCAGCCCCGAAGCCGACCGTTCGCACCGGATGGTGATGGACTTCATCGCCAGACAGCTGCAGGCGCTGCAGAAAAAAGCCGCCTGATACCGCCCCGTATCCGATAAAAAACCCCGCTACGGCGGGGTTTTTTATCGCTCAGGGTCATTCAATCCATGCTGATGTTGAGCGGACGCGCGACCTTGATCCACTTCGCGATGTCATCGTCGATCAGCTTGCCGAAGGCGGCCGGTGACATCTCCACCGCCTCGACGCCGACGCCGAGCAGGCGCTCCCGGACTTCCGGCAGGCGCAGCGCGATCTGCACCGCGCCGTGCAGCCTGTCGATCACCGCCTTCGGCGTGCCTTTCGGCGCCACCGCGCCGTACCAGCCGCTGACCGCGTAGCCGGGCAGGCCCGACTCGGCGATCGTCGGCACGTTCGGCAGCGCCGGCGTGCGTTTCGGCGTGGTCACCCCGAGCCCGCGGATCTTGCCCGACTGCAGATGCGGCCGCGCCACCGCGACCGTCGAGAAAAACACCTGCACGCGGCCGCCGAGCAGATCGGTCATCGCCGGACCGCCGCCCTTGTACGGCACATGCAGCATCTGCACGCCGGCGAGCGAATTGAACAGTTCCGCCGCGAGGTGGGTCAGGTTGCCGGTGCTCGACGAGGCATAGGTCACCTTCCCCGGATTCGCCTTCGCCCGCGCAATTAGCTCCGCGCTGTTCGACACGCCGGCCGAAGGATGCGCGACCAGCACGTAGGCGCCGTCGCCGAACAGCGCAACCGGCACGAAGTCGCGCGCGGTGTCGTACGGCAGTTTCTTATACAGCGCCGGATTCACCGCGTGGCCGGCGGCGACCACCAGCAGTGTGTAACCGTTGGGCGCGGACGTGGCGACGATCTCGGAACCGATCAGCGTGTTGCCGCCGCCGCGATTGTCGACGATCACGTTCTGGCCCAGCTCCTGGGTCATCACCGGCGCCAGCAGGCGCCCGATGATGTCGTTGGCGCCGCCCGGCGGATAGGGCACCACCATGCGCACCGGGCGCGTCGGGAAGGACTGGGCCTGCGCGGGAATTGCGGTTGCGGCGGCGGCCGCGGCAAGTACCGCGCCCGCCAGCATGCGGATCGTTCCGTTCATGAATCTCTCCTCTCGTCTGCGGCTGCGGATCTGTTTTTCGCCGTCAGCAGGATTTGAGCATCACGGGCCGCCAAATACAATCGGAAATCGCCCTGCCGTTGCCCATTGTGGAATGCCGCAGCGGAAAATTGCCCAATGTGGACCGCTGCAACCGTTACATCCGGCGCGTGGCGGTCCGCCGGCCGTTTGCGCTTTTGGGCTAACATCCGGCCTTCGCACCGACAACGTCCCGCAAAGGAATCCCATGGACAGCACCGAACGCAAGGCGGTCAAGACCGTCACCGGCGCCCGCGCCCTCGTCGACGCCCTGCAGCGCGAAGGCATCGACCACGTCTTCGGCATCCCCGGCACGCAGAACCTCGCCATCCTCGACGAACTGCGCGCGACGCCGCAGATCCGCTTCATCCTGACCCGCCACGAGCAGGGCGCCGCGTTCATGTCGTACGGCTTCGCGCGCGCCGCGAACAAACCCTCGGTGGTCACCGTCACCGAGGGCCCGGGCGTCACCAACATGGTCACCGGCATCGGCGCCGCGTTCAAGGGCAACGTGCCAGTGATCAGCATCACCGGCGTGCAGGAAAGCCTCATGCGCGAGCGCGACGCCACGCAGGACATGGACCAGGTCCCGTTCATGCGCCCGATCACCAAATGGGCCTACAGCATTCCCTACGTCGACAAGGTGCAGGAGGCCGTGCGCAAGGCCTTCCGCGTCGCGCTGACCGAACCGCAGGGACCCACCCATATCGAGGCCGCCAGCGAAGTGCTGCTGCAGCCAATCGCGCCGGAAACCGCCGTTCCCGCGGCCTACCGCCATACCGTGCCCGCGGTCTGCGATCCGGCGCAGATCGATGCCGCCTGGGACATGATCGCCAAGGCGCAGCGCCCGCTGTTCGTGATCGGCCGGGGCGTGATGAAGGAACGCGCCGTCGCCGCGATGCAGAAACTGGCGGAGGCCACCGGCATCCCGGCCGCCGCGCTGCAGTACTCGCCCGATGCCTTCCCCTCGGCGCATCCGCTGGCGCTCGGCCCGCTGGGCCGCAACGGCTTCGCCAGCGCCAACCGCGCTGCGCCGCAGGCCGACGTCATCATCGCGGTCGGTGCGCATTTCGACGTGTTCTCGACGCTCTACAAGTACGGCATCTTCAGCGAGAGCGCGAAGATCATCCACCAGACCGCCGCCGCCGGCCAGATCGGCATCGTGTTCCCGGTGGCGCTCGGCATCGCCGGCTCGGCGACCAGTTTCATCAACGGCCTCG
>JAHCLD010000034.1 GCA_026125585.1 Burkholderiales bacterium
AGGTCAGGCTGGAATACAGCAGGTAGCCGCACATCAGCACGAACACCGCGGGCAGCACCGGGTACAGCGGCACCCGGAACGGCCGCGGCGCATCCGGCTCCTTCACACGCAGCACGAACAGCGCCACGCCGGTGAGCAGGAAAAAGCCCCAGAACACCGGCAGCGAATATTCGACCAGGCCCTTGAAGCCGGCGTTCTGGATCGCGCCGAGGCCGACCAGCGCCAGCGCGATCGCGCCCTGCACCAGCATCGCATTGCGCGGCGAACCGCTCGCCTCGTCCCAGCGCCCGAGGTAACCGAGCATCGGCCAGTCGCGGCCCAGCGCGTAGTTGGAGCGCGCGCCGACGATCATCGAACCGTTGACCGAGGTCAGCGCCGCGATCGCGATCATCACCGCGATCAGCTTCTCGCCCGCGGTGCCCCACACCGCCTTCAGCAGATCGGCGGCCACCGCGTTCGAGCGCACCATCGCGTCGTAACCGAGGCCCTTCAGGTAGGCGACGTTGACCAGCACGTAGAGCAGCGTCACCAGGCCGATGGCGATCAGCAGCGCGCGCGCCATGTTGCGCTCGCGGTCGCGCACCTCGGCGGAAATGTAGGCCGCGTCGTTCCAGCCGCCGTAGGTGAACAGCACGAAGATCATCGCCGAGGCGATGCCCGCGCCCATGTACCAGGGCTGGCCGTCGCCGGACACCGGCGCCGCGGCGGCCGGCGGGCCGGCGAACACCAGCCCCGCCAGCACGATCAGCACGAGGCCGCCGACTTCCAGCACCGTGAACACGTTCTGCGTCGCCTTGCCTTCGCGGATGCCGCAATGGTTCACGTACGTCAGCACCACCACCACCAGCGCCGCCCAGATCGCGGAGGAATGCGCGCCAAAGCTGATCACCCGCGACATGTAGTCGCCGAAGAGATAGGCGAACACGGCGATCGAGCCAGCGACGATCACCGTCATCCGCGCCCAGCCGTAGAGGAAGGCCAGCGAGCGGCCGAAGGCGCGCTGCAGGAAATGGTATTCGCCGCCGGCCGACGGAAAGGCCGTCGCCAGCTCGGCGTAACACAGCGCGCCGATGATCGAAAACACGCCGCCGGCGATCCACACCGCGTACAGCGTGGCCTCGCCGCCGACGGCGCCGGCGACGATCGACGGCGTGCCGAAAATGCCGGCGCCGACGATCAGGCCGACGATCATCGCGCAGGCGTCGGTCATCGACAGGGTCTGGCGCGGCGCGGCCGCGTTCTGGTTGCTCATGCTGGCTCCTCCGGATCGGGCGTCCGGCGCCCGTTGTGGGTGGTGATGGCCTGGATTACTGTTCGTCCGACGCTCGCTTCAGCTGGCCGCGCTGGACCTGCTTCGCGGTCCACGCCGCCTGCTGGCGCGATGCGCCCTCGCCGATGATCACGGTGCCGGTGATGCTGCCATCGCCGATCTGCCCGGTGAATTCGTGGCGCGGCACGCCGCCGCGGCCACCGGCCACCAGACGGATGCGCTCGCCGAGGATGCGGCCGCGCAGGTCCACGCCGCGGTCGCGGATCTCCACCCTGCCTTCGACTTCCTGGAATTCCTGCTGCAGGTTGAATTCCATCGGCGTCTCGCGCCCGCCGATGTTCACCAGCGACTGCCACTTGCCCGGCACCCGCGCCGGCACCACGTACGAAAACACGTAGCTGATGCCCGGCGTGCCCACCTTCTTCTCCGGCACCACCAGTTCGCGCTGCTCTTCCGGGTCCCATTCGCCGAGATGGTAGTCATGGGCGACGATACGCGTGCCGGGTTTGAGGGACATCAGTTTCGGCCGCAGCTTCAGATTCATTTCCGGCAGCAGGTAGCTGGTGATCACCGTCGCCCGCGACAGGTCGGTCGTGAACAGGTTTTCCTCGACGAAATGCACCTTGCCGGTGACCCCCGCCTTCTGCGCGTTCTGGTTGGCGAGCTTCAGCAGGTAGGTGTCGAGGTCGACGCCGAAGCCGCTGGCGCCGAATCGGGTGGCGGCGGTGACCACGATGCGGCCGTCGCCCGAGCCGAGGTCGATCAGGTAGTCTTTCGGGCCGACCTTGGCCATTTCCAGCATGGTGTCGACCACGATCTGCGGCGTCGGCACGTACACCACGTCGCCGCGCCCCTCCTGCGCCGCCGCCGGCAACACGAACGCGCTGCCGATCACCATTACGATACCGCCCATCACGCTTGCGAATTTCATCACTGCTCCTTGGGTAAACCGCCGGACACCGCGACCTGCATCCTGCCGCGGTCCGTGGCGCTGATGTCCATTTTGCCTGTTTTGATCCGTGTTGCCTGCCAGGGCAGCGGGCGCCCGCCTCCCGGCAACTGCACTTCGCCGCTGATCGTGTTGCCGCTGATGCGCCCGCTGTAACGCTGCGCGCCGGCGGCATCGCCCAGCGTGAAACTGACGGCATCGCCGCGGATCTTCGCGTCGGCCAGCAGCACCTGCCGGTCCTGCGCCGATGCGCGGCCGTAAAGAACCTGGAATTTCTGCGACAGCCGGGCTTCGTGCCGCACGTCCCCGCCGGCGCCGGGCAGCGTCCACTGCCAGACCCCGGAAAAATCCGCCGGAACCACCCACAGCATGATATCGCTGCGCGGCGGCCCGTAGGCCTTGTCCGGCACGTCGATGGTGATCTTCTGGTCGGGCTGCCAGTCGCCGAAATGGAAATCGTGGGTGACGATGCGCGTGCCCGGCTTCAGTTGCTCGAACAGCTGCGGGCGCAGCCGCAGGTTCACCGAATTGAGCAGATAGGCGGTGACCACCGTGGCGCGGCCGAGATCGGTGTCGAACAGGTTGCGCGCCTCGAACTTCACCTTGTCGCCGACGCCCTGCTTCGCGGCGGCGGCGCGCGCGATGCCCACCAGATTGTCGTCGAGGTCGACGCCGAAGCCGGAGACGCCGAAACGCGCGGCGGCGCGGATCGAGATGCGCCCGTCGCCGGAGCCGAGGTCGATCAGGTAGTCGCCGGGGCCGACGCTGCCGAGGCCCAGCATCGCATCGACGACGTTCATCGGCGTCGGCACATAGGGCACGTCGGAAGCCCGCGCGGATGCGGCCTGCCAGCAGAACGCCGCGGCCAGCAGCAGGCGAGCCAGGAATGCCGCGGCAGGCCCGTTCACGGCGCCGCCACGCGCTGCGCGCGCCAGGGATGCACGGTCTGCGCATTGCCGGTGCCGCGGCGCAGCTGCCCTTCGATGACATCGCCGCTGACCCGGCCTTCGAAATACAGGGCCGCCTCGTTGTCGCGATCGCGGTCGTCGACCATCACGAAGCTCAGCCGGTCGCCGGACAGCCGCGGCTCCCAGATCTGCGAGTGACGGTCGCTGAAACGGCCGAAGCCGTCGACTTCCTGGTACTGCTGGCGCAGTTCCAGCATCACCGCATGTTCTCCGCCGGGCAGCGCGAGTTTCATCTGCCAGCGGCCGGCCACCCTCGCCGGCACGATCCACAGGAAGGTGTTCTTGCGGATCTGCGTGGTGACGTCGGGCTTCCAGTCGCCGAGGCGGAAATCGTGGGACACCAGCCGGGTGCCGGGCTTCAGCTCGAGCAGCCGCGGCTGCAGCCGCGCCATCACGCCGGGCAGCAGGTACATGGTGATCACGCTCGCCTGGTCCAGATCGGTCTTGAACAGGTCCTGCTGCAGGAACTGCACGCGGTCCGTGACGCCGGCCACCTGCGCCGACTCGATGCTCTCGGCGATCAGTTCGGCGTCGAGGTCGACGCCGATGCCGCGGGCGCCGAATTTCTGCGCGGCGGTGATCAGCACGCGACCGTCGCCGGATCCGAGGTCCATCACGAAGTCCTGCGGCGTGACGTTCGCCAGCCGCAGCATTTCCTCGATCACCACATGCGGCGTCGGCACGAAAGGCACGTCGAACTGCCAGTGGGGCTGGGCGCGCGCGGCGGCAGTGGCCAGCAATGCCGAGAAAACTAAAAACATGTTTAAAAACAAATACTTACGCATTATTGCGCGTCCGTATTGAATTCCCGGATCACCGGCGGCGGCGCGATCACGTGGGCGGCATCCCGGAGTTCCACTCGCACCGCGCTCCACGGCGCGGTTTTGCCTGCGGCATCACGCAACGTGCCTTCGATCGCCTGGTTGATGCGCGTGCCGCCGAAGGTGACGCGGCCGCGCCCGGGCAGCGTCATGATCACCTCGACGTCGCGTCCGGTCAGCGTCGCGCGCTCCACCGGCAAGGCATTGCCGTCGAGTTTCGCGCTCGCCTTGAGCTTCTGGTAATTCTGGTCCAGCGACAGTTCCACCTGCCGCGGCTTGCCGCCGGCCTCCACCGTCCACTGCCAGCGTCCCGCCACCTGGTCGGGCACCACCCAGTACAGCACCTTGCTCCGCTGCGAACGCCCCACCGACTTGCCCGGCGCATCCATTTCGTACTCGACATCCGGCGGCCAGTCGCCGAAGCCGTAGTCGTGGGACACGATGCGCGTGCCCGGTGCCAGCGCCAGTATCCTGCCGCGCGCCATCAGGTTCACCTCGGGCAGCAGGTAGATGGTGATCACCGTGGCCGGCGACAGGTCGGTGACGAAGAGGTCGCGGTCGTAGAACTTCGCGCGGTCGGCGACGCCGGCCTTGCGCGCGTTGTCGTTGGCGAGTTTCACCAGGCGCCTGTCGAGATCGACGCCGAAACCGCGGGCACCGCGCTTCTTCGCCGCGGTGATGACCATCCGGCCGTCGCCGGAGCCGAGATCGATGACGTAATCCTTCGCCGTCACCTTCGCCGTCTCGAGCATCGAATCGACGACGTTCTGCGGCGTCTGCACGTACGGAGTGTCGCCGAAATCCTGGGCCTGTACCGCCACCGCCAGTGCCAGTGCCAGCAGCAGGGCGCCGGCCATGATCCTGTTCCGCATCAGCGTGCCGCCTCCGTCCGTTCCGCGATCCATTCCGCGCGGGAAGCCAGCCGCCCGCCGGACAGCGCGGCCTCCCCGGCGATGCGGCCGCCATCGACGCGGCCGCTGAATTCATGTTTGACCGGCGCGCCGTTGATGTCGGCGGTGAACGCGAACGACAGTTCGGCGCCGCTCAGCTTCGCGCCCTGCATCAGCGCCGGCTTGCCGTTGACGCGCACCGTGCCCCCGACGGACTGGTATTTCTGCTCGAGCCGGATCTCGTAGCTCTGCGGCTTGCCGCCCGCGGTCAGCTGCGAGCGCCAGGTCCCGGCGACCTTCGCCGGCACGATCCACAGGTAGATGTCGCTGTCGCCGCCGGCGCCGGAAAACTTGTCGTTGGCATCCATGCGCACGTATTCGTCGGCCTTCCAGTCGCCCATGTCGAAATCGTGCGACACCAGCCGCGTGCCCGGCTTCAGATCGAGCAGTTTCGGCCGCAGCTGCAGGTTGACCCGGGGCAGCAGGTACATGGTGATCACGGTGGCCTGCGAGAGATCGGTCTCGAACAGGTTGCGCTGGTAGAACGCCACCTTGTCGGTGACGCGGTTCCTGCGCGCGTTCTCGTTGGCTTCATCGATGCGCACCGGATTGAGGTCAACGCCGAAACCGCGGGTGCCGTATTTGCGCGCCGCGGTCACCACGATGCGGCCGTCGCCGGAACCGAGATCGATGAGATAGTCGCCGGCGGTGACCTTCGCCATAGCCAGCATGCGCTCGACCACCGCCTGCGGCGTCGGCACATAGGGCACGCTGGGCTGGTCTCCGGCGGCGCGCAGTGGAGAAGAAGACAGCAAGGCGACGCAGGCCGCTGCCGGCAACACCTTGTTCAACACCTGAAATGCAAGCTGCATGATCGCCTCCGCAGACCGCCGGCAGCGCTGTTGCCGCAGCGTTCGTGCCTGCCGGTTGGATTTGACACTGGAACCGCGCTACCGCCGGGTCAAATGGAGTTGACCATGCCTGTGGTAGATTGGCGGCGCATTATAACCGACCACCTTTCTCTGCCCATCCTTCCCTGCCCATCCTTCTCCGCCCATGCCTTTCGCCCTGATCTTCATTTCCGGCGGTGCCATCCTCGCGCTCGAACTGCTCGCCTCGCGCATCATGACGCCCTATTTCGGCGTCAGCCTCTACATCTGGACCGGCATCCTGTCGATCACGCTGGTTTCCTTGGCGCTGGGGTACTGGTGGGGCGGCCGGCTGGCCGGCGGATCGCCCGCTCCTTCCGACAGGAAAATCGGTTTCCTGTTCGGCATCATGCCCGCGCTCGCCGGCATCGCCATCGTCATTGCCTGCCTTGCCTACCCGCTGGTGTTCCACCCGCTGGCGCGCTGGAGCCTCAGCGGCGGCGCCTTCGCCGCCTGCCTGATCCTGCTGCTGCTGCCGCTGGTGGCGACTTCCGCCATGAATCCGCTGCTGGTCGCCCTGCTGCTGCGCCGGCAGGCCGGGCGCCAGGGCGATGCCGGCGCCGGTCTGGTGTTTTTCGTCAGCACGCTGGGTTCCGTCGCCGGCGTGCTGGTCACGGCCTTCCTGCTGATTCCCAACATCAGCAACTACACCGCCACGCTGCTGGTCGCCGGCGTGCTCGGCGCGCTGTCGCTCGCCGCGGCGGCGGCGCCGAAACTGCTCATGTCCGGCCGCGGCGGCGTCACCGCCTGCGCCGTGGCGGCGATGCTCGGCGCGGCGCTGCTGGCCTGGCAGGCGGACCGTTACACCGGACGCCAGGGGCCGGTCGCCTTCAGCGGCGCGCAATGGCAGATCGAGGGCACCCACAGCTCGCTGTTCGGCACGGTGAAAATCCTGCGCAGCGGCGCCGATGCCGACGGCAGATTCCTGCGCATGTATTTCCACGACGGGCTGATCCAGAACACCGTCGACTCGAACCGGCAATCGGTCTCCTTCTACACTTGGGCGCTGGAAGCCCTGGCGCGCGCCTACCGGCCGCGGATGCAGGACGTGCTGATGCTCGGGCTCGGCGCCGGCATCGTGCCCTCGCGCCTGGCCGGCGGCGGCACGCGTGTCGAAGTGGTCGAAATCGACCCCTCCTCGCTGGAAGTCGCGCAGAAGTACTTCGGCTTCGATACCCGGCGCGTCACCACGCACCAAGCCGATGCGCGCACCTTCGTCGCCGCCTGCGACGGCCGCCACGACGTGGTGCTGGTCGACTTGTTCCACGGCGACGGCACGCCCGACTACCTGATCACCCGCGAATTCTTCCGCGACCTCAGGCGCTGCCTGAAGCCGGACGGCGTTGCGGTGTTCAACACCTTCGCCAATCTCGAGGATCCGCGCGCCTACGCCCACCTGCTGGCGACACTGACGAGTGAATTGCCCCATGCCGCGCTCTACCGGCCGGACTGGCCCAGCGCGCGCTACACCAACAGCTTCCTGGTCGCCGCGCCGGCGCCCCTGCCGGCGACGCAGCGCGTGACCCTGGACGGCGTGCCTGAACGCCATGCCGGCGCGTTGTGGGACATGCTGGCGAAGCCGCGCGCGGTCGGCGGTGATCTTCTCGCCGGCGGAAAAATCATCCGCGACGCCTGGAACGCGGCGGCGCTGGACATGGCCGGCAACCAGGCCGCGTTCCGCCGCGGCGTGCTCGAGAACGCGCCGCCGGCCCTGCTGATGAACTGAAGCGAATCCCGGCCGAGCCCGGAGATCAGGCCCTGCCGCGCACCGCCTGCCAGCGCAGGGATTTGCCATCGCTGAACACCGCCGTACCTTCCATGCGGTCGCCGTCGACGCGCCCGGTAAAGCGCCCGCGGACATTGCCATGCAGGATCACGAAGCTGATCTCGCTGCCGCTGACCCTGGGGTCGAGCAGGCTGAGCCCGCTCTTGCGCCCGCGTCCGTCCACCGTGCCTTCAACATTCTGGTAGTGCTGCTTCAGCGCCAGGCCGTAATCGCCGTCCCCCTCGACCTTCAGGTTCCAGCCGCCGGCCACCTTGGCCGGCACGATCCACAGATACAGCGTCGCGCGCGGCACGCCGGAAATGAATTCCTTCTCCGGCACGTCGAAACTGATGTCGGCGTCGTGCTGCCACTGCTCGAAATGGTAGTCGTGCGACACGATGCGCGTGCCCGGGCGCAGCTCGTCGAACAGCTTGGGCCGCAGCCGCTGCATGAATTCCGGCAGCAGGTACAGCGTCACCACCGTCGCCGTGCTGACATCGGTCTTGAAAATGTCCTTCGCCTCGAAGCGCACCCGGCCGTCGATGCCGAGGTTCTTCGCGCGCTCGTTGCTCTTGCGGATCAATTCCTCGTCGATGTCGACGCCGTAGCCGCTGGCCTTCAGCCGCTGCCCCGCGGTCAGCACGATGACGCCGTCGCCGGAACCGAGGTCGATCACGTGGTCCTTCTCGGTCACGTTCGCCATGCTCAGCATCTGGTCGACCACCACGTTGGGCGTGGGCACGTACGGCCCGCCCTCGCGCTCGTACTCGGGCGGCACCTTCGGCTGCTTCTGCGCGACCGCCACGCCCGTCGCCAGGAACATTCCCGCCATCAACACCGCCAGCCACTGCCTGCTCGGCTTCATCTGCATTTCCTCCGGTACCGGCCCCTGCGGCCTGGTTTGCGCGCGACAATATAACGCATTCAAGCCGTTCAGCGGCGGGCGCCGCCCTGGCCGGCCGCGCAGGTTTCGGCCAGTTCGTGAAGCGACACTTCGCCGGTGAAGGTCAGCTGCAGCGCGCGGCGGATCAGCGCCAGTTCTTCAGGACTGAAGCGCGCGCGCAGCTCGCCTTTTCCGGTTTCGGCCAGCACCTGGCCGAGGCTGGCGCCCTGGTCGCGCAGCTTGATGCCGGCCTGGGCGCTGGCCACCAGTTGCTCGCAGCTCAGTTGTGCCGCCGCCGGCACCGGCGACAGGCACAGGACCGCGACCATGATGCGCTGCAGGGCGGTACGCATCAGAATGCCGACGGATCCAGCGCCAGCGTGCTTGCCGCGCCACCGGTGACGGTGCGTGACAATCCGTCCGCCTGCGGCAGCAGGTGTTCCAGATAGAAACAGGCCGTCGCCAGTTTGGCGTCCAGAAAAGCACGGTCCGCGCCCGGGATGTCGCGGCGCTCCCGGGCGATCAGCGCCGCGCGCGCCATCAGCCAGCCGCCGGCCACCGTGCCGAACAGTTTCAGATAGGGCACTGCAACGGCGGCGGCGGCCTCCGGTTCGGCACGGTAATGGTCGACCAGCCAGCGCGTCGCCGCCTCCAGGCCGTCCACGGCCTGCAGGAACGATGCGCGCGCCGGCGCAAGCGGCGCGCCGGCGGCCGCGAGCGGCGCATCCAGCGCGCGCATTTCGGCAATCAGCGCAAAAGCGGTCGCGCCCTGCTCCGCGCCGACCTTGCGCCCGATCAGGTCGTTGGCCTGGATGCCGGTGGTGCCTTCGTAGATGGTGGTGATGCGCGCGTCGCGCAAGTACTGCGCGGCGCCGGTTTCCTCGACGAAGCCCATGCCGCCGTGGATCTGCACGCCGAGCGAGGCGATCTCCACCGCCAGCTCGGTGCACCAGCCCTTGACCACCGGCGTCAGCAGGTCGAGCCGCGACTGGTGCCGCGCCCGCACCTGCGCGTCGGGATGGCGCTTCGCGCGGTCCAGCTCGCCGGCCGCAAGATAGCCCAGCGCGCGCATCGCCTCGATCTGCGCGCGCATGGTCATCAGCATGCGCCGCACGTCGGGATGGTGGATGATGGTCACGCGGTCGCCGCTTTTCTGCCCGATCGCGCGCCCCTGCACCCGCGTCTTCGCGTATTCCAGCGCATGCTGGCAGGCGCGCTCGGCGATCGCCACGCCTTCCATGCCGACGCCCAGCCGTGCGTGATTCATCATCGTGAACATGTATTCGAGGCCGCGGTTCGGCTCGCCCACCAGGTAGCCGGTCGCCCCGCCCTGGTCCCCGTACGCGAGCACGCAGGTCGGGCTGCCGTGGATGCCCAGTTTGTGTTCGATCGACACGCAGCGGATGTCGTTGCGCGCGCCGCGGCCGCCGTCGGTGTTGACGAGGAACTTCGGCACCACGAACATCGAAATGCCCTTCACGCCCTCGGGTGCATCGGGCAGCCGCGCCAGCACCAGGTGCACGATGTTCTCCGCCATGTCGTGCTCGCCCCAGGTGATGAAGATCTTGGTGCCCTGGATGCGGTAATGGCCGCCTTCCGGGACGGCGCGGGTGCGCACCGCCGACAGGTCGGAGCCGGCCTGCGGTTCGGTCAGGTTCATGGTGCCGGTCCATTCGCCGGACACCAGCTTCGGCATGTAGGTGTCGAGCAGCACCCGCGAACCGTGATGGGTCAGCGCCTCCTGCACGCCGGTGGTCAGCATCGGGCACAGGCAGAAGGCCATGTTCGCGCTGTTCCACATCTCCTGCAGCGGCAGCGCGATGCAGTGCGGCAGCCCCTGGCCGCCGTAATCCGTGGAAGCCGCGAGGCCGTTCCAGCCGGCGGCGGTGAACTGCCGATAGGCGTCGGCAAAACCGTCGGGCGCGGTCACCGCGCCGTCGCGCCACTGCGCGCCCTGTTTGTCGCCGCTGCGGTTCAGCGGATCGAGCACGCCCTGCGCGAACCTGCCGGCTTCGGTCAGCACCGCCTCGACCAGCTCGGCGCTGACCTCGCCGCAGCCGGGCAGCGCGGCGACGCCTTCGAGCCCGGCGAACTCGGCGATCGCGAACTGCATGTCTTTCAGCGGCGCGGTGTAGGTCGACACGAATCCTCCACGAACGAAAAGGGCGCTCCCGCAGGAGCGCCCTTGATGTTACCGCAGGCGAAACAGGTTCACAGCGCCTGGGTCAGTTCCGGCACCGCCTTGAACAGGTCTTCCACCAGCCAGTAGTTGGCCACCGCGAAAATCGGCGCCTCCGGATCCTTGTTGATGGCGATGATGACCTTGCTGTCCTTCATGCCGGCCAGATGCTGGATCGCGCCGGAGATACCGACGGCGATGTAGAGTTCCGGCGCGACGATCTTGCCGGTCTGGCCGACCTGGTAGTCGTTAGGCACGAAACCGGAATCCACCGCCGCGCGCGAGGCGCCGACCGCGGCGCCGAGCTTGTCGGCCAGTGCTTCGAGGATCTTGAAGTTCTCGCGCGACTGCATGCCGCGGCCACCGGACACGATGATGCGCGCCGCGGTGAGTTCGGGCCGGTCGGACTTCGACAGTTCCTGGCCGTTGAACTTCGACAGGCCGGTGTCGGGAGCCGCCGCGAGGTTCTCGACGGCGGCACTGCCGCCCTCGGCTGCGACGTCGAAGCCGGTGGCACGGACAGTGATCACCTTGACCTTGTCCGCCGACTGCACGGTGGCCATCGCATTGCCGGCATAGACCGGCCGCACGAAGGTATCGGCGGAAACGACGGCGCTGATGTCCGAAATCTGCTGCACGTCCAGCAGCGCGGCGACGCGCGGCATGAAGTTCTTGCCGAAGCCGGTGGCCGGCGCGAGGATATGCCCGTACTGTCCGGCGATAGTCAGCACCAGTGCCGCCATGTTTTCCGCGACCGCTCCCGCGTACTGCGGCGCGTCGGCCAGCAGCACCTTCTTGACGCCCGCGACCTTCGCCGCCGCCTGCGCCGCCTCGGCGCACTGGTGGCCGGCGACCAACACGGTGATGTCGCCGCCGATTTTTGCGGCGGCGGTGACGGTGTTGGTGGTGCCGGGCTTGAGCTGCTTGCCGTCGTGTTCGGCAATGACGAGTACGGACATCAGATGACCCTCGCTTCGTTCTTGAGTTTTGCGACCAGTTCGGCGACGTCGGCCACCTTGACGCCGGCGCTGCGCTTCGGCGGCTCCTCGACCTTCAGCGTCTTCAGCCGCGGCGCGACGTCCACGCCCAGCGCCTCGGGCTTGATCACTTCCAGCGGCTTCTTCTTCGCCTTCATGATGTTGGGCAGCGTGACGTAGCGCGGCTCGTTCAGGCGCAGGTCGGTGGTCACCACCGCCGGCAGCTTGATCGTCAGCTTTTCCAGGCCGCCGTCGATTTCGCGGGTCACGTCGGCGCTGTCGCCGTTGACGGCGATCGCCGAGGTGAATGCCGACTGCGGCCAGCCCAGCAGCGCCGACACCATCTGCCCGCACTGGTTGGAATCGTCATCGATCGCCTGCTTGCCCATGATCACCAGCTTCGGCTGTTCCTTGTCGATGATCGCCTTGACCAGCTTGGCCACGCCCAGCGGCTGCACTTCCGCCGTGGTCTCGACCAGGATGCCGCGGTCGGCGCCCATCGCCATCGCGGTGCGCAGGGTTTCCTGGCACTGCGGCACGCCGACGGAAACCGCGACGATCTCGGTCACGATGCCGGCTTCCTTCATGCGCACCGCCTGCTCGACGGCGATTTCGCAGAACGGGTTCATCGCCATCTTGACGTTGGCGGTCTCGACGCCCGTGCCATCGGACTTCACGCGCACCTTCACGTACGGGTCGATGACGCGTTTGACTGTCACTAGAACCTTCATGAATGCTCCGGAATGTGAAACAAGAAATGGAACCTTGGTTTTCCTGCTGGAAGGAGGCTGATTTTACCGCAATGCAGCACCCGGCGGAACCGCCGGCGCCCACATCATGGCGCCTCAGAACCCGTCGCGAAAATGCACGACGGCATCCTCGATGCGGCGCACGGCGATGACCTTGAGCCCGGGTATGGGCTGCCGCGGCTGGTTGGCCTGCGGCACCAGGGCATGGGTGAAGCCGAGCTTGGCCGCCTCCTTCAGGCGCTCCTGCCCGCGCTGCACCGGCCGCACCTCGCCGGCGAGTCCCACTTCGCCGAACACCACCAGCTTTTTCGGCAGCGGCCGGTCCTTCAGCGAGCTGACCACGGCCATCAGCACCGCGAGGTCGGCCGCGGGTTCGGTGATGCGCACACCGCCCACCGCGTTGACGAACACGTCCTGGTCGAAACAGGCGATGCCGGAATGGCGGTGCAGCACGGCCAGCAGCAGCGCCAGCCGGTTCTGCTCCAGTCCGACCGACAACCGCCGCGGGTTCGGTGCATGCGCCTCGTCGACCAGCGCCTGCACCTCGACCAGCAGCGGCCGCGTGCCCTCCTGCGTGACCAGCACGCAGGAGCCGGCGACCTCGCTGTCGTGCTGCGACAGGAACAGCGCCGAGGGATTGGCCACGCCCTTCAGCCCCTTGTCGGTCATCGCGAACACGCCGAGTTCGTTGACCGCGCCGTAGCGGTTCTTGAAAGCGCGGATCAGACGGAAGCTCGAATGCGTGTCGCCTTCGAAATAGAGCACGGTGTCGACCATGTGCTCGAGCACGCGCGGACCCGCCAGCGTGCCCTCCTTGGTGACGTGGCCGACAAACACGATGGTTGTGCCGCCGGCCTTGGCCAGTCGCGTCAGTTGCGCCGCGCATTCGCGCACCTGCGCCACCGAGCCCGGCGCCGAGGTCAGCGCGTCGGAATACAGCGTCTGGATCGAGTCGATGACCGCGATTTCCGGCTTTTCGGACTGGATCACCGCCTGGATCTTCGCGAGTCCCGTTTCGGGCAGGACCTGCACGTGTTCGGCCTCGACGCCGAGCCGTTTCGCGCGCAGCGCGATCTGCTGCGACGACTCTTCGCCCGACACGTAGATCACCCTGCGTCCGGCGCCGACGGTCGCGAGCGACTGCAGCAGCAGCGTCGACTTGCCGATGCCCGGATCGCCGCCGATCAGGATCACCGCGCCGGGCACCAGCCCGCCACCGAGCACACGGTCGAATTCGGCAATGCCGCTCGACACCCGCGCCTCCTCGCGCGCCTCGACCTCCGACAGCTTCTGCAGCTTTCCGGTCTCGGCGATCAGCGAAAAGCGGTTGGCCGACGGCGCCGCGGTGTCGGCCACCGATTCGACCAGCGTGTTCCAGGCCTGGCAGTGCGGGCACTGGCCCTGCCACTTCAGCGCCTGGCCGCCGCATTCGGTGCAGACGTAAACGGTTTTCGCTTTTGCCATGGATCGCAGATTACCGGAAAAACTCAGGACCGCCCGGTCACGGGCACCCGCGCCGCCAGCGCGCACAGCAATTCATAGCTGACGGTGCCCGCGGCCTGCGCCACGTCGTCCACCGGATTGCCTTCGCCCCACAGCACCACCGGCGTGCCGATGCCGGCCGCCGGCAGGCCGCTGATGTCGACACAGAGCTTGTCCATCGATACCCGGCCGACGGTACCGGTCATCGCATCGCCGACGCGGACCGGCGTGCCGTTGAGCGCATGACGCGGATAGCCGTCGGCATAGCCGCAGGCGACGACGCCGATGCGCATCGGCCGATCAGCACAGAACATGCCGCCGTAGCCGACCGTGTCGCCGGGCTTTAGGTCGCAGACGCCGATGATTGCCGACCGCAGCGTCATCGCCGGCTTCAGGCCGAGCGCGGCCGCGGACACTTCGGCGAAGGGCGACGAACCGTAGAGCATGATGCCGGGACGCACCCAGTCGAAATGGGTTTCCGGATAACGCAGCGTCGCCGCGGAATTGGCCAGACTGCGCGGCGCCGCGATGCCGGCGGCGGCGCGCTCGAAAGTCTCCATCTGCCAAGCCACGCCGCGCGCATCGTCGGCGTTCGCGAAATGGGTCATCAGCGTGACCTTGCCGGCACCGGCGCAGTCCTGCAGCGCGGCATGGGCACTGCGCGCGTCCTCCGCGGCAAAACCGAGCCGGTTCATGCCGCTGTTGATCTTCAGCAGCAGGTCCAGCCGCGCGGCCGCGGACAGTCCGCCGAGCAGGCCGATCTGCTCCCGGTGGTGCACCACCGAAGCGATCTTTTTCGCCGCGCCCTCGGCCGCTTCGCGCGCGTCGAAAAAACCCTCCAGCAGCAGGATGCGCTGGGTGAAGCCCGCCTCGCGCAGGCGCAGCGCGGCATCGAACTCGACCACCGCGAAACCGTCCGCCGTGCGCAGCGCCTGCGCCGCGCGCATCAAGCCGTGGCCGTAGGCATTAGCCTTGATCACCGCGAACACCTTCGCGTGCGGCGCGTGTGCGCGCGCCACGCCCAGGTTGTGCGCCAGCGCGGCAAGGTCGATGGTTGCGGCAATCGGTCTCGGCATCTCGCTGCGGCTCAGGAAACCCGGCCTGCGCTCCGGCATTCACGGTAATGGCGCTCGAACACCAGTTCCAGCTCGTCGATGACCTCGGCCGCGGCGCGGCCCTGCAGCGCGTGCTGCGCCATCAGCGCCGAAGCCGGCCCCATCAGCCGGCGCCGGTCGAGCATCGGATAACTGCGGGTCAGGCGGCGTATCGCCAGCGCCACCGATTCTCCGGCCGGCCGCGGTTCCCGGCGCGGCTCCGCGGCAGGCGCGGCCAGCACACGCGCGAGTTCCAGCAATTCATCCCGCCGCTGCGCGTCGAGCGCCCGGTAAATGCCCAGCAAAACCTCTTCCCCGTCCGCGGCCACGCTCACTGCCCTCCGGACACCGCCTGGATGCGGAACACCGGCGGCTTGCGCCGCTCCTGCATCAGGTCCAGTTCCGACACCAGCGCCGCGATCACGCGGTCGGTGGTGTCGCGGGATTCCGGCCACAGTTCGCGGGCGCGTGCCAGCACGTCTCCGATGTCATCGGGCAGCGGACGTCCCTCTTCCATGATCGTGTCCTCGATCATGCCCGGCGTCATCTCGGGCCGGAACAGCAGCCCGTAGGCCGCATCGCGGCGCAACAGTATCCAGCGCCCGTCGTCATCCGTCGCCAGCGGCGCGACGTCTTCGGGCAGCGCCACGCGGCCGCCGGCGGCCACCAGCACCCGGCAGCCGTCGATCGCCTGTGCCACGGGATCGGCCGCGCCGGCGACCGTCGCATGCGCCGTCGTCCAGTAGGCATAGGGACCGTGATCCGGCTGCGGCTCGCCGCCGGCGGCCTGCGCCAGCAGCAGCGCGCCGAAACCCAGGCCGACCGCCGGGCGCCGCGCCGCCGCGAACGCGCGCAGCAGGCGCAGTTCCTCGTCGAGCCAGGGTACATGGGCGCGGTCCGCTGGCGCATGGGCGCCGCCGAGCAGCCACAGCGCGTCGAACTGCAGCGCGCTCGCCGGCAGCGCCTGCCCGGTGAAGGGACGGAAATAGGTGAAGCCGATGCCGCGGTTCTCCAGTTGTTTCTCGACGCTGCCGAGAAACTCGGAATGACTGTGCTGTACCGCGGCGAAACGCTTCATTGCGCGGCGGCCATGTCCTTCATGCGCGCCTTCGCGAACTCGACGAAAGTGGCGAGCAGGCGCGAGCGGAAACGGTCCTTCGGCGTGACCACCGACAGTCCGCGGACCAGCGGCGGATCCAGCGGCACCGCCACCAGGACACCGAGCTTCAGTTCCTTGGCCACCGTCGCACGCGACAGGATGGACACGCCGAGGCCGGTTTCGACCACGCCCTTGATCGCCTCGGGGCTGCCCAGCTCCATCACCACGTTGATGGCATCCGGAGACACCCCGTTCTGCTGGAAATACTGGTCGGCCACCTCGCGGGTGCCGGACCCGGGTTCGCGGCTGATGAAGGGCTCCGAGGACACTTCGGCGGGGGAAACCTTTCCGGCCTTCGCAAGCTTGTAGCGGGGGCTGCAGATCATCACCATCACGTCATCGCAGCACACTTCCGTCTGCACGCCGTGCAGTTGTGAAGGCGACTCGATCAGGCCGAGGTCGAGTGCATGCTCGGCGACGCGGGTGACGATGGTCTCGGAATTGCCGACGGTCATGCGCGCCCGCACCAGCGGATGCCTGGCCTTGAATTCACCGAGGATCTGCGGCAGGAAAAACTCGGCGACCGTGGTGCTCGCCCCCAGCAGCAGCGGACCGCTGATTTCCCCGGTCAGTTCGCTGACGCGGGTTTCCAGCTCCTCCGACAGCGTCAGGATCTTTTCGGCGTACCCGAGCACCAGCTCCCCGGCGGGCGTCAGCGCGATGCGGCCATGGCTGCGCTCGAACAGGCGCGTGTTGAGGTGCTCCTCCAGTTGCTTGATCTGGAAAGTCACGGCGGGCTGGGTCATGAACAGTTGCTCCGCGGCCTTCGTGAACGAAAGCTGGCGGGCGACGGCATGGAATACCTGGAGGCGGCGGTCGGCCATGAATGGGGTGAACGCGGTCGGCAGTCGGAAAAGGCGATACTACCCGTTCGCGCCACCGCGACAAAGCGGTGGCGGACAACGGTTTGCCGCATGGTATCGTTGCCGGCACCCGCAAAGGCACGGCATAAACCCGGCATGAACCCGAAATGGCGGAAACTCGATCTGGAAGGCGGCGGCTTGCAGGCGATGAACCTGCGCCTGGCGCGCACGCTGCGCCGCCGCGGCACCGCCTGGTGCCTGCTGCCGCTGTTCCCGCTCGGCGTGCACCGCTGGTACCTGCACGAAACCGGCTGGGCCGTCGCCTACCCGCTGTTGACCCTGGCCACTGTCGCCGGCTGGTTTGGCGGATGGTCTTGGCTGCTGCCCGCGGCGCCGATGCTGCTCCTGCTGCTGGTCGTCGACATCGCCGGCCTCGACAATCGCATTGCAGCATTCAACAAACGCCGGCGGATGGAAGCCTACCTGTCCCCCGGGCCCGGCGCGCCCGCGGACTTCCGGGGCAGGGTCCCCGAAGAGCAACCGGACAGGCCGGCGCGGGTGCCGGGCTTCGCCGAACAGGAAAAACTGCTGCGCGCGCTGGCGGAAAAAACCGCGGCGCCCGGCGGCGGAAACCGCAATGCCTCCCCAGTAACCCCTGATAACCCCCAATAACCCCTGAAGAACTATGGTATAAAGCCGCGGTTCCAACTGTAGCCGCCCTCACCCGCGGCCGCCTCCCGCTTCGTTTCACCGCGCACGCAGACGGCGCTTTCACCGAATGACAGCCGCAACACCCCGCCATCCCTGGATGCAGCACGCCAAGAGAATGCTCTGGCTGCTGTGCGTCGGCGCGGTCGTGCTCTGGTCGCTGTGGCTGCTGTATTCGAAACTGCTGGCCGAAGTGTCCACCGATCCCGCGGCCAGGGCGATGATCGAAGCCGGCAGCCTGTGGACCAACCTCACGGTCATCGTCGACATGATTGCCGACAGCATCGCGGAAGTATCGGCGCGGGCCTATGTCCTCGCCGGCCTGTCCGCGCTCACCGCCTATGCCGCGCTGGCCTGGTACGACCGCATCGCGCTGATCCACCTGGGCCGCCACCGCAGCATCTCCTGGCCGTACATCGCCACCTGCTCCTTCGTGACCTACGCGCTGGGCCACAACCTCGGCGCCTCGGTGCTCTCCGGCGGCCTGGTCCGGCTGCGCGCCTATTGCGCGAAAGGCCTCAGCCCCGGCGAAGTGGCGGTGCTGGTCGCGCTGTGCTCGTTCACCTTCGGTTACGGCACGATCATCCTGATGGGCATCGTCTTCGTGCTCGAGCCGCAGATCGTGCAGTCCCTGGTCGATGTCATTCCGCGCCTGAACCTGCCGGCGCCGCTGGTGCAACTGATCGGCGCCGGCATGCTGGCTTTGTGCGCCCTCTATGTCGTCGGTTCCTGGCGCGGCTTCAGGCCGCTGCGCATCCGCTCGCTGTACGTGTTCTATCCGAAGCTGCTGATCG
>JAHCLD010000035.1 GCA_026125585.1 Burkholderiales bacterium
GCGGTTGTCAGATCTGCTTGCGGATTGCCAGATCTGGCGTTTGTCTGGATTGGAATCGGCCCCGGGTGGCTCCGGGAAACGGGGATGCCCGGGGGAAATGCCGGTTAAATAAAGAACATGACCCTACAACAGCTTCGTTACTTGCATGAGGTTGTCAGGCATGGATTGAATATATCCGATGCCGCGCGGTGCCTGTTTACCTCGCAGCCCGGAATCAGCAAGCAGATACGCCTGCTCGAGGAGGAGCTGGGTGTCGAGATTTTCAATAGGAAGCGGGGGCGGATCGTGGGTTTGAGCGTCTCGGGGGAGCAGGTGCTTTCAATCGCCGAGAAAATGCTGAATGACGCGGAGTCCTTGAAGAAAATTGGCGATGCAATGTCAGCGCAGGACGTTGGAAATTTTGTCGTCGCCGCGACACATACGCAGGCGCGATACGCGCTGCCGGAAGTGCTGAAAAAATTCTCGGCGAAATACCCCAAGGTGGCCGTAAGGCTGAAG
Source organism: Burkholderiales bacterium (assembly GCA_026125585.1). Taxonomy (GTDB): domain Bacteria; phylum Pseudomonadota; class Gammaproteobacteria; order Burkholderiales; family SG8-41. The sequence goes on from JAHCLD010000035.1 coordinate 499, forward strand.
CAGGGGAATCCCGGCCAGGTTTCGCAGTTCGTGCTGGAGGGCGCCGCAGACATAGGCATTGCGACCGAGGCGCTGTCGGTCCCCTCGGAGCTCAAGGCCATTCCGTGCCATCAATGGGGCAGGGTCGTTATAACCCGTCCCGGGCATGCGCTGCAGAAAATGCGTCCGGTTTCACTGGAGCACATTGCCAGGTTCCCGATCATTGCCTATGACCGCGAGTTTTCTGCCAGGCAGATCATTCTTCAGACATTTGAAGCGGCAGGGCTCGCGCCGAATATTGTGCTGAGCGCATTGGATGCGGATGTCATGAAAGCCTGTGTCGAGCTGGATCTGGGCATCGCCATATTGACCCGCCTGGCCTTTGACCAGTCAAAGGACAAAAATTTGTCCGCCATTGATGTCGGCCATCTTTTTCCGTCCAGCACCACTTATATCGCGGTCAGGCGCCGGAATTTCCTGAAAGCCTACATGTATGATTTTATCGAGATGTTTTCTCCGAAACTGAAAAAACACGCCGTGGAAAAGGCGCTGGCCGCCTAGTTTCCGGATCCCATGCGCGGGCGTTTGGCAGGCCTTCCCCGTCCGTTCCGCTTCTCCCGCCTGCGGCCCCGCATCCCGCCCGGGGCGCCTCTAACCGCCGGTTATGGACTCTAATTAATCGGTATTTGCGGTCATTGATCTGCCCGGGATAGCCTGAGACCACACCCTGCGCATTGGGCAGGACGCATTGGGCAGGAAATTCCCGGCCAGGTCCGGATAAAAAAGTGCGAGGAGGTCTCCATGGGCCATGCAAGGCACAGCCTGAATTTCTCGAGAAGCGCCCGGTTGCTGCTTGCCCTGTTTGCAATGACGGGCGTGGCTGGCGCCTGGGCGCAGGCGAATCCATGGTCCCCGGATAAAAATGTGGAAATCGTCGTGGGCGCGGCTCCCGGCGGATCCGGGGACAAAACTGCGCGATTGATCCAGAAGGTTTTCAAGGACGAGCAGTTGGTCAGGACCAGCGTGTCGATCGTGAACAAGGCCGGAGGCGGAGGGACCATAAGCCGGATTTACCTGAATCAGCATGCCGGTGACGCGCACTATATATCGATTGCCCCTTTGAATATCATCACGAACTACATCAATGGCGTCAGCAAGCTTTCGTACGAGGACCTCACGCCTCTGGCGCATCTGTACGACGAGCACATCGCATTCGCGGTAGGGGCGGATTCTCCGATAAAGTCAGGCAAGGATCTGGCCGACCAGCTGAAGCAGAAGCCGGAGTCGGTTGTCGTCGCGATTGCTACGACCCTGGGCAATCCTAACCATATTGCCACCGCGCTGGTGGCCAAGGCGGTGGGCGGCGATGTCAAACGGCTGAAAACGGTCGTTTTCAATTCGTCAGGAGAAGCGTCCACGGCGCTGCTGGGCGGGCATGTGGACCTGGTGCCGTCGTCGATTCCCGTGTTGCTCCCGCTTTTCCGGTCCGGAAAGATCCGGTTGATCGGCGTCACTTCCGGGCGGCGGCTTTCAGGCGTCATGGCGGATGTTCCGACCTGGAAGGAGCAAGGGGTGGATGTCGTGTTCGGAAGCTGGCGCGGAATCATCGGTCCCAAAGATCTCGGCGCAAGGCAGATCGCTTATTGGGACCATGTGCTTTCCAGACTTTCACAATCGTCCGAGTGGGAAAAAGAACTCGGATCGAACTACTGGGTGAACAGTTATCGCAACAGCAAGGATGCAAAGAGTTATTGGGCCGAGCAATCCGGCGAACTTTCGTCCGTATTGACCGGTATTGGCCTGGCCAGGGCCAAATGATCGATTTTCCGGAGGATTAAATGCAATTCAACGAATTTCTCGATATCAGGATCGCCGAGCGCCCGAAAAAGCCCAGAAAAGTCGGGTTGACGATGGTAAACGACATGGGCTGGCCGGCCGGATTCACCGAAGACGCCTTCAGGGCATTCGGAGAATACGTGGATATCCTGAAATTTCCTTCCCGGCTGCTGACATGGAACATCGAGACGATCCGGGAAAAGATAAGGCTGTGTGAGCGTTATGGCGTCCTTCCGCAGCCAGGGGGGCTTTTGATCGAAATAGCGAGGGCGCAGGATCGAGGGGAGCAGATACTGAAAAAGTTTGAAGAGCTTGGCTTCGCAAATGTTGAAATCTCGAACAGCGAAGGCTCGGACAGGAACATGGCGCGGGAGCGGGAATTTGTCGATCTGTGCAAACGCCACGGCTTCGGGATCATCGGCGAAGTCGGCAAGAAATTTCCCAAGGGTGATGTAACCCGGAACAGTGACCGGGATCTGAATGTCAGGGAGACGATAAGGCAATTCAAGGATTTGCTGGACATGGGCGCGAAACATGTTTACTGGGAGGGACATCTTCTCAGGCGCGTCGTGGGGGAGACGGGAGAAGAAATTCTGGCGAGATGGAAAACCGTCGGTCCGCAGATAGAAGAAGTTGTCAGCGAAGTCGGGTTGGACAAAATCGTGTTTGAGGTATCAACGCATGTTCCTTACACGCACCGCAGGCAGCAGCAGTTTTGGTGGGTGAAGACCTTTGGCCCGACGGTGAATATCGGCAATGTGCGTTTGGATGAAGTCCCCCTTTTGGAAGACATAAGGCGCGGCGTGATGCCGATTTTCGGGTTCGGCGAACTCGGGGACCATCCCTGGATGCAGTCGGTCGAACGCGGGAAAGGCAAGGCGGAGGAAAAATGGTGGGTGGAACCTCCGGAAGTGGCGGCATGACGGAAAATCCGGAATAAACGCGCGCCGGCGGGCGGGGAAGCAGGGTCAATCCGCCAGCGCATGCTCCGGCGCCGGGGCGATCGCGTCGAGGCCCGGCATCCGCAGCTCGACTCCGACGCGCGTCCATTCGGCGATTTCATCGCGCAGCGCGGTGGCCGTCAGCGGATTGGCTTCCAGCCAGTCCGGGTCGAAGGACAACCGCACCCGGTCTCCCTGCAGGCGGACGTCCAGCGGCGGGAAGCGCGCGTCGCGCCGCGCCCGGCACAGCAGTACCGCGAGGCGCAGCGCCAGCACCAGCGCGCGGTTTTCCTCTTCGGGCAGGGTTTCCAGCGATTTTTTCAGCGAGCGCCGGTGGTTGAGCACCAGCGCGGCGAGGCGTTCCTGCTCCTCGCGTGAAAATCCCGGCATGTCGGCGTTGCTGATGATGTAGGCGGAATGCTTGTGGTAGCCGCTGTAGGCGACCGGGATGCCGATCTCGTGCAGCTTGGCCGCCCAGCCGAGGAGTTGCGGCGCGTCCTCATCGAGGACGCCGCCGGCGAGTTTTTCATAGAGCACGGCGGCGAAGCCGCCGACCCGCTTCGCCTGCTGCGCATCGACGTGGTAGCGCTGCATGAACTGGGCGACGGTGGAGTCGCGCATGTCGTGGTGATGGAAGCGGCCGAGCATGTCGTAGAGCACGCCCTGGCGCATCGCGCCGGTGGCGGGCGTCAACGCCTCGATGTTCAGCTCGTCGAGCGCCGCGCAGAGAATGGCCATGCCGCCGGGCAGCACGGGCCTGCGGTCGGCGCGCAGTCCGGGCAGCTCGATGTCCGAAACGTTCCCGGCCCGGATCAACTGGCCGCGCAGACGGTCGAGCCCGCCGGGCGTGATGGGGCCGTCGGTGTAGCCGGACAATTCGAGGATTTCGGCCAGCGCGCGGATGGTGCCGGACGAGCCCACCGCCTGCTGCCAGTTGCCGCGGATGTAGCGGCCGATGATGGGCTGCAGTTCGGCGCGCGCGGCGAGTTCGGCTTCCTTGAACGCGGACTTGCTGACGCGGCCGTCGCGGAAGTAGCGCAGGCTGTACGACACGCAGCCCATGAACAGGCTTTCCAGCTTCAGCGGCTTGTAACCGGCGCCGATGATGCATTCGGTGGAACCGCCGCCGATATCGATGACCAGGCGCTTTTCGCGCGATGCGGGCAGGCTGTGCGACACGCCGAGGTAGATCAGCCGCGCTTCCTCGCGGCCAGCGACCACTTCGATCGGAAATCCCAGCGCCGCGCGCGCGCGGCGCAGGAAGGGTTTCGCGTTTTTCGCGACGCGCAGCGTGTTGGTGCCGACCGCGCGCACCGCCTGCCTGTCCAGGCCGCGCAGGCGCTCTCCGAAGCGCGCGAGGCAGGCGAGCGCGCGCTCCTGCGAATCCTCGTCGAGTTTCTTGTCCTTGCCGAGGCCGGCGCCGAGGCGCACCGGCTCGCGCAGCGAATCCAGCGGATAACACTGGTCGCCGGCGACGCGGGCGATCTGGCAGTGGAAGGAATTCGAGCCGAGGTCGACGGCGGCGATGGCGGACCGGTCAGCCACCGCTGGATGCCCTCCGACCCGCTGCCGCGCCCGTGACCCGCATGGTTTTCCGTCCGCTCCGGTGATGGAAAATCAGTGTACCACGCAGCCGGAGGGCCGCTGTGCTGCAGGCGGCGTCAGCCGAGGGCTTCCCGCTCCAAGGCCTCGATGCCGGTGTGGCGCACGTCCTTGCCCTTCACCAGGTAGACCACGTACTCGGACATGTTCTTGGCATGGTCGCCGATGCGTTCGATGGCCTTGGCGATGAACAGGATCTCGATGGCATGCGAAATGGTCCGCGGATCTTCCATCATGAAGGTGATCAGGTGGCGCAGGATGCCGGTGAAGGCCTTGTCCACCTGCTCGTCCTGGCGCACCACCTTGGCGGCCACCGCCAGATCGAGGCGGGCGAAGGAATCCAGGGAGTTGCGCAGCATGCCCAGCGCGATTTCCGTGACATGCTCGATCTCGGACACCCGCGGTACGGTCGGCCGGTCGCTTTCGTAGATGGCGCGGGTCATGCGCGCGATTTTCGCGGCCTCGTCGCCGATGCGTTCGAGGTCGGTGATGGTCTTGACCACGGTCATCACCATGCGCAGGTCCTTGGCCGCCGGCTGGCGGCGGGCGATCATGGTGCTGCATTCCTCGTCGATGGCCACTTCAAGGGCGTTGACCCGGTGGTCGTTTTCCATGACCTGGCGGGCCAGCGCGCTGTTGCCGGTGGTCAACGCCTCCAGCGCCCGGGTGATCTGCTCCTCGACCAGCCCGCCCATCTGCAGCACCCGCGAACGGATCTCCTCCAGCTCGGTGTCAAACTGTTTCAGCGTATGGTCGGGCATGGCGGCGGTTCCTGCGGGAAAAGTGCATTGATAACAGCAAATTATGACAATTTCGTGGCGGCGGGATGATGCAGGGTCTCGACGCCGCCGGCGCCGGCCAGCAGCAGCACGTCGGCCGGGCGCCGCGCGAACAGGCCGTTGGTGACCACGCCGGTGATCTGGTTGAGCTGCGTTTCCAGCGCCGGCGGGTCGGTGATGGTCAGGTTGCGCACGTCGAGGATCACGTTGCCGTTGTCGGTGACGAAGCCGCTGCGCCATTCCGGCTGGCCGCCGAGGCGGGCGATTTCGCGGGCGACGTGGGAGCGCGCCATCGGAATCACCTCCACCGGCAGCGGGAAACGGCCGAGCACGTCGACCAGCTTGGAACCGTCGGCGATGCAGATGAATTGCCGGGCCACCGCGGCGACGATTTTCTCGCGGGTCAATGCGCCGCCGCCGCCCTTGATCATCATCAGGTGACGGGTCACCTCGTCGGCGCCGTCGACGTAGACCGGCAGGTCGCGCACGCCGTTGAGGTCGAACACGGGGATGCCGGCGGCCTTCAGCCGCGCCGCGCTGGCCTCCGAGCTCGATACCGCGCCCTCGATGCGGCCCTTGATGCGCGCCAGTTCGTCGATGAAAAAATTGACCGTCGACCCGGTGCCGACGCCGACGACGGCGCCCTCGGGCACCAGTGCCGCCGCCGCCTTCGCCGCGGCCTGTTTCTGTGCATCCTGGCTCATCGCAAATCCCGTGTTGTGTCCGCGATTCAATATACACGAATCGCCGCCTGCGGCATCCGTCGCGGTCCGGCGGCATTCCTGATAACCTTTCGCGGTCGGCAGGCTGCCGGAAGTGCATGAATATGCGGTGAAAAATACGGGCAAAAGAATACGGTGATGAAGAAAACGGCGACAAAAAAAACGGATTACCTCGAACGCATCCTCAATGCCCGCGTCTACGACGTGGCGGTCGAATCGCCGCTCGAAGCGGCGCCCAACCTGTCGCGGCGCCTGCGCAACCGCATCCTGCTCAAGCGCGAGGACATGCAGCCGGTGTTTTCCTTCAAGTTGCGCGGTGCCTACAACAAGATGGCGCACCTGCCGCCGGAGGCGCTGCGCCGGGGCGTGATCGCGGCCTCCGCCGGCAACCACGCGCAGGGCGTCGCGCTGGCGGCGAAGCGCCTCGGCTGCAGCGCGACCATCGTGATGCCGGTGACCACGCCCGACATCAAGGTCGACGCCGTGCGTTCGCGCGGCGCGAGGGTGGTGCTGCACGGCGATTCCTATGACGAGGCGGCGGCGTATGCCCGCGCGCTCGAGAAGCGCCGCGGCCTGACCTACGTTCATCCCTACGACGATCCCGACGTGATCGCCGGGCAGGGCACCATCGCGATGGAAATCCTGCGCCAGCATCCGGAGCCGATCGACGCCATATTCGTCGCCATCGGCGGCGGCGGCCTGATCGCCGGCATCGCCGCTTACGTGAAACGCCTGCGACCCTCGATCAGGATCATCGGCGTCGAGCCGGTCGATTCCGACGCGATGTACCGGTCGCTGAAGGCCGGCCGCCGGGTGAAGCTGGCCCAGGTCGGGCTGTTCGCCGACGGCGTGGCGGTCAAGCAGGTGGGCAAGGAGACCTTCCGTCTCTGTCGTACGCTGGTCGACGAGGTGATCCGTGTCGATACCGATGCGATGTGCGCGGCGATCAAGGACGTGTTCGAGGACACGCGCGCCATCCTTGAGCCGGCGGGCGCGCTGGCGATTGCCGGGGCCAAGGCCTGGGTGGCGCGCAAAAAAGTGCGCGGCGCGACGCTGGTGGCCGTCGCCTGCGGCGCCAACATGAACTTTGACCGCCTGCGCTTTGTCGCAGAGGAGGCGGAGCTCGGCGAAAACCGCGAGGCGGTCCTCGCGGTGACCATTCCGGAGAAGCCCGGCAGCTTCAAGGCTTTCTGCGAACAGCTGGGTCCGCGCAATGTGACGGAGTTCAATTACCGCTATGACGATGCGCGGCAGGCGCGGGTGTTTGTCGGCGTGCAGGTGCGCGACCGGCGCGAGACGGCGCAGCTGGTGCGCGCATTGCGCCGGCGCGGCCTGCAGACGCTGGACCTCAGCGGCAACGAACTGGCCAAGCTGCACGTGCGGCACATGGTCGGCGGGCATGCGCCGGTCAGCAATGAGATCCTCTACCGCTTCGAGTTTCCGGAGCGGCCCGGCGCGCTGATGCGTTTTCTCAACAGCATGAGCCGCGGCTGGAACATCAGCCTGTTTCATTACCGCAACCATGGCGCGGATTACGGCCGCGTGCTGGTCGGCATGCAGGTGCCGCCCGCGGACCAGGCCCGCTTCCGGACGTTCCTCGCGCAGGTGGGCTACCCTTGGATCAATGAGACACGCAATCCGGCCTATCGCCTGTTCCTGGGATAAATATGTTTATAATCAATAACTTATGATTATTACGAGAATCCTGCCGGTACTTGTTGCACTGTTGCTGCACAGCGGTTTCGCCGGGGCGGCCAGCCTCGATGACGCCTTTCTCGCCGCGCGCGATGCGGCGCGCAGCGGCGACGCGCGGCGGCTTGAGCAGCAGCTGCCGCGATTCCAGGGCCAGCTGCTCGAGCCCTATGTGCGTTACTGGTGGCTCAAGGCGCGGCTCGAAAAACTGGAGCCCGCCGAAATCCGCGCTTGGCTGGCGGCGAACACGGATACGCCGCTGTCGGATTACCTGCGCCGCGACTGGCTGAAACAGCTCGGCAAAAGCGGACAGTGGGAGATCTTTTCCGCCGAACTGCCGGTGCTGGTCAACGAGGATCTCGAAACCACCTGCTATGCGCTGCAGGCGCGGGCGCAGACCGACAGCATGGCGCTGCGCGAGGCGCGTCCGCTGTGGTTCGTCGCGCGCGCGCTGCCCGACAGCTGCGATCCCCTGTTCGAGGCGCTGCTGCGCAGCCAGCAGTTGTCGGCGGAGGATGTCTGGACCCGGGTGCGGCTGGCGCTGGAGGCGGGGCAGGCCGGACTGGCCGGCCGGGTCGCCGCCTTTCTGCCCAAGGGGCAGGCGCCGGATGCGCGCCTGCTCACGGCGATCTCGGGCAATCCGGCGGCGCACCTCACCGATGCGCGGCTGGAACTGAAGTCGCGCGCCGGACGCGAAGCGGCGATGTTCGCGGTGCACCGGCTGGGACGCACCTCGCCGCAGCAGGCGGCGGCGCACTGGACGCGCCTGGCGCCGCGGTTTTCCGAGGAGGAGCGCGCCTATGTCTGGGGCATGCTCGGTTATTTCGGGGCGATGCGCCATGATCCCGCGGCGCTGGAGTGGTTCGCGCGCGCATCCGGCATGAGCGACCTGCAGCTGGGCTGGATGGTGCGCGCGGCGCTGCGCGCCCAGCGCTGGCCGGAAGTGCTGGCGGCGATCGAGGCGATGACGCCGAAGGAGGCCGAAGATCCGGCTTGGCGCTACTGGAAGGCGCGCGCGCTGAAGACGGTCGGCCGCGAGGCCGAAGCGCTGGCGCTGCTCAAACCCCTGTCCGCCGAGTACAGTTTTTATGGACAGCTGGCGCAGGAAGATCTCGGCGGCGCGGTGCAGGCGCCGGCGGCGGCTTACAAGCCGACGGAGCAGGACATCGCGGCGATTGCCGGGCGGCCGGGCATCCGCCGCGCCCTCGCGCTGTTCCAGCTCGATGTGCGGCTGGAGGCCGTGCGCGAGTGGTTGTGGGCGATCCGCGGGTTCAACGACCGGCAACTGCTGGCGGCGGCCGAGGTCGCGCGGCGCAACTCGGTGTACGACCGCGCGATCAACACCGCCGAACGCACGGTGTTCGAGCACGATTTCGGCCTGCGTTACCTGGCGCCGTACCGCGACCAGCTCAAGGCCGCGGCGCGCCAGCTCGATCTCGACGAAGCCTGGGTCAACGGCCTGATCCGCCAGGAAAGCCGTTTCATCGCGCAGGCCCGGTCGCGCGTCGGCGCCAGCGGGCTGATGCAACTGATGCCCGCGACCGCGCGCTGGGTCGCCGGCAAGATCGGATTGAAGGACTGGCAGTGGTCGCAGGTCACCGAGGTCGAGACCAACATCAGCCTCGGCACCTATTATCTCCGCCACGTGCTCGACACCCTCGACGGCAGTCCGGTGCTGGCCTCCGCCGCCTACAACGCCGGCCCGGGCCGCGCCCGCGCCTGGCGCGCCGGCGAGCGCATGGAGGCGGCAATCTACGCCGAAAGCATTCCCTTCAACGAAACCCGCGACTACGTGAAGCGGGTGATGGCGAATTCCAGCTACTACGCGCACAACTTCAGCCAGCAGGCGCAATCGCTGCGCGCGCGCATCGGCGTCATCGAGCCGCGGGCCCGTGACCGCGAAAAGCCGCTGGGCGACACGCCGTAAAGGCGGTGCAGAATGCAGAATGCGGAATGCAAAGTCAGGGGTGGGGTGCGAAACGCACCGGTGATTTCGCGGTTCGCGGTTTTTCGCTCTGCACTCTGCGCTTTGCATTCATCGCTTTAACCGGTCCTCATGCCCATCACTACCATCACTGTTCTCGGCGGCTCCGGCTTCGTCGGCCGCCATGTCTGCCAGCAACTCGCGGCGCGCGGCTACCGCGTGCGGGTGCCGACGCGCGACCGCGAACGCGCAAAACAGTTGATCCTGTTGCCCACGATCGAGGTGGTTCGCGCCGACGTGCACGATCCGGCGGCGCTGGCCGCTGTCCTCAGGGGCTGCGATGCGGTGATCAATCTTGTCGGCGTGCTGCACGACGCGCGCGGGCCGCGCGGTTTTGCCGCGGCCCATGTCGAACTGGCGCGCAAGGTGGTCGCAGCCTGCCGCGGTGCAGGCGCGCGCCGGCTGCTGCAGATGAGCGCGCTGGCCGCGGCGCCGGATGCGCCCAGCGCCTACCTGCGCAGCAAGGGCGAGGCCGAACGCATCGTCCGTGAATCGGGGCTCGATTGGACGATTTTCCGGCCCTCGGTGATTTTCGGGCCGGAGGACCGTTTCCTGAACCTGTTCGCGGGATTGCTGCGGCGGCTGCCGGTGCTGGCGCTGGCGAGTCCGCAGGCGCGTTTCCAGCCGGTGTACGTCGGCGATGTCGCCGCCGCTTTCACGCATGCGCTGTCGGATATCACGAGCATCGGCCGCGATTACGATCTCTGCGGTCCGCGGCGCTACACGCTGCGCGAGCTGGTGGCCTGGGTCGGCCGTACCATCGGCAGGCCGCGGTCGGTGATCGGGCTCAACCGCCCACTGTCGTACTGCCAGGCCTTCGCGATGGAACTGCTGCCGGTGAAGCTGATGACCCGCGACAATCTCCGGTCCATGGAGGTCGACAGTGTCAGCGACAGCGCCTTTCCCTTCGGCATCCGCCCGCAGTCGCTGGAAGCGCTGGCGCCGGCCTGGCTGGCGACCGACACGCCGCGCGCGCGTTACGACCGGCTGCGCAGCCGTGCCGGGCGCTGATGTTTTTTTCCGTTTCCGCCGGATTCCGCCGGTGAAAACCTACATCGTCGGCGGCGCGGTGCGCGATGAAATGCTCGGCCTGCCGGTGCAGGACCGCGACCACGTGGTCGTCGGCGCGACGCCGGAGCAGATGGTGAAGCTCGGCTACCGCCCGGTCGGCCGTGATTTTCCGGTGTTCCTGCATCCGGAAACCCACGAGGAATACGCGCTGGCGCGCACCGAACGCAAGACCGCGCCCGGCTACCACGGATTCACCTTCCACGCGGCGCCCGACGTCACGCTGGAACAGGACCTGCAGCGCCGCGACCTGACCATCAACGCGATGGCCCGCGACGAGGACGGCCGCCTGATCGATCCCCATCGCGGGGCCGAGGATCTCGGCGAAGGCGTCCTGCGCCATGTCGGCCCGGCCTTCGCCGAGGATCCGGTGCGCATCCTGCGCGTGGCGCGTTTCGCCGCGCGTTTCGGTTTCGCGGTGGCGCCGGAAACGCAGGCGCTGATGCGGCAGATGGTCGCGGCCGGCGAAGCCGACGCGCTGGTGCCGGAACGGGTGTGGCAGGAAATGGCGAAGGGCCTGATGGAGCGCGCGCCGTCGGTGCTGTTCGGCGTGCTGCGCGACTGCGGTGCGCTGGCGCGGGTGCTGCCGCAGCTCGATGCGCTCTACGACGAGGGCCGCGACGGCGAGGCCCTGCAGGCGCTGGACGCGGCCGCAGCGGCCGGCGCCGTCCTCGACGTGCGTTTTGCCGCGCTGGGGCGCGCGCTCGAACCCGAGGCGGTCGAGGCCCTTTGCGCGAAACTGAAGGCGCCGGCGAACTGCCGCGACCTGGCGCTGCTCGCGGCGCGCCATGCGCACGCGATTGCCGACGCCGCGGACCTCGATGCGGAGGAGCTGCAGGCCCTGTTCGACGCCGCCGACGCCTGGCGGCGGCCGGAGCGTTTCCGCGATCTGGCGGATGCCGCGCTGGCCGGCGTGGCCGGTGCCGCCGCGGCGCGGGCACGGCTGCGCGCAGCGCATGATGCGGCGCTGGCGGTGGATGCGGGCGCGGTGGCGAGGACGCAGAAGACCGCGGACGGCATCAAGGCGGCGGTCGCGCAGGCGCGGCTGGCCGCGATTCGGGGCGCCGGACGATAATTCAGATGAACACCGACTGAGGGAGGACGCATGATCGATTTCTACACCTGGACCACGCCCAACGGCCGCAAGGTTTCCATCATGCTCGAGGAGTGCGGCCTGCCGTACCGGGCGCATGCGATCAACATCGGGCAGGGCGACCAGTTCAAGCCGGAATTCGTCGCCATCAATCCCAACAGCAAGATTCCGGCGATCGTCGATCCCGACGGCCCCGACGGCCGGCCGATTTCACTGATGGAATCGGGCGCGATCCTGATTTACCTCGCCGGCAAGACCGGGAAATTCCTGCCGCAGGCGGTGCGCGGGCGTTACGATGCGCTGCAGTGGCTGATGTTCCAGATGGGCGGCGTCGGCCCCATGTTCGGCCAGGTGCATCACTTCCTGCGCGCGGCGAAGGAGCCGGTGCCTTACGCGATCGAACGTTACGTCGCCGAAACGCGGCGGCTCTACGGCGTGCTCGACAAGCAGCTTGCCGGCCACGAATGGTTGGCCGGCGGCGAATACACCATTGCCGACATGGCGACCTATCCCTGGGTCGCGCGCCACGAGTGGCACAAGACCGATCTCGGCGATTTCCCGGCCGTCAAACGCTGGTTCGACATGATGTCGGCGCGGCCGGGCGTGCAGCGCGGGATGGCGATGCCGAAGGTCTGATGCGCGCCGCATTGCGGGGCGCGGCATCGGTCGCGGCCCGAAGGCGCGTGCCGCGCAAAAACACGGATTTCCAGTGATCGACGGGGCAACCGGTTCGCCTGGCGCAAACGGATTGTTTTCGCGCGTAACGCTGCAGGAAGTGCGGTGTTTCCGGCGAAACCGGAATCGCGGTTCATGTTACGCCGGCAGCCAGCCGCGCAGGGCTTGCCAGATCAGCAGCAGCGCGATCGCGAAAAGCACCCGGCGCAGCAGCCGGCCGTAAGTCCGCGCGCTGATGCGCGCCTGCAGTTTCATGCCCGCCACCATGCCGGCGAGCGCGATCAGGGTCAGCGGGATGTTGGCGAGCGCCGCGCTGACGCGGATCTCGCCGGCGGCGCCCAGCGTTGCCGCCTGCACCATCTTGCCGCCGAGAAAACACAGATTGAGAATCTGCGTCATTACCGTGGTTTCGACGCCGAGCAGCATGAAATAGATCAGCAGCGGCGGCAGCGAATTGTTGACGCTGCCGGAGAAAAATCCGCCGGTCATGCCGAAGGCGAAGGCCGACCAGTGCGGATGGCGGGCCAGCCAGCTCCAGTCGAGCCTTGCCAGCTGCTGCTGGCAGAGATAAGCGAAGATCATCAGCGCCAGCAGCAGGCGTATCGGTTCCTGCGGCGCGAGGATCAGGAATTGCGCGCCGAGAAAGGACCCGATCAGCACCCACACCGCGACCGGCCAGTATTTGCCGAGGCTGGCGCTCCAGTTGCCACCGCGCACCACGCTGATCAGGTTCACGGTGAAGTTCGGCAGCAGATTGAGCACGATCGCGGTTTTGACGTCGAACATCAGCACCAGCAGCGGCGTCGAGATTGCCGGGAAGCCGAAACCGAGCGCGCCCTGGGTCAGGCCGGCGAGAAACAGCACGCCGGCCGCGGCCAGCCACAGCGGGTCGGAGAAGATCAGTCCGGAATCCAAGGAGGCTCCGGTTACAGCGTGTGCGAGCGGTTGCCGCGCGCGAAGCCGGGCAACGGTCCTGCGACGCCGCGGCCCAGCGCGATGACCTTGAACAGTTCGCCCATTTCCGCCGGCGACAGCAGCTTCTGCGCCTGCGCCGCGAGGGGCGCGTAACGCGCGGCGTCGGCGGCCGGAATTTCCGACAGCAGGCCGGTGATGCCGCCGTTGATCAGGAACTGCGCCTGGCTCGCATAACCGAGCAGTTCCAGTTGCGGCGCGGCGCGCGCCACGGCGCTGAAGTCAACATGGGCCGTGATGTCCTGCAGTCCGGGCCACAGGAACGGATCGTCATGGGCATGGTGGCGGTAGTGGCACATCAGCGTGCCGCGGTCGCGCTGCGGGTGGAAAAACTCGTGCGCCGGAAAACCGTAATCGAAAAACAGCAGGAGGCCGCGTTCCAGGCGTCGCCCGAGATCGGCCACCAGGGCCTGCGCCGCAAGGCCGATTTCCGTTTCGTAATCCTCCGGCAGTTCCGGCACGGCGGCGGCGAGGGCCGGGAAGGCGGGGCGGCATGCCCAGGTGAAGCGCCCGCCGCCATCGACGGACACGCCGAGTTCCTGCGTCCGGCCGCCAGTCCTGCGGATACGGTGCACCGGCAGCGCGTCCAGCACCTCGTTGCCGATCACGACGGCATTCATCCTTTCCGGCAGCCGGTCCAGCCATTGCACGCGGGGCAGCAGGCCGGGAAGCGCCGCGGCGACGCGCGCCTGCTGGCGCTCGCGCAGGTCGGCGCTGACTTCGAGGATGTGATATTGCCGGGGCAGCCGGTCCAGCGCGGCGAGTTCCGCGAGCAGGGTCACGGCGAGCGCGCCGCTGCCCGCGCCGAGCTCAATGATGTCGGACAGGTCTTCGTTGACCAGCGGGGCGATCTGCCGCGCCAGCACGCGGCCGAACAGCGGCGACATTTCGGGCGCGGTGGTGAAGTCGCCCGCGGCGCCGAGCTTGCGGCTGCCGGCGCTGTAGTAACCGAGCCCCGGCGCGTAGAGGGCGAGTTCCATGTAACGCGCGAAACCGATCCAGCCGCCGGCGGCCGCGATGTCGTCGCGGATCAGGGTCTCGAGGCGGGCGCTCAGGGCGAGCGCGTCCGCGGCGGGCTGCGGCAGTGCGGAATCCGGTCGTGCTGAGGTCACCGCGGGATATTACGCTAAAATAAACAATGAATTACGTGAGGCACGTGAGGCAATCCGGGATGGGCCGCAGGCGATGAGCGCCGCATTGGCAGGCAGGACGGTACTGGTCACCGGCGCCGCGCGTCGCGTCGGCGCGGCGATCTGCCGCCGTCTGCATGCGGCGGGCGCCGCGGTGGTCGTGCATCATCATCGCTCGGCGGAAGAAGCGGGCGCCCTGGTGCAGGCATTGAATGCGCTGCGCGCCGGTTCGGCCGCCGCCGTGCGCGCGGACCTGCTGGATGCCGCGGCCCTGCCGCGGCTGATTGCCGATGCGCTGGCCCTGAACGGCCGGCTCGATGCGCTGGTCAACAATGCCTCCAGTTTTTATGCCACGCCGGTCGGCGGCATCGACGATCGGGCCTGGAACGATCTGCTGGGGACCAACCTGAAGGCGCCGCTGTTCCTGTCGCAGGCGGCGGCGCCCGCATTGCGCGCAACCGGCGGCTGCATCGTCAATATCATCGACATCCACGCCGAATTACCGATGAAGGACCATGTCGTGTACACCGCCGCCAAGGGCGGCCTGCTGGCGCTGACGCGGTCGCTGGCGCGCGAGCTCGGCCCGGAAATCCGGGTCAACGGCGTGTCGCCGGGCACGATCCTCTGGCCCGAGGGGCCGGCATGGCAGAATGACGGCGAGCGCGAGCGCATCCTCGGGCGCACCGTGCTGAAGCGCATGGGGGACCCCGAAGACATCGCGGGCGCCGTCGAATACATGATTGCGGCGCCGTTCGTCACCGGCCAGATCCTCGCCGTCGACGGCGGCCGCAGCATCGTCGCATGACGCAATGAACACAGCACTCGACGGGCCCGCCGCGGGCGGGCCGGAACGGACTGCCATGGATACCCAGGTCATACACATCACGCCGCGCAGCAACCGCGAGCGCCGCGACCACTACGAGTCGAACAAGCTGGTCAAGCGGCTGCGCCGACTGGCCGGACAGGCGATCGCCGATTACGACATGATCGGCGAGGGCGACAAGGTCATGGCCTGCCTGTCCGGCGGCAAGGACAGCTACGCGCTGCTCGACATCCTGCTCCACCTGCGCAGCCGCGCGCCGGTGAACTTCGACATCGTCGCGGTCAACCTCGACCAGAAACAGCCGGGGTTCCCGGAGCACGTGCTGCCGGATTACCTGACGCGGCTGGGCGTGCCCTTCCACATCGAGAACCAGGACACCTACAGCATCGTCAAGCGCGTGATTCCGGAAGGCAAGACCATGTGCTCGCTGTGCTCGCGGCTGCGCCGCGGCGTGCTCTACCGCGTCGCGGGTGAACTGGGCGCGACCAGGATCGCGCTCGGGCATCACCGCGACGACATCCTGGAAACCTTCCTGCTCAACCTGTTCTACGGCGGCACGCTGAAGTCGATGCCGCCGAAGCTGGTGTCGGACGACGGCCGCAACGTAGTGATCCGCCCGCTGGCCTACTGCGACGAGCGCGACCTCGAGGCCTATGCGCAGCTGCGGCAGTTTCCGATCATTCCCTGCACGCTGTGCGGCTCGCAGGAGAACCTCAAGCGCAAGGAAATGAAGGCGCTGCTGCGCGAATGGGAGAAACGCCACCCCGGGCGCGTCGAGACGTTGCTGACCAGCCTGCAGAACGTCAGGCCGTCACATCTTCTGGACCGGGAATTGTTCGATTTTGCCGCGGTCCGGGCGACCGGGTCTCCGGTGCCCGACGGGGATACCGCGTTCGATTCTGAATAGGCGGAGGCGCCGCGCGCCCCCGCCCGGAGCACTGCCTCAGAAATCGGGCTTGATGTTGTATTGCTTGACCGCCTTGCTCCAGCGCGTGATTTCGGCGCGCATGAACTTGTCGAACTCCGCCGGCGTCGTCGGCACCGGATCGTAGCCGCGGGCGCGCAGCGCGTTGCCGGTTTCGCCCTTGAGCACGGTGGTCACCGCCTTGTTGAGCGTGTCCACCGCCTCCTTCGGCATCTTGATCGGCCCCATCAGGCCGTACCACCCCGAGATCGCGAATCCCTTGTAGCCGGCTTCGGCCAGCGTGGGCACGTCCGGGAGCTGGGCGGCTCTCTTGGTGGTGGTCACCGCCAGCGCGCGCAGCTTGCCGGCCTTGATCTGCGGAATGGCCGCGCCCGGTCCCGAGAACAGTGTCTGTACTTCGCCGCCGACGGCAGCGGCCACCGATGGGCCCGATCCGCGATAGGGGATGTGCACGAGCTTGACGCCGGCCGTCTGGAAGAATGCTTCCTGCGCGATGTGCGCGGTCACGTTGCCCGATCCGAAATTCATCGAGCCGGGCTTGCTTTGCGCGAGCTTGATGAATTCGGCGAGCGTATTGACCTGGACGCTGGGATGCACCGTCATGATGTACGGCTGTTCGATCAGCTGGCTGATGCCGGCAAAATCGCGGGCGATGTCGAAGCTGAGGTTGGACATCAGCGCAGGGGCCACGGCCGTTGCGCCGATTTCGGCGATGACGACCGTGTAACCGTCGGGGTTGGCCGTCGCGGCAATCGCCGTGCCCAGGCTGCCTTGGGCGCCGCCGCGGCTGTCGATTAGCACCTGCTGGCCCAGGGAGGCGACGAGCGCGGGCTGCATCAGGCGTGATACCAGATCGGTGCCGCCGCCCGGAGGGAAGGGCACGATCAGGCGGATCGGCTTGTTGGGGTAGGCCTGTGCCGCTGCGGTCATCGGTGCGGCGGCAAGGACTGCGGCAACGGCAGCGGCAAAAATCGGTGCGGTTCGTAACATCTGCGGTTCTCCTCTTTTCGTGTTATTTCGGATCGCGACCGCAACACTATCACGAGTTGGTTAAGAATTTATTGAGGGTGTGTGCAAAAAAGCTAATATTAAAAATTGTTTAAAAACAATAAATTACAGTAATTATCGATAGGATGTGCAGCTTGTCAAAATAATTTTGCCATGATAAATTGCACGCCGTCTTGAACATCGCTCCCATGCCCGCCGACATGAATTGCGCAGAACGCCTCGTCGACCTCTTCGGTTCCCAGGCCGAAGTGGCCCGTCGTTTCCGGCTCGACCGCGCCGTGGTCAATCACTGGGTCAAATCGGGATATGTGCCTGCGCGCTGGGCGATGGAAGTCGAGCAGGTCACCGGCGGGCAGGTCGCCGCCGTCGATGTGCTCAACGAGGCCACGTCGCGCAAGCCGCTGAAACTCAAGTCGCGGCCGGACGGGGAGAATTTTTTCGCCAACGCCACCCCAGGGAGTGAATTCACCATGGACAAGTACGCGCCGAGCAAGCGCATCAATTCGTTTCACCCGCCGCAACGCACGCTGATGGGCCCCGGTCCGACGGAAATTCATCCGCGGGTGCTGACCACGATGAGCCAGCCGGCCATCGGTTACCTCGATCCCGTCTTCGTCGACATGATGGAGGAATTGAAGGCGTTGCTCCGCTACACCTACCAGACCAAGAACCCGCTGAC
>JAHCLD010000036.1 GCA_026125585.1 Burkholderiales bacterium
ACCGGCCGCACCGCCCGCACCGGGCAGTGACCGACCACCGTCGCGCCGGCCCTGCGCGCACTGGCCAGCAGCGCGTGCAGGTACTCGGCCGGATGCAGGCTGCCGAGGTCGGGGATGACGATGCCGCCGCAGAAGCGGGGAGAGCCGATCTCCTCGGGCACGCGCTCGCGCGGCACCGTCTGGAACTGCGTGCCCAGGTGTTCCTGGCGCGCCTCGTACTCGGCCGTCATGTCGTCCAGGTGCTCCGGCGTGAGCGCGCCGATGAAGCGCCCGCAGCGCTTCAGGTGGCAGTCCATGCCCTCGCCGCCCACCACCTCGAACACCCGCCGGAAGGCGTTGTCGGCCTCCCCGTAGGCTTCCTTCGCGAAGGCGGCGCCGTGGCTGGCCAGCAGCGAGCGGAAACCGTGCTTGAGCACGCGGCCGACGAAGCCGGCGTTCATGGTGCTCGCGCCCGCGCCCAGGGCGAGGCTGTCCAGCACCAGCACCGAGCGGCCGGCGGACGCCGCGGTGCGGGCGCCGGAAAGGCCGGTGTAGCCGGCGCCGACCACCAGCAGGTCCACCTCCGGCGGCAGGGCCGGCGGCTCGCCGGCGATCTCCGGCGGCGCGGCGTGCCACCACCACGGTTCCTCGCGGAAGTCCTCGGCGAACAGCGCGTGGCGAGGCCGGCTCATGGCGCGCTCCTAGACCAGCCCTTCCTGCCGAATGAGGCGAACCGCGCGGCGCAAGGCCTCGGCCGTTGCCTGCAGGTCCTCCTCCTCGTGCACGGCCGACAACGTGCCGCCCGGCTTGCCGGTCATGTCCACCCCGTTGGCCAGCAGGCCGAGGCGCAGGCGGTGCGCGAGCGGCGAGGGGGCGGTGAGGCGGTCGACGTAATCCGGCAGCGCGAGCGGGTCGAAGTCCAGCGGGTCGATGTCGTGCCCCTCGGGGTTGAGGTGGAAGTAGATCCCCGAGTGCTCGCCGTAGGCGGCCCACGGCACGCCCTCCTCCGACAGCACGGCGTTGCACAGCGCGCGCAGCCGCTCGCCGTTGGCGCTGGCCTTCTCGCACACGCCGCCGGCGGCGATCAGTTCGAGGATGGAGATGCCGGCGACGGCCGACAGCGGGTTGGCGTTGAAGGTGCCGTAGTGACTCACCTTCTCGCGCCCCTGCGCCTTGCTCTGCTCGAAGTCCAGCAGGTCCAGCACGTCCGCGCGGCCGGTGATGCAGCCGCCCGGCAAGCCACCGGCCAGGATCTTGGCCCAGGAGGAGAGGTCCGGGCGGATGCCGTAGAGTTCCTCCACGCCACCCGGCGCCACGCGAAAGCCCGTCACCACCTCGTCGAACACCAGCAGCGCGCCGGTCTCGCTGGTGACCTCGCGCAGGCGGTGCACGAAGGCGCGCGGCATCGGCACCTGGCCGAAGTAGCCGCCGGTCGGCTCCAGCATCACTGCCGCGATGTCGTCGCGCGAGCGGATGAGGTCGCAGGCCGCCTCGATGTCGTCGGCCGGCGCCAGCAGCACGTTCTCCGCGATGCCGGCCAGCACGCCGGGCGAGGCGCTGCCGTCCAGGTGGTTGTCCACGCCGAAGGCGGCATGGTCCTGCCAGCCGTGGAAGTGGCCCCTGAAGCGCACGATCTTCGAGCGGCCCGTGAAGGCGCGCGCCAGGCGCAGCGCCATCAGGTTGGCCTCGGTGCCGGAGGAGTGGAAGCGCACGCGCTCGGCCGAGGGCACCAGTTGCTGCACCAGTTCGCCCCAGCGCACTTCCAGTTCGTGGCAGGCGCCGAAGTGCGTGCCCCGCGCCACCTGCGCCTGCACCGCCTCGGTCATCGCCGGGTGGCAGTGACCGAGCAGCAGCGCGCCGTGACCGCCGTAGTAGTCCACGTACTCGTTGCCGTCCACGTCCCACTTGCGGGCGCCGCGAGCGTGAGTGACGTAGGGCGGGTAGGGCTCCAGCCGGCGCGAGTCGTGGGTGAGGCCGCTGGGGAAGACCGCGCGGGCACGCGTGCTGGCCGCGGCCGAACCGGGGGTGCGTTCGCGGTAGGCGTTTACGACGGGGGAATTGCTGAGCATTCGATTCTCCATTTCGCCGCGTCGCGGGATGCCGGCGCGGTCACGAGACTGGTGCGTGGGTCAGCGGCGACGCTGCTAACATCCGGCGCCGCCGACACCGGGCGGCGTTCGCCCCGAGCACCCGACAAGCATCCGACGACGAGGCATCGATGAGCAAGCACCCCTGCGCCGACCTGGTACTGCACAACGCCAAGGTAGCCACCCTGGACGCCGACGACCGCTTCGCCCGCGCGGTGGCGGTGTGGAAGGGGCGCATCCTCGCGGTCGGCGACGACGAGGATATGCTCGCGCTGGCCGGCGCCGGCACGCGAAGGGTGGACTGCGGCGGGCGCACGCTGGTGCCGGGCATCATCGATTCCCACTGCCACCCGGACCACCATGCCATCAAGCTGCAGATGTGGGAGGACTTCGGCTTTCCCACCGTGCGCAGCGTGGAGGACACCCTCTCGCTGGTGCGCCGCCTGCACCAGCGCCTGCCCACGGGGCAGTTCATCCGCGGCTTCGGCTACAACGACAAGAAGTGCGGCCGCTACCCCACGCGCGAGGAACTGGACGCCGCGGCGCCCGACCGGCCAGTCTACATCGGCCGCACCGACGGCCACATCGCGGTGGTGAACAGCGCCTTGCTCGCGCACTTCGGCATCACCGACGAGACGCCCGACCCGCCCCACGGCGAATACCTGCGCGACCCCGGGAGCGGGCGCATGACCGGCGTGCTGCGGGAGTGGGCGTGCTGGAACATCGACGCGGAGTTCAAGAACGCCTACACGCCGGATGACTACGCCGAGGGCCTTTGCAAGGTCTTCGACCTGTTCCTGGAGCAGGGCGTCACCTCGCTGCACAACTCGCTCACCCAGGGCAAGGCCATCACCGCCTACCAGCAGTTGCGCGAGTCGGCGCGCCTGCGCATGCGCATCGGCATCATCCTCGACGGGCGCGACATGCCGATGGTGGACAGTTGGATCGCGGCCGGCGTTCGCACCGGCTTCGGCGACGAGTGGCTGCGCGTGCAGGGCGTCGAGTGGTGCCCGGACTGCTCCACCAGCGGGCGCACCGCCGCCTACTACAAGCCCTACGTGGGCACGCCCATTCCCGGCGAGCCGCAACCGAACACCGGCATGCTGCTGTACGAGGCCGACGAACTCTACCCGCTGATAGCGCGCGTGCACGCGGCCGGGCTGCGCGTGTGCGTGGAGGGCCTCGGCGACCGCGGCATCGACTTCGCGCTGGACGGCATCGAGGCCGCGCTGGCGGCCCACCCGCGTGCCGACCACCGTTCGCGCGTGGAGCACTGCTGCTGCGTCACGCCGGAAATCGTGGCGCGGCTGAAGCGCCTGGAGGTCATCGACTCCTCGGCCACCGGCTTCATGTACTCGCTCGGAGACGCCTACATCGACAACCGCGGCGAAGCCGAGATGGACTTCATGTGGCCGCACCGCGCCCTGGTGGATGCCGGCGTGCGCGCGGCCGGCCACTCGGATGCCCCGATCTGCGGGGTCAATCCGTGGGAGATCATGGGCGCCATGGTCACCCGCACCACCGACAGCGGCCGGCCCATCGGTGCCAGCCAGAAGGTCACGCCCACCGAGGCGCTTCGCGCCTACACCACCGAGGGCGCCTGGATCGGCTTCGAGGAGCACATCAAGGGCAGCATCGAAGCGAGCAAGCTGGCCGACCTCGCGCTGCTGGACCGCGACATCTTCACCATCGACCCGGCCGCCATCGCCGGCACCCGGGTGGACATGACGGTGCTGGACGGCGTGGTGGTGCACGAACGCTGAACCGGCTCGCGGCCAGCGGGTGTGAGGGTCGAGGAGATGCCGCGGCGCGGCCTGCGGGCCGCATTGCCGGCGGGGCCGGAGAGACGGCCGCGTGCGTGCCCGCACGCGCGGCCGCACCATGGTCCAAGTCCCGGGGAGACACCCCGGAGGAGGCCTGCCATGAGCGACACACCGACCTGGACCGGCGGCTGCCTGTGTGGCGACATCCGCTACGAGGCCGACGGCGAACCGCTGTGGGTGGCGCACTGCCACTGCGCCACCTGCCGCCGCCACGTGGCGAGCGCCGTCGCCACCTTCATCGGTTTCGACACCGCCCGCTTCCGCTGGCTGGCACCCACCGGCGAGTACCGCTCCTCGCCCGGCGTCGTGCGCCGGCACTGCGCGCGCTGCGGCACGCCGCTGTCCTACGAGTCCGCGCGCGGCCCGGACGAGGTGCACATTCTCGTCGGCAGTCTCGACCACCCCGAACGGGCAGTGCCGAGCAACCACGTGTGGGTGGCGGAACGCCTGCCCTGGCTGCACATCGACGACGGCCTGCCGCGCTACGCGGGCTTCGGCAGCGGGGAACAGCCGGTGGGATTCAGCGACCGCTAGGCGAAAAGGGAGGCGAAAAGGGGACGCACTTACTTTCCGACGCAGGCGCAACAATCACGTGGGACCAACTTCGGAAAGTAAGTGCGTCCCCTTTTCGCCTTTCGGCGCGTCCCCGCGCGCAGGGTTCAGTCCGCGCTTGCGGTGCCGAAGGCGCGCGCCAGCAGCGCGGGCAGCACGGTCGCCGCGCCGCCGCGAAGCGCCCAATCCGCCAGCGGCGTCAGCGGCGTGTCCACCGGGTTCACCTCCATCACCTTCGCCCCGGCCTCGGCCGCCATCGCCGGCAGGCCGGCCGCCGGGTAGACCAGCCCGGAGGTACCGACTACCAGCATCAGGTCGCAGGACTCGGCCGCCTCGCGCGCCGCCACCATGGCAACGGCCGGCAGCATTTCGCCGAACCACACCACGTTCGGCCGCAACCGCGCCCCGGTCTGCGGGCAGACCGGCATCTGCCCCGCCGGCGGATCCTCGAACTCCACCACCGCGCCGTCGTCCAGGCGCCGCCCCTGCAGCAGGCAGCCGTGCAACTCCACCACCGCGCGGCTGCCGGCGCGCCGGTGAAGACCGTCCACGTTCTGGGTCACCAGGGTGAAGGCGGGTACGCGGCGTTCGAGTTCCACCAGCGCGAGGTGACCGGCGTTGGGCGCTGCTTCACCGACCAGCCGCCGGCGCCACAGGTACCAGTTCCACAGCAGTACCGGGTCGCGGGCAAAGGCCTCCGGCGTTGCCAGGTCCTCGGCGCGGTAGCGGGCCCACAGTCCCGTCTGCGCGTCCCTGAAGGTGGGCACGCCGCTCTCGGCCGAGATGCCGGCCCCGGTGAGCACGGCGACGCTTCGCGCCTCCTGCAGGGCCCGGGCCGCCGCCTCCGGCACCCGCGCTGTCGCATGCGCAGTCATCGAACACCACTCCCCGCACGGTCGCCGGCGACCCCGGCAGGTGGCGGCCGCCCGGTGAATTCCACCGGGCTGCCGGTCCGCCCTCCTATAATGACGGCCCGCCCGAGCACAGTGCAGCCGCCATGCCCTCCCCCAGCCAGCCTCCCCGCGTCGGTTTCGTCAGCCTTGGTTGCCCCAAGGCCCTGGTCGACTCCGAGCGCATCCTCACGCAACTCAAGCTGGAGGGCTACGACGTCGTCGGCAGCTACGAGGACGCCGACCTCGTGGTGGTCAACACCTGCGGCTTCATCGACGAGGCGGTGACGGAGTCGCTGGACGCCATCGGCGAGGCGCTGGCCGAGAACGGACGGGTGATCGTCACCGGCTGCCTCGGTGCGAGGGAGGAGCGCATACGCGAACATCACCCCGGCGTGCTGGCGGTGACCGGGCCGCAGCGCTACGAGGAGGTGCTCGGGCACGTGCACGCGCACCTGCCGCAACCGCACGACCCCTTCCTCGACCTGCTGCCGGCGCAGGGCGTGAAGCTCACCCCCAGGCACTACGCCTACCTGAAGATCTCCGAGGGCTGCAACCACCGCTGCACCTTCTGCATCATTCCCTCGATGCGCGGCGATCTCGTCAGCCGCCCGATCGGCGAAGTCATGACCGAGGCCGAAAACCTGGTGAAGGCCGGGGTGAGGGAACTGCTGGTGATCTCGCAGGACACCAGCGCCTACGGCGTCGACGTCAAGTACCGTACCGGCTTCTGGAACGGCCGCCCGGTCAAGACCCGCATGACCGAGCTCGCGCGGGCGCTGGCCGGACTGGGCGCCTGGGTGCGGTTGCACTACGTCTACCCCTATCCGCACGTCGACGAAGTCATTCCGCTGATGGCGGAAGACGGCCTGCTGCCCTACCTCGACGTGCCCTTCCAGCACGCAAGCCCGCGCATCCTGAAGCTGATGAAACGGCCGGCCAATGCCGAAGGCACGCTGAAACGCATCCAGGCCTGGCGCGCGGCCTGCCCCGGACTGACGATCCGCAGCACTTTCGTCGTCGGTTTCCCCGGCGAAACCGACAGCGAATTCGAGGATCTGCTCGGCTTCCTCGAAGAGGCGCAACTCGACCGCGTCGGCTGCTTTGCCTACTCGCCGGTCGAGGGCGCCGCCGCCAATGCCCTGCCCGACCCGGTGCCGGAAGAGCTCAAGGAAGAGCGTCGCGCCCGCTTCATGGCGGTCCAGGAAAAGATCAGCGCGGCGCGGCTGAAGCGCAAGGTCGGCCGCAGCATGACCGTGCTGGTCGACGAAACAGGCAAGAACGGCGCCATCGCGCGCTCCTCCGCCGATGCTCCCGAAATCGACGGCCGCGTGATCATCCGCCAGGGTGCGAAACTGAAACCCGGCGAATTTGTCCAGGTCAGGATCACCAGATCCGATGCCCACGACCTGTGGGCCGTACCGACCGGTCTGCGCGTCGCCGGATAGGCCATGCTGCAGATCCTGCGGCGCTGGGCGAAGCTGATGAAAGGCGACATCGTCGCGCTGTGGTTCGCCTGTCGCCATCCGCGGACACCGCGGCACGCGAAGCTGCTCGCGGTGCTGGTGGTCGCCTACGCCTTCAGCCCGATCGACCTGATTCCGGACTTCATCCCGGTGCTGGGTTTCGTCGACGACGCCATCCTGCTGCCACTCGGCATCTGGATCGTGCTGAAACTGATCCCGGCGCCGGTGATGGCGGAATCCCGCGCGCAGGCGCAGGCCTGGCTGGACGCGCGCAAACCGAAACCCCAGAATGTCGTTGCCGCCGCGGTCGTCGTACTGCTCTGGATCGTGCTCGCATGGCTGCTGTGGCGCTGGCTCACCGATTGACGAACATCCTGACATGAACGAAAACGGCAAAAACAAAAACCTGCTCCAGCGGCTGCGCAAGCCCGGCGGCACCATCGCCTACCGCGAACTGTCGATCGTCACCCTCATCGCCGCGCTGATCATCGGCACCGCCTTTCTCATCACGTACCGCTTCGTGCGGCCCGCGCCGCCGGGCAGCTTCGTCATTTCCACCGGCAACGAGACCGGGGCCTACCACATGTACGGCGAGCGTTACCGCGAGCTGCTGGCGAAGGAACGCATCCGCGTCGAGGTACGGCCGTCGGCGGGTTCGATCGAAAACCTGCAGCGCCTCGCCGATCCCGAATCCGGCGTCGAGGTCGCGCTGGTGCAGGGCGGCGTCGCCACACCGGAGCAGGCGCAGGGCCTGGTCTCGCTGGCCGCGCTGTATTACGAGCCGCTGTGGATTTTCTACCGCGACGACAATCCGCTGACGCTGCTCGGCCAGCTTTCAGGCAAACGCATCGCCGTCGGCCCCGAAGGCAGCGGCACCCGCGTGCTGGTCACCCACGTGCTCGAGGCCGGCAACGCGCTGAAACGCGGCATGGCGCTGTCGCCGCTGACCGGCCGGGACGCGGCGGACGCCCTGATCGGCGGCCGCCTCGACGCCGTGCTGTTCGTCGCCGCGCCCGATGCGCCGGTGGTACAGCGGCTGCTGAAAACGCCGGGCATCCGCCTGATGAGCCTGTCGCACTCGGAAGCGCTGGCGCGGAAATTCCACTACCTCTCGGCGATCACGCTGCCGCGCGGCATGATCGATCTCGGCGCCGACATTCCGTCGTCGAACGTGCGCATGGTCGCCTCGACCACCCATCTCGTCGCCCGCGAGGATTTCCACCCGGCGCTGGTTTCGGTGCTGCTGCAGGCCGCGGCCAAGGTGCACGGCGGCCCGGGCGTGTTCCGCCACGGCGGCGAATTCCCCGCGGTGCGCGAAGGCGATTTCCCGGTCAGCGAGGATGCGCAGCGCTATTTCAGGTCCGGCCCGCCGTTCCTGCAGCGCTACATGCCGTTCTGGGTCGCCAACCTGTTCGAACGCCTGCTGGTGCTGCTGGTGCCGCTGATCGCGGTGCTGATCCCGGTGCTGCGCCTGATGCCAGTGGTCTACGACTGGAAGGTCAAGCGCAAGGTGTTCCGCTGGTACCGCGAGCTGAAGGCGGTCGAGCTCGAGGCGCGGCGCAATCCGGATACGACCGACACCGCCGACCTGCTCGCCCGGCTCGGGGAAATCGAGGACGGCGTCGACGGCACCAGCGTGCCGCTGACCTACTGGAACCACGTCTACATACTGCGCAGCCACATCGACATGGTGCGCTCGCAGCTGCGCCGCGAGCCCGCGAAGCCGCCGTCGGCGCCGCCGCCGCCCCGGTAACCCCCCCCGGATGCCGGCGTCGCCGGCATGACGGACTCAAGCACTCAGGCGACGACCGGGATCTCCCGCCCGAAAAACGCCGCGACGTCGGCGGGATCGCGCGAACGTTTCATCGGCGGCAGGCTGCGCCAGATGCGCTTGCCGTAGGATTTCGAGATCAGCCGCGGATCGCAGATCATCAGCACGCCGCGGTCGGCCTCGTCGCGGATCAGCCGGCCGGCGCCCTGCTTCAGCGAAATCACCGCCCGCGGCAACTGGTATTCCATGAAGGCGTTGCGGCCCCCGGCATTGATCTTCTCGATGCGCGCCGCGAGCACCGGATCGTCGGGCGGCGCGAAGGGCAGCTTGTCGATCATCACCAGCGACAGCGCCTCGCCGCGCACGTCGACGCCCTCCCAGAACGACTGGCTGCCGACCAGCACCGCGTTGCCGAGATCACGAAAGCGTTGGAGCAGCTCGCTGCGCGAGCCGTCGCCCTGCGCCAGCAGCGGGTAATCCCAGCCGCGTTTCCTGAAGGCTTCCGCCAGCAGCTCGCGCGCCTCGCGCATCGCGCGCAGGCTGGTGAACAGCAGGAAGGCCCGGCCGCCGCTCGCCCCGACCGCCGGCAGCGCGGCCTCGACCACCGCCGCGGTGTAATCCGGCGTGTTCGGCTCGGGCAGCCCCTGCGGCACGTAGAGCAGGCCCTGCCGCTCGAAGTCGAAGGGGCTCGGCCAGCTCGCGGTCTGCGCGGCCTCGATGCCCAGCTCGCCGACGTAATGCGAAAAATCGCCGTTCACCGACAGCGTCGCCGAGGTGAACACCCAGGCCCGCGCCTGCGCCTCGACCTGCTTCCTGAAAATCTCCGCGATCGACAGCGGCGTCGCGTTGAACTGCACCGACTGGTGGAACACCTCCACCCAGCGCACCAGCGCGGCGTCCTTGTCCTCCCGCCAGCCCGCGAGCTGGGCGCGCAGCGCGTCGGCGCGCTCGAAACATTTCTGCAAGCCCTCGCTGCGCGCGGCCTGGCCGTGCAGCGTCTCGGCCAGCTCGGTCAGGCATTCGGTGGCCGTTGCCAGCGCCCCGGTCACGTCCCTGCGCTTGCGCAGCAGCGCCGCCGGCATGCGCGCGCCGCTGTCTTCGAACGCCAGCCGCAGATCGCGCGCCGCCTTCTCCAGCAGGCTGGCGGCCGCCGGCAGCGCCGCGAAATCCTTGGCCGCGGTCGCGCCCTCGATGCGCGCGTCGCGCGCGAGATCCAGCAGTTGGATCGTCGACACCGACTGCCCGAAGAACAGGCTCGCCGTTTCCGGCAACTGGTGCGCCTCGTCGAAAATCACCGTGTTGCAGGCCGGCAGCAGCTCGGTGACGCTTTCCTCGCGCAGCATCACGTCGGCGAAGAACAGGTGGTGATTGACCACCACCACGTCCGCCTCCAGCGCCTGCTTGCGCGCCTTCATGACGAAGCACCGGTCGTAATGCTCACACTGCGAGCCGAGGCAGTTGTCACGGGTGGAAGTCACCAGCGGCCACACGCCGGCGTTCTCCGGCACCTCGGCGCAGTCGGCGCGGTCGCCGGTGGTCGAAATGCGCGCGAAACTCTCGATGCGCGCCAGATGCACCACGTCGTCGCGCGTCGGCAGCCGGCCGTCGTTCTTCGCGCGATCGAGGTGATGGTGGCAGACGTAGTTCGCGCGCCCCTTCAGCAGCGCCACGGTCACCGGCACGCGCAGCGCATCGCGCACCGTGGGAATGTCGCGGCCGAAGAGCTGATCCTGCAGCGTCTTGGTGCCGGTGGAGATGATCACCTTGCCACCCGACAGCAGCGCCGGCACCAGGTAGGCAAAGGTCTTGCCCGTGCCCGTGCCCGCCTCTGCAACTATAACTTGTTGATTATTAACAGTTTTTTGTATCGCCTCGGCCATCTCCAGTTGTCCTGCGCGGGCGCGGAAACCGGGCACGACCTGCGCAAGCGCGCCGGTGACGGAGAAGACGGAAGCAAGATCGAACACGGGTGGAGTTTAGCAGGCAAGAGCACATCCGGAGATGCCTAAGATGTTGCTACGACAACAATCCTCTGAAACCTTGGGCGATTACAATCACGACTCAATTTGGTAACTAAAAATGTCGACCAATACACGCCGGGCATCGAAATGACCATATCACTTAAAACTCACAAGATGCTCTGGGGTAGAGCAGCAAACAGATGCGCAATCTGCAAAATGGAACTCGTAATGGATGCCAGCGAAACCGACGATGAGTCAATTGTCGGCGAGGCCTGTCACATTGTCGCACAGAGCGAGGACGGCCCTCGAGGTAACTCAGGCCTAACGTCAAAACAACGCGATAAATTTGCCAATCTGATTTTGCTGTGCAACGTTCACCATAAACAAATTGACGACCAGCATAATGTCTTTACCGTTGAGAAACTTGAGCACATCAAAACCGAACATGAAAACTGGGTTACCCATCAGTTAGGGCTGGATAGCAAGAAGCAACTAGATGACGAGCTCTACTCTAGCTATATCGAAGAGTGGGAGTCGCGCCTAAACCTAAGTCAGTGGAATAATTGGGCATCTGATCTATTGAGTCATGGCCAACCATCATTAAGAGGTGAACGAAAAGCAGCAATAGAAGAAATTCGTCCTTGGCTCCTCTCTAGAGTATGGCCCGGTCGTTACCCCGAATTAGAATCCGCACTTTTAAATTTTCGCCTTGTCGCTCAAGATTTCTGCACTGTCTTTAATGAGCACGCAAAATGCATTTACGAGGATGAGTGGCAAACAGAAAAGTTTTACCACATAGATCAATGGAACCCGGAACTCTATCGGAAGCTTGCCGATGAGTTCCATTATCACGTAGCTCTCGTAGAGGATTTGGCGCTTGAGCTAACAAGGGCAGCCAACTACGTTTGCGACAAGGCTCGCCACTTCTTGATGAGAAGTTATCGAACAAATGAAGGCGCATTGCTAATCCAAAGTGGCCCCCACATGGATCTAACCTTCAAGACATATCGAGTCGAATATCGGGGCGATGAAAGAATTGATATCCCATATCCCGGTCTTGAACAGTTCAAGCATGCCCGGTTTAACCGCGATATCCACTTTGGCGAGCTACCTGCTGAGTAATAAATTGCCCTTGGAGATACGCTGCAGACAACGCCCCCCTGAGCTTTGACGTTAAGAATTCAAAACAGCAAGCGTACCCCTATATGGAACGCAGTGAAATACAGGATCGAGCCAGCCCTCCCCGTAATGCGCCGCACTACGACAACTAACCGTTACATTACTACTTCGATCAGGTAAGGTCCCGCCACCGCCAGCCCCCGCCTGAACTGCACGGCCAGTTCCTCCAGCGTCGCCGCCCTGCCCGCCTCCACGCCGTAACCCTTCGCCAGCGCAACCCAGTCGAGGTCGGGCCGGTCCAGGGTCAGCATCGCACGCGCATTCGTGCCCGGCTCGCTGCCGCCGACGTTGGCGAGTTCGCCGACCAGGATCTTGTAGGCACGGTTGGCGAAAATCACCATCGTCACGTCGAGGTTCTCCCGCGCCATCGTCCACAGCGCCTGCAGCGTGTATTGCGCGCTGCCGTCGCCCTCGAAGGCGACGACCTTGCGCTCCGGGGCCGCAACCGCCGCGCCGGTGGCGGCGGCCGGCCCCCAGCCGATCGAGCCGCCCATGATGTTCAGCCAGTCGTGCGGCCGCGCGCCCATCATCGCGCCGGTGAAGGCGCGGCCGCTGGTCACGGCCTCGTCGATGACGATGGCGTTCTCCGGCAGCAGCACGTTGAACAGCGCGCCGAGTCCGTCGGGCGTGATCGCGCCGGCCAGCAACGCCGTGTCATGCGCAGCCGCGTTGACGCGCGGCGCGCTGCCGCGCGCGCCCAGCGCATCGGCCATCGCTTCCAGCGCCTGTTCGAGGTCGGCTTCGGCGCCGGCCACCTTCGTCACGCTGCAACCCTCGGGCACCAGCACGCTGGGCTTGCCGGGATAGGCGAAGAAGGACACCGGCGTTTTCGCACCGACCAGCACCAGTTCCCGCACGTCCTGCAGCATCGCCAGCGCGGCATCGACGGCGAAGGGCAGTTGCCGCACCGTCGCCCGCCCCGCGCCGCGCTCCATCCGCGCGTTGTTGTATTCGCAGAAGAGCCGGCAGCCGGTTTTCGCGGCGATGCGCCCCGCCCATTCGAGCGCCTTGCCGCGCAGCGCGGCGCCGCCGAGCAGGATCGCTGCGGATTTGCCCGAACGGATCGCCTTCGCGCCGGCGTCGATGGCGCCGTCGTCCACGCAGGCGCGCGGCGCGGGCGGCGCGACCTGCGCCGGACCGCCGGCTTCATTCCAGGCGGTATCCGCGGGCAGGATCAGCGTCGCGATCTTTCCCGGCGCGGTGCGCGCGGCTTCGACCGCCTTCGCGCCGTCGGCGGCAATGTCCGTCGCCGCACGCGAAGTCAGCACCCAGTCCGACATCGGCCGCGCGACGCCTTCGATGTCGGCGGTCAGCGGCGCGTCGTGCCGGATGTGATAGCTCGCATGCTCGCCGACGACATTGACCATGCCCGAACGCGCCTTCTTCGCGTTGTGCAGGTTCGCCAGCCCGTTGCCGAGCCCGGGCCCGAGGTGCAGCAGCGTCGCCGCGGGCCTGCCCGCCATGCGGTAATAACCGTCGGCCGCGCCGGTGACGACGCCTTCGAACAGGCCGAGGATGCAGCGCACGCCCTCGACGCGATCGAGCGCGGAGACGAAATGCATTTCGGAAGTGCCGGGATTGGCGAAGCAGACATTGACGTCGCCATTCAGCAGCGTGCGCACCAGGCTTTCCGCGCCGTTCACCAGGATATCCTTTCCAAAACAGTTGTTTATGCCGAGAAACGATTCGCCGGCAGCCCGGGCATTATGGTGCGGGAATGCGCGGCGTGTCGATCCGGGCGATGGCATGCCCGCCGCCATCGGCTATAGTCGGCGTCCGGCATGACGCGCATCCCGCGCGGTCAGCGCACTCACGAAGGGACATCATGGGATTACTCGACTCCATCGCAGGTCAGGTCACGGGGGCAATAACCGGCAATCCGGGTGGTACGGAAGCGAAACTTCTCGAAGCCGTCTCGACCCTGATCAGCAAGTCCGGCGGCCTGCAGGGACTGCTCGCCATGTTCCAGCAGAAAGGCCTCGGGGACATCGCGGCATCGTGGGTCGGCACCGGACAAAACTCGCCGATTTCCGGCGATCAACTGCAATCCGTGCTGGGCAGCGGGTCCATCCGGGACATTGCAGCGGCGCTCGGCCTGTCGCCGGGGGATGCCTCGAACTCGCTCGCACGCCTGCTGCCGCAGGTCATCGACAAGCTCACGCCCAACGGGCAGGTCGCGGAAGGCGGCAACCTGGCGGAACAGGGCATGGCCATGCTGAAAAACCTGAAGTTCTGAATCTCCCTCTCATGACACATCAATCATCCCGCAGGAAAGCAACATGCTGATCGTCGATTCACAAGTACACATCTGGGGCGCCAACACGCCGGAACGGCCGTGGCCCGCGCGCGCGCATGCGCAGCGCGACGTGCCACTCGGCCACGAAGAGCTGCTGCGCGACATGGACGCCGCCGGCGTCGACCGCGTGGTGATCGTGCCGCCGTCATGGGAAGGCGACCGCAACGATCTCGCAATCGAAGCCGTGAAGCAGCACCCTGGCCGCTTCGCGATCATGGGCCGCTTCAACCCCGAAGCGCCGGATGCGAAGACCGCGATCAGGACCTGGACGCAGCAGCCCGGCATGCTCGGCATGCGCTTCTCCTTCCACATTCCCGTGCTGCAGGAGCCGCTGATCGGCGGCGAGTTCGACTGGGTGTGGAGCGAGGCGGAAAAACTCGGCATCCGGCTGATGATCCTGGTGCCGCAGAACCTGGTGCAGGTCATCGACGGCGTCGCCGCGCGTCATCCCGGTCTGAAAATCATCATGGACCACATGGCGCTCAGCAGCGGCAAGCCGGAAGACGAAACCTTCCGCGATTTCGACAAGCTGCTGCCGATCGCGAAACGCCCCAACGTCGCCTGCAAGGCCAGCGCGCTGCCCTCCTACCTGAAGGAACCCTATCCCTTCGCCAAAATGCAGGGTTATGCGAAACGCGCCTACGAGGCCTTCGGCCCGCGGCGCCTGTTCTGGGGCAGCGACTGGTCGCGCTCGCCGGTGCCGTACCGCGAGCACGTCGACATGTGGCTGAAGGATGCCCCGTGGCTGAAGGACACCGACAAGGAATGGGTGCTGGGCCGCGGCATCTGCGAATGGCTGGGCTGGGAACCCTGACCTCCCGGATGCAACCCCGGCACCGGGGCTACGCACGATTCACTCCGGACTGATGCCCTCTCCCGCCGAGATTCCGGCGCCCTGGCTCGCCTGGCTGGCTGCGAACGCCGTGATGGCCGTGGCCTGCGCGATGCAGGCCGCCGTGGGCATCGGCATGGCGCTGCTCGCGGTGCCGCTGCTGGTGCTGATCGAGCCGCGGTTCGTGCCCGGCCCGCTGCTGCTCGCCGGCGCGCTGGTGCCGTTGAGCGCCGCCTGGCGCGAATGGCATGCCGTCGACCTGCGCGGCCTGGGCCCCGCGCTGCTGGGACTTGCCGCCGGCACACTGGCCGGCGCGATAGCCCTGGGCATGCTGGACCCGGCATACCTCGGCAAGGTCTTCGGCGCGCTGGTGCTGCTCGCGGTGGCGATCAGTCTAAGCGGAATCCGCCTGAAACCGACGCGGACGGCGCTGGTCGCCGGCAGCGGCATCGCCGGCATCATGGGCACCATGGCCGGCATCCACGGGCCGCCGGTGGCGCTGGTGTTCCAGAATGCGCGGCCCGAGGTCGCGCGCGCGATGATGGGCGCGATATTCGTGCCGGCCTATCTCGTCTCGGTCGCCGCGCTCGCCGCCTTCGGCCTGTTCGGGCTGCCCGAACTGCGCCTCGCCGCGGTGCTGCTGCCGGGCACGATCACCGGCATCCTCGCCGCACCGCTGCTGATCCGGCGCGTCAACGCGAGGCGCATGCGCTTCGCAATCCTCGCGATCTCCGCAACCAGCGCCATCGTTCTGTTGCTGCAATAGGTGGCGGCCGGTCATCCGGCATATCGTGCGCGGCGAGCGGAATGCCCGGAGATGCTCTACAGTGTCGCGACGGCACACGCCGGCTGCCCGGGAAAATCCGCCATGTTCCGCCTCGCCTGTTATGCCGCCGTCGTGTTCGCCATCTACTGGCTCGGTTTCCGCGACGGCTGCGGCACCAAAGGCGCCCTCGCCTGCCCGCCGCCGGAACTGGAAGAAGGCATCGGCGTGACGCTCGACGCGCGCGAGGTCTGCCAGGGCTCCGGCTACCTCTGCGCCCGCGGCCGCAATTTCCAGGTCGTCCGCTGGGGACTCGACAAGGGCAGGCTGCGGGTGCGCGTGCCGCCGGTGGAATTCCTGCAAGGCGAGGCCGAGCGCAAGGTCCGCGCGGCCGTCGTCGAAGGCATCAAGGCCTGGGACCGCAAGCCCTTCCCCATCGTCATCGACGACGGCAACTACACGCTGCGCTTCTGGGACATCCGCATCGTCTGGACCCAGGGCATGAGCAACCACGCCGCCGGACAGGCCCGCGTCGGCTGGAAGATCGACGGCAGGCGCATCAAGATGGAAACCGACGGCATGGCCGTCGTCATTCCGCCGGCCGCGGCCTCGGGCGTCGACGAGGCGCTGCACGAATACATCAAGTCGGTGACCATGCACGAGATGTCGCACGCGCTGGGCATCATGTGGCACAGCGATTCGGCGCGCGACATCATGTATCCGCAGATCATGCCGAACACGGTGGCGGAGCTGTCGGAGCGCGATTTGCGCACGGTGGAGGCACTGTACGAGCTGCCGAACGGGGCGATGGTGCAGTGAGCGCACGATTGCGATGAACACCCTGCCGCTCAGACTGCCGCCCGGCGCAGACCTGCGCGCCGCACTTGAGGCCACGGTCGCCGCACAGGGCTGTCGGGCAGCCTTCGTGATCGCCGGCATCGGCAGCCTCGGTCGCGTGATGCTGCTCCGCGCCGGCGCCACCGGAACGGACCGCCTCGAAGGCGATTACGAAATCCTGACGCTGTCCGGCACTGTCGCGGCCAACGGTTCGCACCTTCATCTCGCGATTGCCGATACCCGGGGCCGGGTCATCGGCGGGCATGCGGGTCAAGGCTGCATCGCGCGCACCACCGCGGAAGTGCTGCTGGCGCTGCTGCCGGACTGGTCGTTCGCCCGCGAACATGACGCCGCCACCGGCCATGACGAGCTCACCCTGCGACGCATCGCACCGGATGCCGGTTGAGCGGCCGGACGCTTATTCCAGCTTGCCGGCCGCGGTTGTGATCCGCCCCGCCGTCTTGATCGCGCCAGCAGGCGGTGGCGTCAGCCCCATCGACACGTAGATTTCGGTGAGCTTGTCGATGCCGATGTTCGCCGGCTTGACCCACTCCACCGGCACGTAGAGCAGGCCGCCGCCGATCGGCACCGGCGCGGTCGGCACCAGCACCGCAAAATAGGCGCGGCCGTCGATGTCCACGGTGTCGGGGCTCGGGGCCAGCGCCAGCACGGCCACGCCGTCCCCGCCGAAAAAGCACCAGACCGCGCTCATCGCGCCGATGTCGCCCTGTTTCTGCTCGAGCAGGCCGACGAAACGCTGGGTGAAGTCATAAAGCGGGCCGACCAGCGGCACCCGCTTCAGCGTGACATTGAGGAAGTGCGACAGCGGTCCGCGCAGGCCAAGGCGCAGCGCGACGCCCAGCAGGTAGATGCCGAACATCAGCACCAGAGTGCCGAGCAGATAGGGCATCGGATATTCGCCGGCGATCTTGTAACCGACGATGGAGAACCACCCGCCGACCAGACTTCCCGGACCGAGGTAGTGATTCAGAATGCCGACCAGCCAGCCGAGCACGCCCAGCGTCAGCGCGAGCGGCAGGAACACCACCAGCCCGGCAAGCCAGGTCGCAACGATCGAATCGAATCCGCGCTTGATCAGCATGAACCGCGCTCCGCATGAAGAAAACAGCAATGGGACCTCAATGACGCAGCGCATGGTCACCGCATGCGCTGCGCGCGTCAAGCCCGCGGCACTCCGGTTTTCTGGTTTATGCTTGCCGTGCCCCGGGAAGGAGGCCGTCCATGAAAAAACTGCTGCTCTTCGGCATCACCCACGCCATCGCGCTGGTCGCCGGTTTTGCGCTGGGCATCTATCTGCTGCCAATCCTCACTGCGCCGACCGCGCCCACCGCCGCCGAGATCCAGGCGCTGTCCGGCGCCGTGCAGTTCACCGGTCAGTTCCGCCGCGACCTGAAGGGCAGCGATTTCCTGCACTGGGGCGAAGGCACGGTGGCGGTCGCACGCCGCAGCATCGCGCTGACCGGACGCCTCGCGCCGGGGCCGGATTACAGGCTCTACCTGTCGCCGGAGTTCGTCGAAACCGAAGCCGATTTCCTCCGTCTGAAACCGCGCATGGTCCGGGTCGGCGACGTGAAGACCTTCGACAACTTCATCGTGCCGGTGCCCGAGAACATCGATCCGGCAATCTACAATACGGTGATCGTCTGGTGCGAATCCTTCGGCCAGTTCATCACCGCGGCAAAATACCGCTGAGAAGGCCATGAGTACACCAGCCAATCCCGAAGACATCCTCGCGTTCTGGTTCGGCGATGAAGCTGGTGACAGCGCGACCGCGGAAGCACGGCAAAAGCTGTGGTGGGCCAAGGATGCCGTGGTCGACGCGGACATCCGCAAGCGCTACGGCGCACTGGTCACCGCCGCGGCTGGCGGCGCGCACCGCGAATGGGCGGGCAAGCCGCGCGGGCGGCTGGCGCTGATCCTGCTGTTCGACCAGTTCCCGCGCAACA
>JAHCLD010000037.1 GCA_026125585.1 Burkholderiales bacterium
TGAACATGGCTGCCCTGAAAAACCAGAAAATCCGCATCAGGCTCAAGGCTTTCGACTACCGGCTGATCGACCAGTCGGCGCTCGAAATCGTGGATACCGCCAAGCGCACCGGCGCCGTGGTCAAGGGTCCCATCCCGTTGCCGACGCGCAAACAGCGCTTCGATCTGCTGCGTTCGCCGCATGTCAACAAGACCTCGCGCGAGCAGCTGGAGATTCGCAGCCACCTGCGGCTGATGGACATCATTGATCCGACCGACAAGACGGTGGATGCGCTGATGAAGCTCGATCTGCCTGCCGGTGTGGACGTGGAAATCAAGTTGTAATGCAGTAACGGGCACCTTGGGTGCCTAGTTTTGCTAAATGGAAGTGCCGGCCAATTGTAGTCGGCGCCTTTTTAAAAAAGGTAATTAAAACATGAACTTAGGTCTAGTCGGCCGCAAAGTCGGCATGACGCGGATATTCACCGACGACGGTGACACCATTCCGGTGACCGTCGTCGACGTGTCGAACAACCGCGTTTCGCAAATCAAAACCCCTGAAACGGACGGTTACGCCGCCGTGCAGATCGCTTTCGGCAAGCGCCGGGCATCGCGCGTGCGCAAGCCGGCCGCGGGCCACTTCGCCAAGGCCGGTGTCGAAGCCGGGCAGGTGTTGCGGGAGTTTCCCGTGGCTCCGGAAAAACTGGCCGAAATGAAGGTTGGCACCACGCTGGCGGCGACCTTGTTCGAAGTCGGGCAATACGTCGATGTCACCGGCGTGTCGCAGGGCAAGGGTTTCGCCGGCGTCATCAAGCGTCACAATTTCTCCTCGAACCGCGCCAGCCACGGCAACTCGGTGTCGCACAACAAGCCGGGTTCGATCGGCATGGCGCAGGATCCCGGCCGCGTGTTTCCGGGCAAGAAAATGGCCGGTCATATGGGTGCGGTGAGGCGTACGGAGCAATCGCTGGAGATCGTGCGCATCGATGCGGAACGCAATCTGCTGCTGATCCGCGGTGCGGTTCCCGGTTCCCGCGGCGGTGACGTCATGGTGAGGCCTGCCATTCGTGCCCGCCGTGCCGCAACGGTCAAACAGGGCGGCAAGGCCGCCGCGGCGAAGTAAGGGCGATGAGCATGGAACTCAACGTAATCAACGAACAAGGCAAGCCGACCGCCAAGCTGGCGGCCTCGGATGCGGCATTCGGCCGCGAATATAACGAGGCGCTGGTGCACCAGGTGGTCACGGCCTATCTCGCCAATGCACGGCTGGCCAACAGGGCGCAGAAGGACCGTGGCACCGTCAAGCACTCGACCAAGAAGCCGTGGCGGCAGAAGGGCACCGGGCGTGCCCGCGCCGGCATGACTTCCAGTCCGCTGTGGCGCGGCGGCGGGCGCATTTTCCCGAATTCGCCCGACGAGAACTATTCGCACAAGCTGAACCGCAAGATGTACCGTGCGGGCATGCTGGCGATCCTGTCGCAACTGGCCCGCGAGGAGCGCCTCGCCGTTGTCGAAAATTTCACTGTTGACGCGCCCAAAACCAAGCTGCTTGCGCAAAAGCTGCAGGGCATGGGCATGGACAGCGTGTTGATCATCACTGACAGCCTCGACGACAACCTCCGGCTGTCGTCACGCAACCTGCCGAACGTCATGGTGGTCGAGGTTGGCCATGCCGATCCGGTCAGCCTGATCCGTCACGGCAAGGTGCTGATGACCAAGGGCGCCGTCGGCAAGATTGAGGAGTTGCTGGCATGAGCGCATTCAGTACTGAACGGCTGGCCCAGGTTCTGCTCGCTCCGGTGATTTCGGAGAAGAGCACCCATGTCGGCGAGAAAAACAACCAGGTGGTCTTCCGGGTGGCGCGCGATGCGACCAAACCCGAAATCAAGGCCGCGGTGCAGGAAATGTTCGGCAAGAAGGACGAAAAGCTCGACATCCTGAGCGTCCGCATCGTCAATGTCCGCGGAAAGGAAAAGCGCTTCGGCAAGTTTACCGGCCGTCGCAGTTCCTGGAAAAAAGCCTATGTGTCGGTCAAACCGGGACAGGAAATCACCTTTGCTGAAGGGGAGGTGAAGTAATGCTGATCAAAGTCAAACCGACTTCTCCGGGCCGTCGCGGCCTGGTCAAGGTCGTCACTCCGGGCCTGCACAAGGGCAAGCCGGTTGCAAATCTCGTGGAGCGCCAGTCCAAGACGGCCGGGCGCAATGCGCACGGCCGCGTCACCATGAGGCACAAGGGGGGCGGGCACAAGCAGCATTACCGCACCGTGGATTTCAAGCGCGCGAAGGACGTCATCCCGGCGAAGGTGGAGCGCATCGAATACGATCCGAACCGCAGCGCCCATCTTGCGTTACTGTGTTACGCCGACGGCGAGCGCCGTTACGTGATTGCAACGCGCGGAATGGCGGCAGGCATGCAGGTCGTCTCCGGACCCGAGGCCCCGATCAAGCCCGGCAATGCCCTGCCGCTGCGGAACATCCCCGTCGGCACCACCATCTGCTGCGTGGAAATGCTGCCCGGCAAGGGTGCGCAGATCGCGCGCGCGGCCGGCACTTCGGTGCAGCTCCTGGCGCGCGAAG
The DNA here is from genome assembly GCA_026125585.1 of Burkholderiales bacterium. Lineage (GTDB taxonomy): Bacteria > Pseudomonadota > Gammaproteobacteria > Burkholderiales > SG8-41. The sequence continues at coordinate 2,558 of JAHCLD010000037.1, forward strand.
GGGAATATGCCCAACTGCGGCTTCGCTCCGGCGAGATCCGCAAGGTGCATGTGAACTGCCGCGCCACGGTCGGCGAAGTCGGCAATGAAGAGCATTCGCTGGAATCGATCGGCAAGGCAGGACGCGTCCGTTGGCGCGGCATTCGTCCGACGGTGCGCGGCGTTGCGATGAATCCGATCGATCACCCGCACGGCGGTGGCGAAGGCCGGACGGCTGCCGCCCAGGCGCCGGTCAGCCCTTGGGGCGTCATGTGCAAAGGTTACAAGACGCGGAAAAACAAACGCACCAGCGGGATGATCATTCGTCGCCGCAATGCGAAAGCCACGGCGTAAGGGGTAGAGATGTCACGTTCCATCAAAAAAGGCCCGTTTGTAGACCATCACCTGATGCAGAAGGTGGAGACTGCGCGCGCCGGTTCAGACAAGCGCCCCATCAAGACCTGGTCGCGCCGTTCCACGATACTGCCGGATTTTGTCGGACTGACGATTGCCGTGCATAACGGCAAGCAGCATGTCCCCGTCTATGTGACGGAAAACATGGTCGGGCACAAGCTGGGCGAATTTGCCCATACCCGGGTTTTCAAGGGGCATTCCAAGTCCGGAGGCGCATCCGGCGACAAGAAGGCCTCCCCGACCCCGGCGGCCAAGTAAGGTAAATCGACATGAATACGACAGCCAAACTGCAAGGCGTCAGGCTCTCGCCCCAGAAAGGGCGGCTTGTCGCGGATCTGATCCGCGGCAAGACCGTCGAGAGCGCGCTGAACATACTGAGTTTCTCGCCCAAGAAGGGCGCCGTGATCATCCGCAAGGTGCTCGAGTCCGCAATTGCCAACGCGGAGCACAACGACGGCGCGGACATCGACGAACTCAAGGTCACGAGCATTTATGTGGAAAAGGGACCCGTCATGAAGCGCTTCTCGGCGCGAGCCAAGGGCCGGGGCGTACGCATTTTGAAGCCGACGTGCCACGTTTACGTCACTGTCGGCGACGGAAGGAAGTAAGCATGGGTCAGAAAATTCATCCGATTGGCTTTCGCCTCGCCTTCAACCGCAACTGGGCCTCGCGCTGGTACGCCAACAACAAGAACTTTGCCGGCATGCTGCTCGAGGACATCAAGGTCCGCGACTACCTGAAGGAGCGGCTGGCGCAGGCTGCGGTATCGCGCGTGGTCATCGAGCGTCCCGCGAAAAACGCCCGCATCACCGTTTTCAGCGCCCGTCCCGGCATGGTGATCGGCAAGAAGGGCGAGGATATCGAGCGCCTGAAGGGCGATTTGCAGAAGATGCTGGGCGTGCCGGTGCACGTCAACATCGAGGAAGTGCGCAAGCCCGAGCTGGATGCACAGCTGATCGCCGATTCCATCGTTCAGCAGCTGCAGAAGCGCATCATGTTCCGTCGCGCGATGAAGCGCGCGATCACCAATGCCATGCGCCTTGGCGCGCAGGGCATCAAGATCATGAGCGCGGGACGCCTCAACGGCATCGAGATCGCACGCACCGAGTGGTATCGCGAAGGCCGTGTGCCGCTGCACACGCTGCGCGCCGATATCGACTACGGATTTTCCGAGGCCAAGACCAGCTACGGCGTCATCGGCGTCAAGGTCTGGGTCTTCAAGGGCGAAGTGATCGGCAAGCACGAACATCCGGGGCTCGCCCCGGCCGCACCGGCCGAGGAGCCCGCGCCCGCGCCGGCACGCAAGCCGCGTCGTACAACTGCAAAAACAGGAGCAAAACGTGCTACAGCCAGCCAGGCGTAAATACCGCAAGGAGCAAAAAGGCCGGAATACCGGCGTTGCGACCCGCGGCAACAAGGTGAGCTTTGGCGAGTACGGCCTGAAGGCCATCGGCCGGGGCCGGCTGACCGCCCGCCAGATCGAGGCGGCACGCCGGGCCATGACCCGCCACATCAAGCGTGGCGGCCGCATCTGGATCCGCATTTTTCCGGACAAGCCGATTTCCCGCAAACCCGCCGAGGTCCGCATGGGCAATGGCAAGGGGAATCCGGAGTACTGGGTCGCCGAAATCCAGCCCGGCAAGGTTTTGTACGAAATGGATGGCGTGAACGAGGTCATCGCCAAGGAGGCGTTCCGCCTTGCCGCGGCCAAGCTGCCCATCGCAACGACGTTTGTCCACCGCTTGGTGGGAGGTTGATCCATGAAAGCTAGTGAGCTGCGGGGCAAATCCCCCGAAGATCTGCGCAAGGAACTGGAATCCCTGCTCAAGGCGCAGTTTTCCCTGCGCATGCAGAAGGCGACGCAGCAGTTGTCGAACACCAGCCAGCTCCGCAAGGTGCGCCGTGACATTGCGCGCGTCCGCACGGTGCTGGGAACCAAGGCATAACGGGCAGGGATCAACATGACTGAAGCTAACAAACGGACGCTGACGGGGCGCGTGGTCAGCGACAAGATGGACAAGACGGTGACGGTTCTGGTCGAGCGGCGCGTGAAGCATCCCCTGCTCGGCAAGATCATCACCCGTTCCAAGAAGTACCACGCGCATGACGCCAACGACGAATATCGGGAAGGCGACACCGTGCTGATCGAGGAATGCCGTCCGCTGGCCAAAACCAAGGCCTGGCGGGTGATCAAGCTCGTCGAAAAGTCGCGGGGCGTTTGAAAGATCTTGTGTTTTTGGTGGGCAGGTAATATACTGCTCGGCTGTATTTTTCGCCGCCTCCGGCCGGCGAAACCATGCCCGAACGGGCTCCAAGACTGGCCTTCCGCAGGTGGGGGGTCAAGTTGGGGAAAGATAAGCAGGAAAAATCATGATTCAGATGCAATCCATACTGGATGTTGCGGACAACACCGGTGCGCGTGCCGTCATGTGCATCAAGGTTCTCGGCGGCTCCAAGCGCCGTTACGCGGGCATCGGCGACGTCATCAAGGTCAGCATCAAGGATGCCGCGCCGCGCGGGCGTGTGAAAAAGGGTGAGGTTTACAACGCCGTGGTGGTGCGCACCGCCAAGGGCGTGCGCCGCAACGACGGCTCATTGCTCAAGTTCGACGGCAATGCCGCCGTGCTGCTCAATCAGAAACTGGAGCCGATCGGCACCCGGATTTTCGGGCCTGTGACCCGGGAACTGCGCACCGAGCGATTCATGAAGATCGTTTCCCTGGCCCCGGAAGTGTTGTAGAGGACGATATACGCATATGCGCAAAATCAGAAAAGGCGACGACGTGGTCGTCCTTACCGGCCGTGACCGCAGCAAGCGCGGCACCGTTCTGCGGATTGTCGATGACGAGCATCTGCTCGTCGAAGGCATCAACCGCGTGAAAAAGCACCAGCGTCCGAATCCCGCCAAGGGAACCACGGGCGGGATCATCGACAAGGAGATGCCGATCCACGTGTCGAACGTGGCCCTGTTCAATCCGGTCACCAAGAAGGCCGACCGGATCGGCATCCGGCAGCTGGAAGACGGGCGTCGCGTCCGGTTTTTCAAGTCCAACGGCGAAGTGGTTGATGTATGAGCACCGACAAAGACAGCAAAAAAGCAAAGCCGGCCAAGGAAACGAAGGCTGTCGCTCCGGCCAAGAAGGCTGCGAAGGAGCCCAAGTCCGCCGCAGTCGCGGGCGCGGCACCCAAGCAGGGCAAGCCTGCCCGTCCCGCCGCTCCGGCGCGCCTGGGCATCTTCTACAAGGAAACGGTTGCCGCCGAGTTGACCAAGAAATTCGGTTACACCAGCCCGATGCAGGTTCCGCGGATCGAGAAGATCGTCCTCAACATGGGGGTGGGCGAGGCCGTGGCCGACAAGAAGATCATGGACAATGCCGTTGGCGACATGACCAAGATCGCTGGCCAGAAACCGCTGGTCACCAAATCGCGCAAGGCGATCGCGAACTTCAAGATCCGCGAAGGTTATCCGGTCGGCTGCAAGGTGACGCTGCGCGGCGCGCGCATGTACGAGTTTCTTGACCGCCTGGTCAACATCGCGCTTCCCCGGGTCCGCGATTTCCGCGGCATTTCCGGGCGCAGCTTTGACGGCCGCGGCAACTACAACATGGGCGTCAAGGAGCAGATCATTTTTCCCGAGATCGAGTATGACAAGATCGACGCGCTGCGCGGTCTGAACATCACGATCTCAACGACCGCAAAGACCGATGATGAAGCACGGGCCTTGCTGTCGGCGTTCAAATTTCCTTTCCGGAACTGAGGAAAACCGTATGTCCAAGCTTGCATTGATCAATCGTGAGCAGAAGCGCCGCAAGACCGTGAAGAAATTCGCGGCCAAGCGCGCGGAGCTGCAGGCCCTCATCGACGATCAGAAACTCGCACCGGAAGATCGTTACGAGGCCCGCCTGAAGCTGCAGAAGCTGCCGCGGAACGCGAGTTCCGTCCGGTTGCGCAACCGTTGCGCGCTGACCGGCCGCCCGCGCGGGGTGTACCGCAAGTTTGGGCTGGCCCGGGGAAAGCTGCGCGAAATTGCCATGCGCGGAGAAATCCCGGGCGTAATCAAGGCTAGCTGGTAAGACAGGCCGCAGGAGAATTTTGCATGAGCATGAATGATCCAGTTTCCGACATGCTGACCCGCATCCGCAATGCACAGCAGGCGGAAAAGGAGTCCGTGTCGATGCCTTCGAGCAAGCTCAAGGTGGCGATCGCCAAGGTGCTGAAGGACGAAGGCTACATCGAGGATTTCGCCGTGCGCGGCGAATCGTCCAAGCCGGAGCTCGAGGTCAGCCTCAAGTACTACGCCGGCTCCCCGGTGATCGAGAAAATCGAGCGCGTCAGCCGCCCCGGCCTGCGCATCTACAAACCCAGCCGTGACATTCCCCGTGTGATGAACGGCCTCGGCGTCGCCATCGTGTCCACCTCCAAGGGGGTGATGACCGATCGCAAGGCGCGGGGCATGGGCATCGGCGGCGAAGTGCTCTGCATCGTGGCGTAACGGAGAGCAGCCATGTCCAGAGTCGGAAAAAGCCCGGTCGAGCTGCCGGAAAAAGTGGAAGTGACGATTGCCGCCGACCGTATTTCGGTCAAGGGGCCGCTTGGCACCCTGGAGCAGCCGATTTCCCCCAATGTGCGCATCGAGAAGATCGAGAAGCGCCTTGAAATCAGGCTGAACGAGGATTCCAGCCAGGCCAACGCAATCAGCGGCACGTTGCGGGCCCTCGTCGCCAACATGGTGCACGGCGTGAGCAAGGGATTCGAGAAAAAGCTGAATCTTGTCGGCGTCGGATACCGCGCGCAGGCGCAGGGCGACAAGCTCAACCTGACGCTGGGTTTTTCGCACCCCGTCGTCCACCAGTTGCCGAAGGGTGTCAAGGCTGAAACCCCGACGCAGACGGAAATCATCATCAAGGGCGCGGACAGGCAGCTTGTCGGGCAGGTTGCGGCTGACGTCCGGAATTACCGGCCGCCGGAGCCCTACAAGGGCAAGGGCGTGCGTTATGCCGATGAGCGCATCGTGCTCAAGGAAACGAAGAAGAAGTAGGCGGACAGATCATGTTTGAAAAGAAAACAGAGCGTCTCCGGCGTGCGCGCAGCACCCGGGCCAAGATTGCGGAACTCAAGGCGGTGCGGCTTACCGTTTACCGCTCCAACGGCCATATTTACGCCCAGGTCATCGATGCCAGCGGATCGAAGGTGCTCGCGAGCGCTTCGACCGTGGAAAAGGAAATGCGGGCCGCGAATCCGAAAGGCGGCAGCGCGGCTGCGGCTGCGGTGATCGGCAAGCGCATCGCCGAGAGGGCCAAGCAGGCCGGTGTGGAAAAGGTAGCTTTCGACCGCTCCGGTTACAAATATCACGGCCGTGTGAAGGCGCTGGCGGAAGCCGCGCGTGAAGCCGGTCTCAAGTTCTGACGGAGCGGCGCATGGCGAAAATGCAAGCGGGAAAAATGCAGACCGGCGAAGAGCGTGGCGACGGGCTGCGCGAAAAGATGGTCGCGATCAACCGGGTGACCAAGGTCGTCAAGGGCGGCCGGGTGCTGGGTTTTGCGGCGCTGACGGTGGTCGGCGACGGCGACGGCGGCATCGGCATGGGCAAGGGCAAGGCGCGCGAAGTGCCGGTCGCCGTGCAGAAGGCCATGGAAGAGGCGCGCCGCAAGATGGTCAAGGTCCAGTTGAAGGACGGGACGCTGCAGCATGCCGTCATGGGTCGCCACGGCGCATCGAAGGTGTACATGCAGCCCGCGTCCGAGGGCACGGGCATCATCGCCGGCGGTCCGGTTCGCGCGGTGCTGGAAGTGATGGGCGTTGCCAACATCCTGGCGAAATGCATCGGCTCGACCAATCCCTACAACATCGTCCGCGCGACGATCAACGGGCTGACCGAAATGAACACGCCTGCCGAAATCGCCGCCAAGCGCGGCAAGTCGGTGGAAGAACTGCTGGGTTGATCATGGCCAAGACGCAAACTGACAAAGCCGCAGGCAAGACCGTCAAGGTGACGCTGGTGCGCAGCCTGATCGGCACCCGGCCCGAACATCGCGCTTCGATACGCGGTCTGGGCCTGCGCCGCCTGAATCACTCGGTCGAACTCGTTGACACGCCTGCGGTGCGCGGCATGATCAACAAGGTCGCCTATCTCGTTCGTTGCGAGGGATAAATGAAACTGAACAAGATCAAGCCGGCTGCCGGTGCCAAGCATGGCAAAAAGCGCGTCGGTCGCGGCATCGGCTGCGGACTGGGCAAGACTGCGGGGCGCGGCCACAAGGGCCAGAAGGCCCGTGCCGGCGGCTTTCACAAGGTCGGTTTCGAGGGCGGCCAGATGCCGCTGCATCGCCGTCTGCCGAAGCGCGGCTTCCGGTCGCTTGCCGCCGGAGACACCGCGGAAGTGCGTCTGGACACGCTGCAGAAGATCGCGGCGGACACCATCGACCTCGAGACCCTGAAAAAAGCGGGTGCGGTGCCGCGCCTGGCGTCGCGCGCCAAGGTCATTCTGGCCGGAGAAATCCAGCGCAAGGTCGCCCTGAAGGGATTGCTGGCCACCAAGGGTGCGCGCGCTGCCATTGAGAAAGCCGGGGGCAGCGTCGAGCAGCCCGCGGAAAAGGCCGGGAGCTGAGTTTTGGCCGTTGGTTCCGCACTGTCGGGAGCAGGAAAGTTCGGTGACCTGAAGCGTCGCCTGCTTTTCCTGCTGGGCGCGCTGGTCGTGTTCCGCATCGGGTCGTACATCCCCGTGCCCGGCATCGATCAGGCGCAGCTGGCGGAACTGTTCCGTTCGCAGCGCGGCGGCATCCTCGACATGTTCAACATGTTCTCGGGCGGCGCGCTGTCGCGTTTCTCGATTTTCACGCTGGGCATCATGCCTTACATCTCGGCATCGATCATCATGCAGCTGATGACCGTGGTGTCGCCGACCCTGGAAGCGCTGAAAAAAGAGGGCGAATCCGGGCGTCGCAAGATCACGCAGTACACCCGTTACGGCACGGCTGCGCTGGCGATCGTCCAGGGCATGGCCATTGCGATTGCTTTCGAGCAGCAAAAGGTCGCGGTGGATCCCGGCCTGATGTTCCGGATGACTGCGATGATCACGCTGGTCAGCGGCACCATGTTCCTGATGTGGCTGGGCGAGCAGATCACCGAGCGCGGCATCGGCAACGGCATTTCGCTGATCATCTTCGCCGGCATCGCCTCGGGCTTCCCGCAGGCCGTCGGCGGCACGCTGGAGCTTGCGCGCACCGGCGCGTTCTCGATCCCGTTCGTGCTGTTCATTTTCGTGCTGGTGGTCGCGGTCACCGCCTTCGTCTGTTTTGTCGAGAAGGGCCAGCGCAAGATCCTGGTCAACTATGCCAAGCGCCAGGTCGGCCGCAAGGTCTACGGCGGGCAGTCGTCGCACCTGCCGCTGAAACTGAACATGTCGGGCGTGATCCCGCCGATTTTCGCGTCGAGCATCATCCTGTTCCCGGGCACGGTGGCCGGCTGGCTGGGCGAAAACGAGGGCATGCTCTGGCTGAAAAATGTCGCCGCGGTGCTGCATCCGGGGCAGCCGGTCTACACGCTGTTCTACGCCGCCGCGATCATATTCTTCTGCTTTTTCTACACGGCGCTGGTGTTCAACCCGAAGGAGACGGCGGAAAACCTGAAGAAGAGCGGCGCGTTCGTGCCGGGCATACGGCCCGGTGAGCAGACCGCCCGGTACGTGGAAAAGGTGACGATGCGCCTGACGCTGGCCGGCGCCCTGTATGTCACCCTGGTCTGCCTAGTGCCCGAGCTGCTGATCGTCTGGAAAAACGTGCCGTTCTATTTCGGCGGGACGTCGTTGCTGATCATTGTCGTGGTAACCCTGGATTTCATGGCGCAGGTGCAGGCTTACGTGATGTCGCATCAGTATGAAAGCCTGTTGAAGAAGGCAAACTTCAAGGGCGGTGTGTTTCCGACGCGGTAAATGGCGAAAGAAGACACGATACAGATGCAGGGCGAGATTGTTGAAACCCTGCCGAACGCGACGTTCAGGGTGAAGTTGGAAAATGGCCATATAGTGCTCGGCCATATCTCGGGAAAAATGCGCATGCATTACATCCGCATTCTTCCCGGGGACAAGGTGACGGTTGAATTGACGCCCTACGATTTGACCAAGGGTCGGATTGTTTTCCGGGCGAAATAGGCTGCAAGCGAAAGAGGTGTGACATGAAAGTACAGGCATCGGTGAAGCGCATGTGCCGCAATTGCAAGGTTGTGAAGCGCAATGGCGTGGTTCGCGTGATCTGCAAGGATCCGCGCCACAAGCAGCGCCAGGGTTGATCGTTCGTTGAACATGGACGTGTCAGAAGTTATAATTTCGGGTTTTTCATTGGTGGGGTGACAGATGGCCCGCATAGGTGGCGTCAACATAGCAAATCATCAGCACGCCGAAGTCGCGCTGACGGCGATTTACGGCATCGGCCGCAGCCGCGCGCGCGCGATCTGCGCTGCAGCCGGCATCAACACCGCGACCAAGATCAAGGATCTGTCCGATTCGGACATGGACAAGCTGCGCGAGCAGGTGGCCAAGTTCACGACCGAGGGCGATCTGCGGCGTGAAATATCCATGAACATCAAGCGGCTGATGGACCTCGGCACCTGGCGCGGCAAGCGCCACCGCGCCGGGCTGCCGATGCGCGGCCAGCGCACGCGCACCAATGCGCGCACGCGCAAGGGCCCGCGCAAGGCGGCGGTCAAAATCCAGCGGCCTGCCGCGTAATCGAGAGTGACCATATATGGCTAAGGCAAGCACCAGGGTTCGCAAGAAGGTCAAGAAGAACGTCGCCGAGGGCGTGGCCCACGTGCACGCGTCGTTCAACAACACCATCGTCACCATCACCGACCGCCAAGGCAACGCGCTGGCCTGGGCGACTTCGGGCAGCAACGGCTTCAAGGGCTCGCGCAAATCGACCCCGTTCGCCGCGCAGATCGCCGCCGAGAAGGCGGGGCGCCTTGCCCAGGAATGCGGCGTCAAGAACATCGAGGTTCTGATTAAGGGCCCGGGCCCGGGACGCGAGTCCGCGGTGCGTGCCCTGAATGCCGTAGGTTTCAAGATCACCAGCATCTCCGACGTGACGCCCGTGCCGCACAACGGCTGCCGTCCGCCGAAGAAGCGCCGAATTTAAGGAGATCCCACAGTGGCCAGGAATCTCGATGCAAAGTGCCGGCAGTGCCGTCGCGAAGGCGAGAAACTCTTCCTCAAGGGAGAGAAATGTTTCACGGATAAATGCGCGATCGAGCGCCGCAGCTATCCGCCGGGCCAGCACGGCCAGAAGAACACCCGCCTTTCGGGCTACGGCGTGCAGCTCCGCGAGAAGCAGAAGGTTCGCCGCATCTACGGCATCCTCGAAGGGCAGTTCCGCCGGACCTACAAGGACGCAGCCAGCAGCAAGGGCGTGACCGGCGAGGCGCTGCTGCAGAACCTCGAAAGCAGGCTGGACAGCGTCGCCTACCGCATGGGCTTCGGCGCTTCGCGCACGGAAGCGCGGCAGGTGGTGCGCCATAACGGCATCCTCGTCAACGGCAGGCGGGTGAACATCCCGTCGTACCAGTGCCGGCCGGGCGACGTCGTCGAGGTGGCGCAGACCGCGAAAGCGCAGCTGCGCATCAAGGGGGCGGCGGAGGCTGCGGAATCGCGCGGCTATCCGGAGTGGATCGAGGCGGATGCGAAGGCGCTGAAAGGCACTTTCAAGGCGCGCCCGCAGCGCTCGGAAATGCCCTCAACCATCAACGAGTCGCTCATCGTCGAGCTGTACTCGAAATAATCTGCGAGAGGTAGACCAGTCATGTCCAGCAGCGCTTTTCTCAAGCCTCGGATCATCGATGTGCAGGCCGTGTCGCCGTTCCATGCCAAGGTCACGATGGAGCCGTTCGAGCGGGGCTATGGCCACACGCTCGGCAACGCCCTGCGCCGCACGCTGCTGTCCTCGATGCCCGGCTACGCCGCGACCGAGGTCAAGATCGCTGGTGTCCTGCACGAATACTCCACGATCGACGGCGTCCAGGAGGACGTGGTCGACATCCTGCTCAACCTGAAGGGCATCGTGTTCCGCCTGCACAACCGCGACGAGGCGATCCTGACGCTGAAGAAGGCGGGCGAGGGCGTCGTGACCGCGGCCGACATCGAGCCGATGCACGACGTCGAGATCGTCAATCCGGATCACGTCATCGCTCATCTGACCGCCGGCGGCAAGCTCGACGTGCAGATCAAGGTCGAGAAGGGCCGCGGCTACGTGGCGGCCGTGACCCGCCGCGGCACGGAAGACACCCGCAGCGTCGGCGGCCTGATGCTGGATGCGTCCTACGGCCCGGTGCGCCGCGTCAGCTACGCGGTGGAATCGGCGCGCGTTGAACAGCGCACCGACCTCGACAAGCTGGTGATCGACATCGAAACCAACGGCGCCATCGATCCGGAAGAGGCGGTGCGTTACGCCGCCCGCGTGCTGGTCGAGCAGTTGTCGGTCTTCGCCGACCTGAAGGGCACGCCGGCGCTGATCGAGGAGAAGAAGGCGACGCAGATCGATCCGGTCCTGCTGCGCCCGGTCGACGATCTGGAACTCACGGTCCGTTCGGCCAACTGCCTGAAGGCGGAGAACATCTACTACATCGGCGACCTGATCCAGCGCACCGAAACGGAACTGCTGAAGACCCCGAATCTGGGCCGCAAGTCGCTGAACGAGATCAAGGAAGTGCTGGCCTCCCGCGGACTCACGCTGGGGATGAAGCTGGAAAACTGGCCGCCTGCCGGCCTCGAAAAGGTTTAAGAGGGCATCATGCGTCATCGTCACGGGTTAAGGAAACTCAATCGCACCAGCAGCCATCGCCTGGCGATGCTGCGCAACATGGCGAATTCGCTGCTGCGCCATGAGGCGATCAAAACCACGCTGCCCAAGGCCAAGGAGTTGCGGCGCGTCGTCGAACCGATCATCACGCTGGGCAAGAAGCCCACGCTGGCCAACCGCCGCCTGGCGTTCGACCGCCTGCGTGATCGCGAAAACGTGGTCAAGCTGTTCGAACTGCTGGGTCCGCGCTACGCCAAGCGCAACGGCGGCTACCTGCGCATCCTGAAGTTCGGATTCCGCAAGGGCGACAATGCGCCGATGGCCTATGTCGAACTGCTCGACCGTCCGGAAGCGGCAGAGACCAAGCCGGAAGCCGCGGCCTGAGCGGCTTCGGCCGGTGGTGAATCAAAAAGCCGGGCGATGCCCGGCTTTTTGTTGCGGCGATGCGGTGCCGCGGAATATAAAAAATATTTTAAAATCAAATACTTATATATTTTCCCGATTCAGGCCACCAAGATGACGCGGTAGTCGTTGACGTTGGTGCGCGTGGGACCGGTCACGACGAGGTCGCCGGTGGCCTCGAAAAAGCGGTAGGCATCGTTCTGTTGCAGCAGCGATGCCGGGTCGAGCTGCCGGCGCTGGGCGCGTTGCAGTATGTCCGGGTCCAGCATCGCGCCGGCGTTGTCCTCGGAGCCGTCGATGCCGTCGGTATCGCAGGCCAGCGCGTGGATGCCGGGCATCCCGTCGAGCTCCACGGCCAGCGACAGCAGGAACTCCGCGCAGCGGCCGCCGCGTCCCTGGCCGCGGACCGTGACCGTGCATTCCCCGCCGGAAATCAGCGCGACCGGCGCGGCCCACGGCGAGCCGTGCTGCCGGACCTGCCGCGCCAGCGCGGCGTAGACCTTGGCGACCTCCCGCGCCTCCCCGGTCACCGAATCGCCGAGCACGGCGGGCGTGATGCCCCGGCCGCGGAAATAGTCCGCCGCGGCCTGCAGCGACCGGCCGGCCGTGGCGATCACCCGGTTTTCGGTGTTCGCGAATACGCGGTCGCCGGGCTTCGGGGTCTCCGCGATTGCGCCGCGCGCACCGCCGGCGAGATGCGCGGCAACGGCCGCCGGCGCTTCGACGCCGTAACGGTCGAGCACCGCGAGGGCATCCGCGAACGTCGTGGGATCGGGCGCGCAGGGGCCGGAGGCGATGTGCGTCGGATCGTCCCCGGTGACGTCGGAGATCACCAGCGCATGGACCGGCGCGCGCGATGCCGCGGCCAGGCGTCCGCCCTGGATCGCCGACAGGTGCTTGCGCACCGTGTTCATGTCCTGGATCGGCGCGCCGGAGCGCAGAAGCCGGCGGGTGACTTCCTTCAGATCCGCCATCGCGATGCCTTCGGCCGGCAGCGACAGCAGGCTGGAGCCGCCGCCGGAGACCAGCACCAGCAGCAGGTCCTGTGCGGTGAGCGTTCCGGCCCGGCGCAGGATGTCCGCCGCCGCCTGCTCGCCGGCCGCGTCCGGCACCGGATGCCCCGCTTCGATTACCGCGATGCGGCCGGTTGGCAGGCCGTGCCGGTAACGCGTGATGACCAGTCCTTCCAGCGGCGCCGCGGCGGGCCAGTGCCGTTCGACGGCCAGCGCCATCGCCGCCGCCGCCTTGCCGGCGCCGACGACCAGCGTCCGGCCTTGCGGCGGCGCGGGCAGATGGGCCGGGACGATGCGCAGCGGGTCGGCCGCCGCCAGCGCGGCCGCGTAACTCTCCTCGAGCATCCGGCGTGCCTGCGCGGGATTCATGGCAGCACCGGTTTGAGATGGGCGCCGGTGTGGCTGTCGGCGCAGGCCGCGATGGCTTCCGGCGGCCCCTCGATGATGATGCGCCCGCCGCCGTCGCCGCCCTCCGGACCGAGGTCGACGACCCAGTCCGCGGTCTTGATCACGTCGAGATTGTGCTCGATGACGACGATGGTGTTGCCGTGGTCGCGCAGCCGGTGCAGCACGCGCAGCAGCAGGTCGATGTCGTGGAAATGCAGCCCCGTCGTCGGCTCGTCGAGAATGTACAGCGTGCGCCCGGTGTCGCGCTTGGACAGTTCCAGCGCGAGCTTGACGCGCTGCGCCTCGCCGCCCGACAGCGTGGTCGCACTCTGGCCCAGCGTGATGTAGCCGAGGCCCACGTCCATCATGGTCTGCAGCTTGCGGGCGATGGCCGGAACGGCCGCAAAAAACTCCAGGGCCTGTTCCACAGTCATGGCCAGCACGTCATGGACGGTCTTGCCCTTGTAGCGGATGTCCAGGGTTTCGCGGTTGTAGCGCATGCCACGGCAGACGTCGCAGGGAACATAGACGTCCGGCAGGAAATGCATTTCGACCTTGAGCACGCCGTCGCCCTGGCAGGATTCGCAGCGCCCGCCCTTGACGTTGAACGAGAAGCGCCCGGCGCCGTAGCCGCGCGCGCGGGCTTCCGGCACGCCGGCGAACAGGTCGCGGATCGGCGTGAACAGCCCGGTGTAGGTGGCCGGGTTCGACCGCGGCGTGCGGCCGATCGGGCTTTGGTCGACGTTGACGACCTTGTCGAAAAACTCGATGCCCTCGATCGTGGCGCAGGGCGCCGGCTCGACGTTGCTGCCGTGGAGCTCGCGGGCCACCGACAGGTACAGCGTGTCGTTGACCAGCGTCGACTTGCCGGAGCCGGAGACGCCGGTGACGCAGGTCAGCAGCCCGACCGGGATGCTGACGCCGACGTCCTTCAGGTTGTTGCCCGAGGCGCCGCGGATAACCAGTTGCCGCTGCGGGTTGGCGCGGTGGCGCAGCGCGGGCACGTCGATGCGGCGCCGCCCCGACAGGTACTGGCCGGTCAGCGATTCGGGATTGATGCTGATGTCGGCCGGCGCGCCCTGCGCGATCACGCGGCCGCCGTGCTCGCCGGCGCCGAGCCCCATGTCGACGACGTGGTCGGCGCTCATGATGGCGTCCTGGTCGTGTTCGACGACGATGACCGAATTGCCGATGTCGCGCAGCCGCCTGAGCATGCCCAGCAGGCGCGTGTTGTCGCGCTGGTGCAGGCCGATGGACGGCTCGTCGAGCACGTACATCACGCCGGTCAGCCCCGAGCCGATCTGGCTCGCCAGCCGGATGCGCTGCGCCTCGCCGCCGGACAGCGTGTCGGCCGAGCGGTCGAGCGACAGGTAGTCGAGGCCGACGTCGACCAGGAAACGCAGGCGGCTGCGGATCTCGCCGGCGATCTTGTCGGCGATGGCCTGCTTCGCGCCGGTCAGCGACAACTGCTCGAAGAACCGTAGCGCGCGGCCGAGCTGCAGCGCCGACAGCGCGTAGATCGGCTGCCCGGAAACCATCACGTGCCGCGCTTCCAGCCGCAGCCGGGTGCCCTCGCAGTCGGGGCAGGTCTGCGTGTTCAGGTACTTCGCCAGTTCCTCGCGCACGACCGGCGAATCGGTTTCGCGGTGACGCCGCTCCAGGTTGGTGATCACGCCCTCGAAAGCGTGTTCGCGGACGTACGATTTGCCGCGTTCGCCGGTATAGGTGAAACGGATCTGGGTGCTGCCCGAACCGTGCAGCACGGCATGGCGCACGTTTTCCGGCAGTTCGCCGAACGGCGTCTCGATGTCGAAACCGTAGTGCTCGGCCAGTCCCTGCAGCATCTGGAAGTAGAACTGGTTGCGGCGGTCCCAGCCCTTGATCGCGCCGGAGGCGAGCGACAGTTCCGGGAATGCGGCGATGCGCTTCGGATCGAAGAAGGTGATGTGGCCGAGGCCGTCGCAGCGCGGGCAGGCGCCCGCCGGATTGTTGAACGAAAACAGCCGCGGCTCGAGCTCGGGCGACGAGCGGTTGCAGGCGGGGCAGGCGAGGCGCGCCGAAAACGCGGTTTCCTGTCCGCTGTCCATGTCGACGGCGAGCGCGCGACCATTGCCGTGGCGCAGCGCCGTTTCGAAGGATTCGGCCAGCCGCTGCCGGATGTCGGCGCGGACCTTGATCCGGTCGACCACCACGTCGATGGAGTGTTTGGCGTTTTTTTTCAGCGCCGGCAGGGCGTCGATGTCGAGCACCTTGCCGTCGATGCGCACCCGGACGAAACCCTGGGCCCGCAGCTCGTCGATCAGCGCCGACTGTTCGCCCTTGCGGTCGCTGACGACCGGCGCGAGGATCATCAGCCGGCTGTCTTCCGGCAGCCGCAGCACGTGATCGACCATCTGCGCCACCGACTGCGCGGCGAGCAGCGTGCCGTGTTCCGGGCAATGCGGCTCGCCGATGCGGGCATAGAGCAGCCGCAGGTAGTCGTGGATTTCGGTGACCGTGCCGACGGTGGAGCGCGGGTTGTGGCT